>CP070803.1:854996-919375 GCA_020343615.1 Candidatus Woesearchaeota archaeon | reverse complement strand
ATAATGATAGCTTCTCCACACACCTTGTTCAAGACTTCTTTGTCTTTCTACCATATTAATTTAATTTAAGCAAAGAAAACCTTATATATTTTATTGGTTAGTGGTGATATATTAGGATGCAAAAGACTATGTTTTCTGGTGAAACAAAAGAATTAACTAAACAACTCTTAGAATGTGAAACACCTTCTTATGATAATATCTATCCAGGGATTCTAGGGTCATTACCTCTAAATAAAGCAAATGAGATTTATGGAGTAATTGAAAAATCTTATGAAGGGATAAAAAAACAATATGGTTCTGATAAAATTGTTACAAAACAGGATAAAAAAACAGTAAGTAACCTTAGCAATATCCTGAATATGTTAAGTCTAACTCACTGTGTTGATATGCAGTTTTATGTTTCTGAAACAGGAAGTAACTTTAGTCTTAAGCACAAAATAGAAGACTTAGTGAATGATATGTCTGACTTCACAAAGTAACCAAAACCTATTTTTTAATTTCTTTTGCAAATAATTCAACATAGTGACTGTATACATATAATACCTTTTCGTAGTATTCTCTAAGGTCCTTACGCATTGGAGCAGTAATCTGGAAATCCTTTACCCACACTTTCAAGAAGTATTTTACTTCTTTAACAAACTTATTCAATTTTGACAATAATTTCTTCAAGTGTTTCTTCTGTATTTTCAATTCTTTTTTCTCTTTTTTTATTGTTATAGACTTACGAGTATCTTTGAAGATATGCACTGACTCTATTTCCTCATCCTTAAGATAATTAAGAATATCATTTAACATCGAGATATGTCCAGCTAGAACACCATGGTCTATGTTTTTATGATTTCCTTCAAAAAATGTTGCCTTTGGTAGAATCTTCTGAAGATGAGAAATAAAACCAATTGTTTTTCTAATCTGTTCTTCAAGCTGGTGCTCTTCATTCAGAATGTTATTCTCAAAACCCATCACTTCTTTAGCTTTTTTTAATTTCTCTTCTGTTTCTTTGTAATGTTCCTCTCTGCTCTTCATAATCGCCCCTTTCATAGCATTGAATAATTTAACCTGCTCTCTGAATGGCATACATTTTCCATAATTGACACGGCCTATTATCACGGGTCTACCTTCGCCGTCTCTGGCAAAATCAGAATAAAAACCCAGCCTGTTACCAAATGCTCCGTAAGCATCAAGATGTATGTAAGTATTCTTGACTATAATCTGCCCGCCACGAGTAACATACTTTATATTGTTCTTCTTCAGAAATTCAATAACTGCTTCCCTATCGCCAGGTACATGGATAGGTACTTGCATCATTGCCATAGTAGATTAATCGGTAATAAACAATAAAAGATTTTTGATTAGATTATTAGAATTCAACACCGTTAATTATTAGACTTAAGCGACCTCTAACGCTTTATAAGGCGCCGTGGGCAGGACTCGAACCTGCACGTCCGTAAGGACACCCGATCTCGAATCGAGCGCATTAGCCATTCTGCCACCACGGCACGTAAGAATTTTAATAATACTCTTTTTTAATGTTTACTCATTAAGAACAAAAAACTTTTTTATGTTTAGATGAGCTTCTTTTATTTAATGACTAGAAAAATTATTATTGGTCGTAATGAAACAGACTTGAAGAAATTCGGTGAAGAAGGCACTATTTACATAGGAAAGCAATACGTGACTATGGGTAAAATCAAATCCTTATCAACTCCTATTTATCTAGATGCTGTTAGACCGCATATAATTCTTATAGATGGTAAAAGAGGAGCAGGCAAGTCTTATAGTATGGGAGTTATAGCAGAAGGTTTAGCTAAGTTACCAGAAGAAATAGCTCAAAATATAAGCACATTAATTTTTGACACCATGGGAATTTATTGGACAATGAAATATCCTAATTACAAAGATGACAAAATGATAAATGAGTGGGATTTGAAGCCTAAGGAACTAAATCCTATAATCTATTGTCCTGTTGATTTATTCAATGAGTATCAAGATAAAGGAGTCGCAGTAGATGAACCATTTTCAATAAGACCAGCAGAATTAGGAGCAGAACAATTTTGTAAAATTTTCGATATAAACCTATTATCTGAAGAAGGGTTATTTTTACAAAAGATATTAGACACAGCAAAAGAAGAGCACGGGGATACATTTTCACTTTTAGATATAATTAACCTAATTGAAAAAAAGGCTCCAACAGAAAGAATAAAAAAAGTGCTAATAAACAGGTTTGAGTCAATAGAAAATTGGGGTATTTTTTCAGAAAAAGCAACAGATACAGAAGATATGTTAAAAGGAGGTCAATTAACAGTTCTAGATTTATCTGCATATTCAGAAGTAGAAGGAGGAGAAACAATTAAAGCACTAGTTATAGGCATAGTGTGTAAAAAAATATTGCAGAAAAGATTAGTAGCAAGAAAAGGAGAAGAAGTAGAATTAATTTCAGAGGGTTCTTTTTTAACAGGAGAGATCGGAGCTTCGGCAGGGAAAAAGGCCCCAATGGTTTGGGTAATGATAGACGAAGCTCATGAATTCCTACCAAGAGTAGGAGAAACCTTAGCAACATATAGTTTAGTTCAATTATTGAGGGAAGGAAGGCAACCTGGAATAAGTATGGTATTAGCAACCCAGCAACCCGGAAAAATTCATACAGATGTATTAACGCAGGCAGATATAGTTTTATCACATAGACTAACTGCTAAGCTGGATTTAGATGCACTTGATGAAATAATGCAGAATTATTTGACTTTTAATATCACTAGATACATAGATAATCTTCCAAGAGTTAAAGGAGCAGGTATAATCCTTGATGATAATTCAGAAAAGATATATCCTATGAGAACAAGACCAAGATTTTCATGGCACGGAGGAGAAGATCCCTCAGCCATAAGAAGCAAAATAAGAAAATTTAGTGAGGTTTTCTAAACAAAACTTTTTAAACTTAAGTAGTAATTGCTAGATGATAATGCTACAGATACCAGTTTCTGAGGTAATTAGTAGAATAAAAAAAGAGACTAATCTATCTGAAAAAGAGATAAACTCGAAAATTAAGGAAAAAATAAACAGCCTCGAGGGATTAGTTTCTGAAGAAGGAGCAGCGTATATAGTAGCCAATGAATTAGGTGTTAGTTTATTAGATAGCATAAAAAAGAGCCAGATAAAAGTAGAAAATGTTTCTGGCGGAATGCAGTCTGTAGATATTGTTGGTAAAGTTACCAGAGTATTTCAACCAAGGCATTGGGAGAAAGGAAGAAAGAAAGGCACAGTTGCTTCTTTTATCATGGCAGACAAAACAGGGACAATAAGAATAGTCATATGGGATGAAAGAGTTGAATTAATTGGTCAAGGGAAAATAAAGGAAGGAGATATTATTCGAGTGAAGAATGGTTACGCTAAGAAGAACCTAAGAGGAGAGAGAGAAATACACCTCAACATGAACAGTCAAATAATAATAAATCCTGAAAACGTTAAAGTAGAAGTAGCAGACATAAAAGAAAGAGAAGTACCAGAATCCAAAGAAGTGGAAATAAAAGACATAGAAGTTGGCGATTCTATTAAAACCAGAGGCGTAGTTGTTCAATTATTTGATCCTTATTTCTATCAAATGTGTCCTGAATGCAGAAAAAGAGTAGATGATGAAGGAGAGTGTGAAGAACACGGAAAGGTAGAACCCGGAACTTCAGTGGTCTTTAATTTCGTTTTAGATGATGGTACAGCCACAGTGAGATGCGTATCTTTTGGAAAAACAGCTCAGATTTTAATGGGTTTAAATGAAGAACTTGACAAATTATCTGAAGAGAATCCTGAAGAACTAAAGGAAAAGATTAATAATTTTTTACTTGGTAAAGAAATTATAGTTGAAGGTATAGTAAGAGAAAATCAAGCTTACGAAAGGCTTGAAGTAATTATCAACCGCTCTCGAGTGAATATAGATGCAAAAGAACTAGCTAATTTACTCTCTCAAAAATAAAAATGGCAAAAGAAAAATTAGAAACGGAAAAATCAATTGAGGATTTGCCCGGAATAGGCGCTAAATCAGCAGAAAAACTCAAGGAAGCAGGTTATGATTCTCTGACTGCAATAGCTGTGGCTCCCTTAAAGGAGCTAGCAGATATTGGTGGTTTGGGTGAAGCAACAGCAGAAAAGATAATCAAAATAGCAAGAGATAGTTTGAATATGGGTTTCAAGACCGGAGATGAAGTTCTAGAAATCATAAAGCAAGCTCAGAAGTTAACCACAGGAAGTGATGAGCTTAACAAGTTAATTGGCGGAGGCATAGAAACACAGAATATATTCGAGGCTTTCGGAGAATTTGGCTCAGGAAAATCACAGATAGGTATGCAGTTATGTGTAAACTGCCAGCTACCTGTAGAAAAAGGCGGCTTAGGAGGCAGTGCAATTTACATTGATACAGAAAAAGCATTCAGACCTGAAAGAATAAAACAAATGGCTGAAAACGTAGGACTGGATCCTGACAAGGTCTTAAAAAACATAAGAGTAGCAAGAGCTTATACAACTGATCATCAAATACTTCTTGCAGAGAAAGCAGAAAAATTAGTGAAGAAGAAAGAGAATAATATTCGTCTAGTAGTTGTTGATTCTTTGATGGCTCTTTTCAGAGTAGAGTACTCTGGAAGAGGAACATTGGCTGAAAGACAGCAAAAGTTGAATCTACATTTAAGAGATCTTCAGAGAATTGCTGAAGTTTACAATGCCGCAGTATTTGTAACAAACCAGGTTATGGCAAAACCTGATATGTTCTTTGGTGACCCTACAGCAGCTGTAGGCGGACATATTTTAGGTCACGCTTCGAAATTCAGAGTCTACTTAAGAAAAGGTAAAGCTGGCAAGAGAATAGCTAGGTTAATAGATTCACCATACCTGCCTGAAGGAGAAGCAGTCTTCCAGGTATCTACAAAAGGAATCGAAGACCTGGAACAAAAGTAGAATAATTTTTATATCTTCACTTTTTAATTTTATTTCTATGTTTGCAGATATTTTTTTCGTGAGCATCCTGATACTCGGCAGTATAACAGCAGTATACACTGATTTTAAGAGAAGAGAAGTTCCAGATTGGATAAACTATTTTCTGATCATAACTGGTTTGCTAGGGCACGCTATAATTTCTCTGATACAGAATTCTCCTAAGCCTCTACTCTGTTCTGCAACAGTAGCCTTCATATTTTTTATAGTTGCTAATGTAATGTATTACACTGGGAGCTGGGGAGGAGGAGACGCTAAGTTCTTAGTAGGCTTAGGTGCTCTAATGCCAATTTATCCACAAACTTTTCTTAAGTTACTCAATCCAACGATAGCAGAATGGCCATTTGTTATTACTCTATTTTTTAATACTCTCTTATTCGGAGCCATTTTAGGTATCCTATACACAGGTTATAAAGCAGTAAAAAACTGGGAAAAAGTTAGAAAAGAGATTGTACTGATACTAAAGAGAAAGAGTATAATTATAACAAGAGCAGTTCTACTATCATCAGCGATATTAATTTTCTTAGCTTTGCTTTTCTTTAGAGAGTTCTCAGGCATCATAGTTTTCTTATGGACCATGGTTATCCTATTATTTTATAGTTTAATTTTATCCATGGCTGTTGAGAAGATATCAATGTTTAAAAAAATCAAACCATCACAACTAACAGAAGGAGACTGGATAGCTAAAGACGTAAAAGTTGACAAAGAGATAATCTACAAGCAAAAAAGAACAGGTATAGAAATAAAGGACATAAAAAGACTTGTAGAATTGGAAAAGAAAGGTAAACTAAAAGAAGTGATCATAAAAGAAGGTCTTCCTTTTTTACCCGCGTTTTTAGCAGGAATTCTTTTTAGCTTAATTTTTGGAGATATTCTCTTTAAGCTTTTCACAACAGTACTATACTAAGGAAGGCGAGGCTTAAACTCGTATTCCTCATCCTCATCTTCAACCTTCTCCTCTGTATTTTCTTTAGGTTCGTAGAGTTTTTTTACTAACTCAATAATCTTTCTTTGAATGTTATTAAATTGTTCATCATCGAGTTTCTGAGTGGGCCAATGGTTATCCATTTTATCATTTTCATATCTTGGGATTATATGAAAGTGAACATGAGGAACAATTTGTCCTGCAGCCTTCCCATTTAATTGAGATATAGTGATACCTTCTGCTTTTGTAGCGTCTAATACGACTCCAGCTATTTTCTTAACTACAGACATAAGTGCTGATAATTCACCATCAGGAATTTGAGTTATGAAAAGATAATGCTTCTTAGGAATCACTAGAGTATGACCTGGATTTACTGGATTTATGTCTAAAAAAGATAGAACATCTTCACTTTCAAACACTTTCTTAGCAGGGATTTCTCCACGAAGTATCTTACAGAAAATACAATCTTGGATTGCCTTCTTCTTTATCTCTTCTACTACTTTTTCTCTTTCTTCAGGATTCATGGCTTTTAATTTACTTTCTAGACTAAATTTTGAATCTTCCATTTTAACTATATGATACCCAAATAATATTTAAATATTGAGGTATTATAATATTAATTATTATGGCAAAGGTAAAAATTATTATGGACAGAGAAAAGTGTATCGGATGCGGTTCTTGTGTAGCAGTTTGTCCCGTTAACTGGGAAATAAAAGACGATGGAAAATCTAAACCAAAGAAGACAGAGTTAAATGAAGTTGGTTGTAATGAAAAAGCAGCACAAGTTTGCCCAGTTCAATGTATTAAGATAGAGAAAGCATAATGCATTATAAAGATTATTTAAGAGTAACTGGAATAGGTACTTATTTTCTAAGCACAGTTTATTTACTACAACCGGTTTTAGCCCCTTATATTGAAAGCTTTGGATTCAACCCAATTCAATTATCATTGTTTTTTTCAGTTTTCCCATTAGCCTTAATATTTTCTTCAGTATATTTTGGTAAGTTATCTGACCAAGTAGGTAGAAAGAGAGTTATAATCATCGGTTTCGCTCTAGAAATAGTCGCTATTTTTTTCTATATGGTTGGGACACCATGGATTTTCATAGTTCTAGGTAGAATTTTTGACGCTGTAGCAATAGGTTGCGTACAATTAATTGTTATAGCCAGAATTTCAGATTTAGTAGATGATACCAAAAGAGGAAAGTTTACAGGATGGTCCTTAAGTATGAATTCTGTAGGAATACTTGTTGCTCCTCTAGTCGGAGGAATCATAGCAGATAGATTTTTTGTTAAAGCACCATTCATATTAGCTATTTTTCTCTTACTTATTTTAGTTTTATTTTTCTATAAAGAGAGCTCACATACTATCAAAATTAAAAGACAAAGAATACATATACTACAAGAACTTAGAAATTTTATTTCCGCTAGAGAACTTAAAGGTATGGCTATTTTAGGAATAACTGCTCATTTTGCTAATTCCGCTGAATTAGTTTTCTTACCTCTACTAATAATTCAAAAATACAATCTAACCTATAGTTATATTGGTTTTGCAATGTTTGTATTTGGAATCACACATTTACTTCAAGGAGTATTCGGAAATTTATCAGATACTTATGGAGCAAATAGAACTGTATTAATCGGAATAGCATTAAGAATTGGAGGTTTATTCTTTGTAGCAACTGCAGGTTCGTATCCTCTTTTAATCTTAATCTTAGGAATAATTGGTACTGGTGGAGCTATGTGGAATGTCTCAGCATGGAGTCTAATGTCAACTGTTGGAGAAAAAATGAAGAGGGAAGGAAGCGTAGTAGGGTCCTATATTTCTATTGCTAAAATTGGTGCTTTTTTCGGTTTTATAGTAAGTGGAGTGATAGTTCAATTTTTAAACATCGAAACATTATTTAAGATTATGAGTGTAATAGGAATTATTGGGACACTATTAGCGTCCACATATCTCACTAACATATTAAAATATGGAAAAGAAAGTATTAGGCATCACTGGCATGGCTAGTGCCGGTAAGGATACAGTAGGCAACTATCTCAAAGAGAAATACAATTTTGAAGTTCTTAGCTTTAGTGATATTCTAATAGAAGAAGCGAAGAAGAAAAAAATAGAGCCTACTAAAATGAATTTATCTAAAATCGGAGACGACTATAGAAAAAAGCACGGTATGGGTGGACTAGCAATAAAAATTCTAAATAAAATAAATAAATCAAAGAAAGATAAGATTGTAATTACTAATTTTAGAAGCCCAGAAGAAGTAGATTATATTCGAAACCATGTTGATGATTTTACATTAGTTGAAATAAGAACTGATCCTGAATTAAGATGGAAACGAAGAAGAAAGGAAGATCCTCAGACTGAAGAAGAATTTTTTGAAAGAGATAAAAGAGATAAAGAACTAAAAGGTTTAGGAAAGGTTATAGAATTAGCTGATAAAGTCATAGAAAATAACTCTGATTTCAAAGACCTCTATAAATATATAGATGAATTTATGAAGTAGTATAGTTATCCCTATACCGTAATTGCTTTTACTTGTTTTTTAGCATACAAATCTTTTTATTTGGAAACTTGTCATCTAATGAAAATGTACGAGATTAGAATACATGGTCGTGGTGGTCAAGGAGCAGTTACAGCGGCTCAAATTCTTGCAATAGCAGCTTTTTATAAGGGTAAAAAAAGCCAAGCGTTCCCAAGATTCGGTACAGAGAGAAGGGGCGCTCCTGTAGAATCATTTACGAGGATAGATACTAAAACAATATTAATCAGATCAGCAGTGTACAGACCAGATATTGTTATTGTTCTGGATCCCTCACTTTTATCATCAGTCGACGTTACCAAAGGTTTAAAGAAAAATGGCTTCATAATTATCAACTCTTCAAAGAAGACTAAACCAAATGGCTTTACCACATATCATGTTGATGCAACTGCTATAGCTCTAAAGATCTTTGGAAGAGACATAGTGAATACTGCTATGCTTGGTGCATTAGCAGCCGTATCTGATATCATAGACTTAAAATCTCTGAATAGGGCAGTAGAGGATAGATTTGCAGGAAGGAAAGGTATGATAGAAAAAAATAAGCAAGCAATAAAGGAGGTTTATGAAAAGTTAAAATGAAAGCTTTAATAATAGTAGATTATATAAACCAATGGATAAACAAAAAATCAGATTACTATGTGGGAAACATTTCCAAACAAATTAAGAATTTAAATGAAGTAATTGGTTATTGTAGAGATAGGGATACTCCTATTATTTTTACAACACACATAGAATTAAAATCAGAGAAGGACTTTGTAAAAGGAACTAGAAATGTAGAGATAATCCCAAAAGTTGATTATAAAGAAGGAAAAGATACTCTAATTAGAAAGAATAAAATTTCACCTTTTTACAAGACACAATTAGAGAAAAAATTAGACAAGTTAGGGGCAAAAGAATTAATCATAGCAGGGATATCAACCAACTTATGTGTTAGAAGTTTAATATCCGATGCTTACGATAAAGATTATAAGATCACAGTGATCAAAGATTGCTGTATTGCTTTTTCAGATGAACTACAAGAATTCACATTTGAGGACCTTAAAAATACAAGGCCGGAAATTGAATTTTATGATACTGAAGAGTTTATAGAAAAATGAAAGAAGGAGCAGTAATAGACAAGCCAGGAAGCAGTATAAGGAACAAAACAGGCGGATGGAGAGCCATGCGCCCAATAATAGATCAAAAAAAATGTATTAAATGTGGAACTTGCTGGCTTCAGTGTCCCGCTGTAGCTATATATCTAAAAAAAGGAAAAATAACAGTAGATTATGACTACTGTAAAGGTTGTGGTATTTGTGCATATGAGTGCCCAGCTAAGGCAATAAAAATGATTAAGGAGGAAAAATAATGGAAGAAGAAAACAAGGACTTAAAAAAACTTTTTAGAGAATTCGGATGGGTTAGTACCGACCTTAACACGTTTATAGAAAAAGCTGACAAGAAGACAGTTATAGAAGAAAAATGAAAATAATTATGAGCACACTAAAAGACCAGAAGGAAGCAAAAGAGATAGGAGAAGAATTAGTGAAACAAAGATTAGTAGCTTGTGTAAATATAATTCCGAAGATTAGGAGTATATACTGGTGGCAAGAAAGAATAAACGTAGATGAAGAAATTATGATGATTTGTAAAACAAAAGATGAAAGAGTCGGAGAGGTGATGGAAGTAATTAAAAAACTTCATTCTTACGGAGTTCCAAGTATAGAATGCATAGATGTAGAAGAAGTTGATCCTCATTATCTTGAATGGATAAATAAAGAAGTAAAATGAAAAAGATAATATCTGCATCAGAAGCAATAGCACTGGGGGTAAAGCTATGTAATCCCAAAGTTGTATCTATATATCCGATCACTCCTCAAACCATGATTCCTGAGAGAATCGCTGATTTTGTTTACGATGGGGAATTTGATGCAGAATTAGTTAATGTAGAATCAGAACATTCAGCTCTTTCTGTATGTCTAGGAGCTCAAGCAACAGGAGTTAGAACATTCATTGCAACAGCTTCACAAGGCCTAGAATTAATGCATGAGATTCTTTTCGTAGTATCTGGAATGCGCTTACCTGTTGTAATGGCCATAGCAAACAGAGCTCTATCAGCACCAATATCAATATGGAACGATCATCAGGATTCTATTTCAGCGAGGGATTCAGGATGGATGCAATTCTACGTTGAGACACCACAGGAAGCTCTGGATACTGTAATAATGGCTTACAAGATAGCTGAAGATCATAAGATTCTAACACCAGCAATGGTCTGCCTAGATGGCTATACACTTTCTCATGTTTATGAACCTGTAGATATTCCTAGTCAAAAACAAGTTGATTCTTTCCTGCCAAAATATACACCTAAGTACAAATTAGATCCAAAAAAACCTTTAACGATGGGGCCTATTGCCCCACCTAATATTTACATGGAGATTAAAAAAGAGCAACATGCGGCTATGAATAGCGCCTTACCTCTAATTAAAAAAGCGAATTCTGATTTCAAAAAAATAATTGGAAGAAAATACGGAGATGGTTTAATAGAAGGTTACAAAACCAAAGATGCAGACTTTGCAATTATTGCAATGGGTACTATATGTGGAACAATAAGAACAGTTGTAGATGAATTCAGAAAAAAAGGAAAGAGCGTAGGTTTGATTAAATTAAAAACATTCAGACCTTTCCCAGAAGAAAGACTAAAGAAAGAATTAGATAATCTCAAAGGAGTGGCTGTAATAGATAGAGATATCTCAGTAGGTCAAGAGGGAGCTGTTTTTACAGAAGTAAAAAGTATAGCAGATATTCCAGTTCATTCTTTCATAGCAGGTCTCGGAGGAAGAGACGTTAGACCTAAGCACATTCGTACAATATTCAAGAAAATTGAATGGGCTAAAAAAACAAAAAAGGAGTGGTTATTATGATTCAAGGATTGCCTGAAGAAGAGTTATTCACTGCCGGAAACAACGCATGTGCAGGTTGTGGACCAGCAACTGTATTAAGGCATGCAATAAGAGCAGCAGGTAAAAATACCATTGTTGTAGGAGCTACAGGATGCATGGAAGTAGTTTCTACACTATATCCTTTCACTTCTTGGAAGGTTCCATATATTCATGGAGCTTTTGAAAATTCAGCTGCTATAGCCTCAGGAATTGATAGCGCATTAAAGCAACTAAACAAAAGAGACAAGGTAAATATACTTGTAATTGCTGGAGACGGTGCAACATTCGATATAGGGCTACAAGCTATAAGTGGAGCCATAGAGAGACAGCATAGATTCTGTTATATATGTTACGACAACGGCGCATATATGAACACAGGAATACAGAGATCAGGAGCAACTCCACCATATGCAGCTACAACCACCTCACCAGCAGGCAAGAAGATACACGGAAAGCAAGAACAAAAGAAAAACATGCCTCTAATTGTAGCAGCTCATGGAAGTTATGTATATGTTGCAACGGCTAGTTTAGCGCATATTCATGATTTCATAAACAAAGTAAAGAAAGGTTTAGCACATAAAGGACCTTCTTATATTCAAGTATTTGCTCCATGTCCTACGGGATGGAACTATCCTACAAACATGACTGTGGAAATGGCAAGACTAGCGTATCAAGCAAAAATTACTCCGATATATGAAATTGAAAATGGAAAATTAAAATTCACAATGAAACCAGACAAAACAATTCCTGTAAAAAAATACCTTTCCCCGCAAAGAAGATTTAAACATCTTAATGACAAAGAAATAAAAGATATCCAAAAAATTATTAACGAATCTTACAAAAAATTAGAAAATCTAGAAAAGTGTAATAATATTTTCTAAAATGGTAGACGAGAGAATAAAGAAGATTGCAAAAATATTAGTAGACTATTCTATAAAGGTTAAACCAAACAGCAGGATAATGGTTCGCTTTACTTCAGAAGCAAATCCTTTAGCTTTAGAGATATATAAACTAATCTTGAAAAACGGAGCATTTCCAGTAATGAGACCAAACCTTCAAGGTTATGCGTATGCTTATTATACTCTAGCAAATAAAAAACAACTTAATACTTATCCAATAATTGAAGATTTTATTATTAAAAACACAGATGGACATATTTACCTGGGAGGAGATTTTAATACACAAGAACTAACATCTATTGACCCTAAAAAAATGTCTTTGAGGTCAAAATTAACAAAACCTATTTTTGATGCTCGAATAAAAAAGAATAATTGGGTATTATTTGAATACCCTACAAACGCATTAGCTCAAGATGCAGAGATGAGTCTTGAAGAATTCGAAAATTTTGTATTCTCAGCATGCATTCAGGATTGGAAAAAGGAAGGTAAAAAGCAGGATGCAATCAAAAAAATAGTAGATAAGGGTAAAAATGTTAGAATTATCGGAGAAGATACAGATATATCCTTTAGTATCAGAGGAAGAATAGGAAGAAAATGTGATGGTCACTACAATATGCCAGATGGTGAAGTTTTTACATCACCAGTTGAAAACTCAACAGAAGGAAAAATAGCTTATTCTTTCCCAGCTAGATATGGAAAAGTGGTTGATGGGGTTAGATTAGAATTCAAGAAAGGAAAAGTTGTGAAAGCAACTGCAGATAAAAACGAAGATTATCTAAAAAAGATGCTCAATACTGATTCTGGTGCAAAGATTTTAGGAGAGTGGGGTATTGGTTTGAATTATAACATAAAAAAATTTGTAAAGCAAATTCTTTTCGATGAGAAAATTGGCGGGACAATTCATCTAGCATTAGGTCATGCTTACAAAGAAGTAGGTGGAAAAAACGACTCAGCAATACACTGGGACATGATTAAAGACCTCAGAAAAAAAGGAGAGGTTCTAGTTGATGACAAAGTTTTCATGAAAAAAGGAAAAGTACAATTAAAGAATTTTTAACTCCTTACTATAATCTGTTAGTGGAATAACCTTGTTTTTCAATAGATATAATTCTTCTATTCTTATTCCAAATTTCTTAGGAAAATACAATCCAGGTTCTATAGTAAAGCAACTGTTTTTCTTGAGGATATCTTTACTTTCGAGAGCTAGACTTGGTAATTCATGAATTTCAATTCCTACTCCATGACCTAAATTATGTATAAAATAATCTTTTGATTTTCCAAAGTACTCAAGTATTCTCTTATGAAGAGCTTCAGCTTTCATTTCTGGTTTAGTAATCTCAGCAGCTAGATTATGAGCTTCTAAGACTTTGTTATATGCTTCTAAATGTTCTTTCTTAGGCTTTCCTATGAAAATCGTTCGCGTCATATCCGAGCAATATCCCTCATATTTAACTCCAAAATCAATTATGCAGAATCCTTTTTTTAATTTAGAAGAGTTTGCCATATAATGAGGTGTAGCTGAGTTTACTCCTGAAGCAACAATTGGTTTAAAGCAAAAATCACCGCCTTTCTCTTTAGATATATTACTCAATGCAACCTCAACTTCTCTTTCTGTTTTGAAGTCAAAGTTATCTAAAACTTCTCTAAAAGTTTCTGAAAGAATTTTACAATTCTTACTTATTTTATCTATTTCATCACCTGATTTTACAACTCTTAATTCACTCAAAATTTTAGAAACATCTACAATTCTTACTTTCCATTCTTTCTTAAATTTGTCAAAAATAAGAGAGCTTAAATTAAGTTTATCTAAGCCGATGGTTTTCCCATAGAATCCTTTATTAATAAAATCTCCAAGTTTTCCGTCCAGATTTATCCCCTTTATTTTAGCCTCATTGTCTAAATTCTCAAATCGTAGTTTCTTAGATATGAAAAAAGGATCCTTATCTTTAGGGATTACCAGACTAGAGGAACCTATGTCAGGATTCTGAGAAAAGTAATTTATGTTTGGGTTACCTCTAAATAGAATTGCCGCGTCTATTTTTTCTTTATTTAATATTTCCTGAAATTTTTTTATTCTCATGAATATACTTATAAAACGTAAGGTATAAAAAAAGTTTATGGAAATTAAAAAATACAGATTAGCTAATGGTCCAACAATAGTCCACGTACCAACAGAAACAAACTCTGTTGCCTTACAAGTTCTTGTTAATGTGGGAAGTATAAATGAAAATAAGAATAATAACGGTATTTCTCATTTTATAGAGCATCTCCTATTCAAAGGTTCAAAAAAATTCAAAACAAATAAAGAAATTACACATGAAATAGAAAAACTAGGAGGGTACATAAATGCTTATACTTCTAAGGAAAGAACTTGTTTCCATATAAAAATCTTGAATAAACATTTTGATAAAGCATTAGATGTACTTTTAGAAGTTGTTCAGAATCCCTTATTCAGGGAAAAAGACATAGAAAAAGAGAGAGACATAATTTCTAGAGAAATAGATATAGTTTTTGATGATCCTCGTTTTTATCAATGGATTCTCTTGAATAGAACGTTATACGAAGGTTCTCCGATAGCAGTTCCTACATACGGCAGTAAAGAAATCATAATGAAGCTAACTAAAAAAGATATTTTAGATCATTACCTCAAATATTACGAGCCAGGAAATATAATCATAATAGTAGTCGGGAAAGTATCGAACATAAAAAATAAAATAGAGAGAAAGTTCAAATTAAAAGAAAATAAGCAGGAGAAGATAACAATAGAAGCAAAACCCCTAAAAAAAGTTAAAGAGATTATAGAAAAAAGAAAAATTGCAAGTTCTTATTTAGTTTTAGGATACAGAGCTCCAAAAAGAACAGAGAATGATAGTTATGTTCTTGATATAATTCATTCAATTCTTGGTAAAGGAATGAGTGGAAGACTTTTTGATGAGATAAGAAATAAAAGAGGTCTAGCCTACGATGTTGGTTCTGCCTATATCTCTGAAAGAGATTATGCATATTTCACAGTCTACGCCAACGTACAAAAAAAGAATATACAGAAAGTTAAGGATTTGATTAATAAGGAATTAAAATTAAGAAATCTTACAGAAAAAGAGTTGAAGGAAAGCAAGGATTTTATTGAGGGGAATTTTTACCTAGTTATTGAAAACACAGAACATCTTGCGGATATTATAGGATTTTGGGAGCAAACAAGCAAAAGTGAAGATCTGAACGATTACGTTAAAAAAATCAAGAAGGTTTCTCTTGATGACGTTAAAAAGGCAGTAAAAGAGTACTTTTCCAAACCTTATGCCATAGCAATTATTGAAGGAGAGAATTAGTCTTCTAGTTCCTTTAGAGCGACTATAGTTAGATAATCCTTTCCAGTTCTACGACCTCCAACCATAAAACAAGGATTATGTTTTTCATCTCCATAATTAAAATAAACGACAATTCCAACACATTTTATAAATGGTCTTTCTACTTTCTCATCTCTAGATTTAACAAATTTAAAGTAAGGACTATTTTCCGCTGTAACTTCTCTTATTAATACCTTCTCAAAATCACTTTTCTTAATTAATGTTTTATTATTTAGTACATCGGTTTTATTTAATATTTTTTCAAGATCATCCAACTCCTCTGGTTTTTTATCACTTACTAACTTAATATTTATTTCATAAGGAGCAGGTTTTCCAGTAGGCTCATAGCCTTTTCTTTTGAGATTATCAAAGCTATCTCCGTAGAAAAATTCCATTATTAATGAATTCGTAGTAAATAGTATTTATAAATTCTCGTATAGCTGAATATCTTTTCAGCAGTATTCACCTGCCTTCATTATTATAGCAGTATTTACTTCTATAAATAAAATGAAAAAATATGCTCTAATAATATTATTACTTTCGTTTCCAATATGTAATGCAGAGGTAATTATCACGGAAATAATGTACAATCCTAATGGACCAGATACATATGATGAATACATTGAAATCTATAATTCGGGGAACGAGACTGTAGATTTGGTCAATTATACTATTTGCGACTCTAAGCTTTATACTGGATACATAAATAAAACAAATAAAACGGTCCATCTTAATACTTCGCTGAATTTAACACTAGATTCATTTGCCTTAATAACAGACGGCGGGTCAGGAACAGAAGTTTATGATATTTTTAATGTAAGTAATTCTTCTTTAGCATTACACATTTCTTCAAGTAGTATTTGTGGAGGTCTTACTAATTCCGGAAAAACAATTTTCCTTAACTCTAAAAACATTACCTATGATCCTGAAATAGGTGCTGAGGGGGACGGTAATTCATTACAATTATTTAATGGAACTTGGATTTCAGCGAAACCAACACCAGGGTACGAGTGCATTATCGAACCAGTTAATGACACAAATCAAAATGATACTACGAACAACGATAGCTTCAGCAATTCTATAAATATTTCAGAAACAGAATGTGACACAGGTATTAGAATTTATACTATAAGGTTATTGAATTCTGAGATTAGATCTAATTATTACCTATATTTATTCTCCAATATGGAAAATCAATATGCTACGGTTAGATACTGGATTGAAGACCTATTTGGTAATTACATCCGTAAACCAAGAAACACGAATATTGACTCAAAAGAAAACAAGAGTAGGAGTTTTACACCCCCGAAAATTTATGGATCAGAAGTCTACCTAATTAAAGCTAACATTATTGATGAGAGTTGTGATTCAAACTCCAGCAATAATAGAGCAGAGTTTCTAATTGGTGTAAAAGGAGAAGAAGAACCTGAAATAGAAGAAACAGATGAAGAAGATAAAGAAGAAAAAAAGAAAATTACTTTAGAAATTTTAGAATTTCCCAATGAAGTCAAGCAAGGCGATAATTTAACAATAACAATTAGATTAAAGAACCCTACAGATAGAGATGAAGAACTGTATGTCTACTCCTATGTTTATTTTGGTCAACAATTAGCTAGTGAACAGGGTTGGGTTCCTAATAGAAAATTAGTCGATTTAGAAGAAGGCGAAGAAACTGTAATTAAACTTAAAAATAGAATAAAAGAAAGCGCAGAGCCAACTTTTTGGAATATAAAGGTGAAAGTTAAATTTGACGAGGAAGAGATAGAAGCTAAAGATGAAGTAAAAATTAATGAAAAAATCTTTGAGGAGAAGGAACAAGAAAAATATCAAACCTTAGAGGACAAGTCAGTATATGCTAAGGATAACGAACTTGACGGCAATACTATCTATGTTTCAGATAAAGAAAGAGATTTAGATTTTTCAAAGTATCTTATAATTATTATTGTACTAATATCCTTTGCTACTTTATTAGGTTCGAGAAAAGATAACTTTTTAAAAGTAAGAGAATTCCTTAATTTTGATGGAAAGCTCAGAGATAAACGAAAAGATAAGGGAAGGAGCCCTAAAAGCAAGACTGATAATAGAAATAGTAGGCAGCCCTGAAGAACACGTAAAGAAGACTATAGAAGGAAAACTAAAGGAAATAGAAGAAAAGTTTGAAGTTATAGAAAAGGAATTGGCTGAACCTCAAAAAGTAAGTGAAAAATTTTACTCTTCCTTTATAGAAGCAGAAGTATTATTCTCCGACTTATCTTCACTAATGGGTTTTATATTTGATTATATGCCTTCCTCTGTTGAAATATTAGAACCTGAAGAAATTACAGAAGATACTCAATTATTGACAGAAATACTTAATGATCTAGCTACAAGATTACACCAGAGTAGTGAAGCTATAATAAGATTAAAGGCTATGAACGCCTTATTAAATAAGAAAGTGGAAAAAAAGGATTAGCCAGTTATTAGTATTTTTACTGCGTGTTCTAAAGGTTTAGATAATGTCTTGCATAAATCATTTACAGTGACATTTTCTAATTCATTACATACTATAGTTACATCTTCATGACCCTCATTTTCCGCATAGCAATAATCTGGAGTTTCTATAGTTACAGCGTCTATTCCTGCAGAATAACCTATACTGTAACCAGTGTTGTTCCCTAACCAAAGACCAAGACCTATTGCTACAAAAATACTCACTACAAACAATATCAACAACTGATACATCTTTACCTCATAACTAATCTCCACTTTCTGTTCCTTCTTTTTCTCTTCCATTTTTTTTACCTCCTCTAACAATTACTACTCTAGATTGTAATAATCTAGTTACAGCTGAATGATTTACTCTATAAGTTACACTTCTTCTTTCCTTAACTCTTGTAACTAGACCTTTTTCCTCAAGCTCCCTAATTTTTTTGGAAGCATGAGACTTATCAGTATCGAGAAACCTTGCTAAGTCTTTGTTTCTATTCTTACCCAAAGAGATAGCAGTGATTATTTTCAAGTCTCTAATAAAATTATTAGCATCTCTTTTGCTGGTTTTTACTTCTTCCTCATCCATTACTATTATTCTAAACTACATTTCAGTATAAAAATAATTTGGTTTTTTTAACTATTACTCAGTAAATACATATTTTGTAATCCAAAATTTAAAAAACGCAAGATACCGGTAAAATCAGACCATAATATTTATAAATAAACAGATAACATGTATATATTAATTCATTGGTCAAAGACCAATGTAAGAAGGTGAAAAAATGACTTTTGCAATTAAGGCAAAAAAAGCAATAAAGAAAGTTGCAGCAATGTCAGTAGGAGCAGCAATGGTAGGTTCCACATTATTTGGAGCCGTAGCAGCTGATTTAGCAGATTACCCAAGTCCATTCGTAGAGGACGGACTATGGAATACTGTTATAGTTGTAGGCGCTGATGCAGCAGCCTCAGACATAGCTGGAGCAATAGACATAAGTGCAACTCTGTCACAACAGGCAACAACAACTTACACAACTACAACAACGACAACAACGGTTTCAGGTGGAGTAAATCTAGCAAGTGGAGACGATAAGGTCTTCTATGGAGACCAACTAGGAGATGCTGGATTGACTTCTCTAACTGACGCCGATTTTGCGACAATACTTGCAGATGGTACATTTACAGATGATGCTGGAACAGACTACGACTTTACCCAGAAAATTGACATAGGAACTGAGACATTCGCTAACTTTGGATTCGGTACATCTGGTAATGATTTAGATGACCCAATGTTGTTAATAAATCTGGGAACTGTACCATCAACTCCAATATATACGTTTGTTCTAGACTTTGATGAAGCAGTAAACCTAAGTGCAACAGACTCTATAGGAGAAGAGATTACTATGTTCGGAAAGACCTATACTATAGGATCTGAGACAACTACGACAGCTCTTCAATTACTTGGTGGAGCATTACCAGTATCTCTTGATTGGGGAGAAACCAAGACTGTTACATTCGAAGGAGAAGATTATGAAATTACTCTTGTCGGTGTACAGGATGAAAACCCAAATGAGGCTACAATAAGAATCAACGGAGATTCAGAAACAATAGCACAAGGAGGCACCAAGAAGATTGGTGGTGTAGATGTATATGCAGACCAAGTAAACTACTACGGTTTAGATGCATATCCTGGAGACTGTATAATTAGTCTAGGAGCTGACGAAGTATGGCTAGAGACTGGCCAGGAAGTTTCTGTAGGTTCAGATCAAGATGAAATAGATAATACTGGAGTAAACATAGCTGGAGATCCTGAAGATTGCACACAAATTAGAGTGAATGTAAGTGCACAAGACAATGATTTCGATCACTTACTAGTGGGCGAATCATTTACAGACCCAGTGTTTGGAACAATAAAAGTAACATTCGCAGATGCTGTAGACGGTCCAACAATTACTATAGGAACAGGAATAGATACAAATGCTGCTAGAAGAACCATAGACATATCAGCAGCAGACGCAGACACATTACAGATGGAACTAACAGATTCAAATGGAAATTCTGAGACAATAGAATGGATATATGACGAAGATCCACAAAACTCAGGCGAAGAGAATATACGCTTAGCTGATTCTAACAATAATTCAATTGCAGTAGTGGAAGGAGCTACCTTAGACGAGTCTGGAGGAGCTAGTGGTGGAGCTGTTTATACCATATTAAACAGTAACGCTGAGTATTCTGGTATGATAGAAATTGATAACTTAGATGATGACGATTGTACTGAAACAGACTTAGACATAAAAGATATAATTACTGGAGACACTATTGTTGATTGGAGTAATCAGAACACAGATGCTACAAAGGATTTCTCATTTAGAGGGAAGACATATACTGTAAGTTGTGCAGATGGTGCTGGAATTACAATTGTAGATTCAACAGATACAAAAACGAATGTATTCCCATACATCGAATTATACAGCGGATATGACCATAGAGTAGCGCTCACAGACGAGATTGTGGCTTTAATTAATGCAACTACAGATTATGGAGATGACAACGATACATCTTTAGCTGAAGGTACATATATATTCCCAACTGGAGAAGTTGATGTAACATACAACGATAGTGAAGCTAATGTTACAGAAGGAGTATGGGTAGAAACAGATGAGTTAACACTTGGTGGTTCAACTAATGTACTAATAGGAACTGTAAACTATACATTTGACTGTGACGCAGCAGCAGCAACTGTACTATGTAATGTATCTCTAGCAGAACCAGGTGCAGCAAGTGCAGGACAAATCAATCCTATGTTGTTAATCGTTGAGGAACAAGATTCAGCAGATGTTGCAAATGCACTAATAATAAATGTAAATGACACTGGTGGAACTAACGATGACCTAACTGTCTTAGCACCGTTCTTTACAGATGCTGAAGATAATCAAGGATTCGACGATAGTGATTTAACAGGATATATAGATACATTTGGAACATATGCATTATTAGACACTGCTGGTGACCAAGATATAATTACAATTACAGTACCAGAAGGTCAAATGTATGCAAGTGTATTTATATCACCTATTGAAGCAACAACCACAACAACAGCATCAACTGCTGGAGTAACTGTACACTCAGTAAGTGGAGTAGATGTAGCTAAGTTAGATACTGAAGTAAGCGACAAGACAGCTAAACCAATGATATTAGTTGGTGGTCCATGTGCAAACGATCTTGTAGCTGAACTAGCCGCAGATGGTAAGTTTAGATACGGATGTGTTGACTGGCCAGGATCCAACTTCGGAATCATTGAGCTAGCTGAAAATGCATTCGGTGGAACTAACGTAGCTATGGTTGTAGCAGGAACTACTGCAGCAGACACAAGAAGAGCAACTAAGGTTATAAAGGACTTTAGCGACTACTCATTAAGTGGAATGAGTATGAAAGTTACAGGAACCCAAACATCACCAGTCGTAGAACCTTACGTTGAAGAGACAACTGAGTAAATTGCTTAAGAAACAAAAGAGCCATTAGGCTTTTTTCCCTTTTTTTCTTTTAATTAAAAACTAATTTTAAAGTAGTAGAGTTAAAACATAGAAAAAGTTATAATTATTTGTTAAATAGAAAATAAAGAAATGGCTAAGAAAAAGAAAAATTTGAGCAAGACTGGAGGCGTGATTGTAATAATACTATTTATAGGCAGTACACTTGCAATAGGTCTTCGTAGTTTAAGTGATGACAGTCCAGAAATAATTGAAGGTAAAGAAAAAATAGAATTCGAGGGATATACTTTTTATTATGATCCTATAGAAAATTCTTATTCTATATTCGCAAAGATAGAAGATAATCGTATAGAGTACATAACTGATGTAAAAGATGCAACTACTAGGTTTGCTTTTAGAGGAGATCCTAGAAACATATCTTCTATCAATCTAGATGAAGATGTGGTAGATATCATCTTAAATTCAAATAAAATATACTTAGCCTATAATCCAAATGAAGAGAATCTGAGTAAAATAGCAATAGCAGGTATAGAAATTGTTAGATTAACTGGAAATGTTTTTAGAATTCCATCAGTAGAAGCGTATACTGAAGATGCAGATCCTGTGGATCCAAATGTTCCTTTAAAAACATGTGAAGATGCAACAGAGCTAACACCAATCATATTTCTTGAAATTACCGATACTACAGAGATAATTTCAGAAGGTAATTGCATATATGTAAGAGGAAAAAACGCAGATGAATTAATAGAAGCCTCAGATAAATTAGGAATGAATTTAGTGGGGGTAAAAATATAATGTATCTACTTACGGGAATATATCTAACT
Organism: Candidatus Woesearchaeota archaeon; assembly: GCA_020343615.1. GTDB lineage: Archaea > Nanobdellota > Nanobdellia > UBA10117. The sequence continues at coordinate 896,987 of CP070803.1, read as the reverse complement.
TTGATTTTTATTTCCATGTATTTCTTATTCCTATTCAGTCTCTTATTCTTCAGAAACAGAAAAGAGATGTTCAATGATAAGAAATCTACAGATTTCTTTCCAAGAATTAGTATTGTTATGCCTGCTTATAACGAAGGAAAAAATATTGGTAGAACCTTAAGAAAAATAAGAGAACTGGAGTACCCTAAAGACAAATTAGAAGTTATAGTTGTAGACGATGGATCAACAGATCGTACTTCAGAGATAGTTAAGAAGTTTAAAGAAGTCAGAATCATAAGACACGAAAAAAACTCAGGATACGCAGCAATCCCCATTAACACTGGGATAGATGCTGCTAAGAACGAGATCGTAGCAATAATGAACGCAGATAGCTATCCTGAAAAAGAAGCCCTTCTCTATATGGTTCCCTATTTCAAAGATAAAAAAACAGGAGCAGTAACAGGAGCGTATCTAGCAAAAGACCCAAAAACTTTCCTGCAAAAACTACAGAATTTTGAATACAGAATCATCGCCTGGAACAGAAAATTATTGCACTTCCTTAACGCTGTTTATGTTACTCCTGGACCTCTAAGTCTCTATAGGAAATCTGTGCTCTTAGAAGTAGGAAAATTTGACGAAAAGAACCTCACAGAAGACATAGAAATAGCTTGGAGGATACTAAAATATAATTATTCAGTAAAAATGTGCCTATCCGCAATAACCTATGTAGAAACTCCAGATACTTTAAGAAAATGGTGGAAACAAAGGACTAGGTGGAATATAGGAGGTATGCAAACACTTGGAAAGTACAAGAGGTTTATGTTTAGCAGAAAGTATGATATGTTCGGTGTTTTCGTTATACCCCTATTCTTATCATTTATGATTATTTCAGTATTCGGATTCAGTGTAATAAGTTATATATTCACAAGTAAAGGCTTGTTTCTAGAGTCCACTATTATTAAACATATAGCTACTTCCTCTAAGATTTTCCCAGGAGAACTAAATATCCTACTTCCAGAAATGTTTGTTTTTTTCGGTTTACTCATGCTTATAATAGGAATAGCTCTATTTTATATAGCAATAAAAGATTTTAATAAGTATAGTAAATATACTAAAATAGCAAGTATAAGTGGAGCAGCGTATAATCTAGTATATCATATACTATTTCCACTAGTATTCCTTCACTCAATAATAAGGTTAGTAAAAAAAGACAGAAGATGGTAAAGTCTCAAAAAGATGTTTTTTGGAAGGCAGCAATACTCACAATTGCAGTTTTTTCATTAGGAATGTTTATAGGTTATTCATTTGAGAGGGGCAGGGTCTTTGAGATTGAAGAAGATTATAACATAATGAAATTGAGACAGATTGATGCTAATCTACAGACACTTTATTATAATAATATGGTTATACAAGATAGTAAATTCTGTGAGGTAGCAATAGACGAAAACATAAAATTCGCAGATGAATTATACGAAGAAGGAGTAAAAATAGAAAGATATCTTAATGCTAATAAGATAACTAAAGATTTACTGATAAATCAAAAAGAATATATTCTATTCAAGACACAGTTCTGGCTTAATGCGATTTCTCTTAAGAAAAAATGTTATGCAGATTACGTAAATGTGGTTTATTTCTATAAACAAAAATCAGAAGATTTTGATGTTAATACAGACCAGAATGTGATGAGCGGAATGTTATTTGAGATAAAACAAGGATATGGTCCAGAAATCATGCTTATCCCACTCGCAGTAGACTTGAATATATCTACTATAGACATAGTTGTGAATCAATATAATATAACCGAGTATCCTGCATTATTGATAAATGAAGAAACAGTTATGCAAGGGTTACACAATAAAAATGAAATAATAGAAGAAATTGATAAGTTCCTATAGGATCCATCTGTTTATTCCAAATATAAGTATTAGTAACACTATAACTATTAGAATACTATTTGTAAATTTAGTAAGTCTTGACTGCTCTAGTCTGTCCTTTATGAATAAATATGCAAAACTAGCTAAACAGGCCATTGATAAGCTAAAAATAACATATGCAAATATACTTCCAAGATATAGAGTGACTATAAAAGAACTTCCTATTGCAGAAAAAAGCAATAAAGCTATTCTGTCATTCTTCTTCATGGCTAAATATGCGCCTATTAATCCAAATAATACTGGCAATGGTCCGATTAGATAAAATAAATCATCTAGATTGAATTTATTAATCGCGCCTAAAGAGTAGCTTAGATGTAAAAATTTTAAGAACTCGGTTCTAAAAACATAAAGTATTGACCCGGAATAAGAGAGCGCAAGAGTCAGCAACACAAGACCAATAGTAGCTATATATAAAAAATAGTCCTCTATTTTATCTTTTTTAAGATGTTCCACTCTTATTAGAATATAGTAGATAATCAAGAGAGGTATCATAATCCATGAACAAGGATTAAATAAGGTGTATAAGAGAAGTAAACCTATAAGTATAAGATAGACTTTCTTCTCCTTTAGTCGAGGCAGTAAATAAACAATCAAAAAGAAAAAGAAGATCCCTATAGCACTACTTAGAGCATTACTTATTATCCAAGAATAAAAAGGAATTACACTTGCTAGAGCAAGACTGAACAAAGCAGCTTTTTCATTTTTGCTCGCTTTCTTGGCAATTAAGTATATCAAAATTAATATAGGTATTCCCATAACTATAGCTAATAGATTAGATATGAAATTTTCAAGATTCATTAGACCCCTACTTCTGTACAGAGGAATAAATCTGAGTATAGAAGCGAATGCAAGCAATCCGAAAACCAATATTCTATTCTTCTTCTTCATTTTTGAATATATCCTTCCAGACAGTCATATCACCATCATGAATTTTTAACTTTTTAATCTCGTCAATTGAAAATAATCCTAAATCCTCTCCTTCAGTCTGTTGTTTTTTAAGTTGCTCTAAAGGATGTTCTAGCTTCCCAATAAAAACAAATGCTTGGTAAAGATTATCTTTGTAATGAAGATCATCATACTCCTTAAAGGACCTTAAATTAGGCCTAATCCCTATTTCTTCTTCAGCCTCCCTCATAACTGCTTCTTCAGGCGTTTCCCCTTCTTCTATACCGCCTCCAATAAAGGCCCAGTAATGAGTTAAGTCTTTAACATTTTTGTCTCTCAATAGAAGAAGAAACCTTCCTTTTTCATCTTTCAAAGTAAATATAGCAATTCTCCTCCAATACTTCATCTTAGATCCTCTAAGAACAAACTTCTTATTAATACAGTAGCATAGCTTCCTGAAGGTAGGTCAAATTTTAAACTTATTTTTTTCTTTTTCGAATTTAATTCGTCCTTTTCCATTTTTCCTACCTTAAGCTTTAAAGGCTTTACAAACGTTTCCCTTTTGGTCCCTTCTGATTTTAGTTCAGGCGTTCTTTTACATTTGAAGTCTTCTAACTCTATTTCTTCTTTTTTTAACAGAGACTTTAATATTTTAGAACAAGCATCACTTTTTAATTTAGTTTCGTATCCAGGAAGAGGGAGTTCTTTAGGAACCTTAAATTTACTTAATGGAAAGCAAACTCCCAGACCCTTTATTTTTATCTTCTTATTATTGCTTGTTTCTGAAAGTATTTTAAACAATATCAAATTAAAAAAATAGCTTTGGTAAGCATGAACATAGAGTTTTAAGGTTTTTTTAGGAAGACATCGTATGGCTCCAGCAAAATCATTCTCATGTTGTATTAGATGATTTAATATTGCTTTCTCAATATGGAACCACTTAGGCATAATTTTAATAATCTCACTCCATTTCCCCCATTTCTCTTCAGCAAATTTTCTTGCTTTTTTACCCTCTTCACTCTCAGTTGAAGAATATGTTAAAATTAATTTTACAGCGCGCTGTATTCTACCCTTTATGATTTCTTTTCCAACTAAATGTGTATTACCTCTACCGAATCTTTGCTCTCCAAAATAATTAGGAAAACCATGTTTTTTTACAAATTTAATCTGATTTTCTAAAATAGATAAATTATCATCAGTAAGACCTCTTATAACTATATTGAATCTATTAGCTTTTAGGTCACCAAGATTTATTCTTTTATTACCCCTACCTTTAATGCTTATTTCTATATCTTTTAATTTTATATTCTTAAGAATTTTAGGTTCAATTTTCCAAACAGAAACTAATTGTTTTGTTACTCCTGTCTTATCTTTTGTGCCTGCCCAACCGAATCTCTTTATACTAACTCCACATTTTCTTGATATTTGCTTTATAGCTCGAGTAGTATTCCAGTTTTTCTTTTCAAGCCAGAAATAAGTATAATCTCCTTCCTTTGACTCTTTTATATCTATTAGTTCTTCTACTTTAAAATCATCTACTTGTTGTTTTATTTTCATAGATTAAGAATAAAGACTAATCTTTAAAAATTAATTTATTTGAAAAATAATAAGCCTAATTCTGAGCCTATAAACACAATTATTGCAGCAAGTATTACGCCTATACTTATTACCACAGTTGCTTTTTTTCTATTAAGATCTAAAATTTCTGAAATAAGTATACCTGTAAATCCTCCTGTTACTGGTAAAGGTATAGCAACGAAGAATAGAAGGGCTAGCTCTTCATATAATTCGAATTTCTTCCTGTATTTCTTTATTTTAGACACAGCCCGTTCCTTAAATAAGCGAAAAATTATCTTCCTGAAATGAGCAAGCTTCAGAAGCCAGAAGGTTATAGGTATCACTATAATATTCCCAATTATAGCGAGTATCAAGACTAACCACGGATTAAGACCATTAGCTAGACCATAAATTATGGCTCCTCTGCATTCAGAAACAGGAGTTCCGCTTAGAATAAATGTAATAAAGTATTTTGTTAACATAATTTCAAATAAAAACAAAGCACGATTAATAAAACTTACTAATGCTCTCTTAGGATACACAAAATATCGAAACATTTTTAATACCTATTAATCCGTTCTTTCTCTAATGGTAAAAGAAAAAGAGTGCACAAGTTGTAAAAAGAGAATAATAAATGATCCTAGTTCTGTATCCTTTACTTGTCCGAATTGTTTAGAAGTAATTATAATAAGATGTGGAGAATGCAGAAAAAAAGCTATAAAATACAGATGCTCGAAATGTAAGTTTGAGGGACCCTAATGGCAGAAGTGTTGATAAAAATAAAAGTAATGCCTGAAGACGCTGAGACCAATATAAAAAAATTACTAGAGTCTTGCGATAAGAAGGCAGCAGAACAGGGAGCAACAATAGCACAACATGAAATTCAACCAGTTGCTTTTGGACTTAATGCACTAATGTTGATAGTAATAAGTGAAGAAAGCAAGGGAATCACAAGTCTAGAAGAAGCATTAGAATCAATACCTGAAGTTTCAACAATTGAAGTACAGGATGTAAGAAGGGCTATAGGTTAATTTGTTTTTTAGTAGTCATAGCAAAACTTAATATATTAACATATTTCTTTTATTATACATGAGGGATAAAGATTCTGATGTAATAATAAACCCCCGAGTTTATAAAGCAGCGATAGAAGCAGCTAAGATAAATAATCAGCATATTTCTGAATTTCTAGAAGAGGCTATTAATAATCAAATAGAGATAAGTGAAGAGCGTAAACAATTATCCATTCTAGAAAAAGAGTTAGAGGTTATTAATAGAAGGACAAAAATAGTTAGAGATAAAGCCTACGAAAGATTAAACAAAGTTGAAGAAGAACTTGATTCCTATAAGCAAAAATACGAAGAGTCAAGTTCAAATCTGAAGGAACTCAAAGAGAAAAACAAAAAAACAGAGGAAGAACTCAAAGAAAAGTCAAAGAATCTAGATTCCACTGAAAAAGCATTAGAAGAAACTACTCTGAAATATGAAGGATCTTCTCTGAGATTAAATAAAATAGAAGAAGAACACGAAAAGTTAAAAGATAATTTTAAAGCGAAAGTAGAGAAATTAAAAGTCATAAAAAACACATTGGATCTACTCAAAGAAAAGTATGCTAAAGTTTCTACTGAATTGAATGCAATAAAAGACGATTACAATAAAATAAAAGACGAACTTAAGGAGAGATCAGATAACTTGAAAATCACTGATAATGATCTATATTCTTACAAGGAAAAATTTCATGAAACTTCCATAAAGTTAGATGAATTAAGAGAAAAATACAAAAAAACAACAGCTAAGTTAAAAGAAAAAGAAGAGAATATAAATAAAATAAGAGAAGAATTTAAGGGACTTGAAGAAGATTATAAAGATTATACAAAAAAACATGGTTCTAACCTAAAACTTGATGATAAGGCTCTAAAGCAGTTACTTCTACGAATTAAAAAAGAAAAAGAAGAAGCTGAAAATTATAAATATAAATACGAAGAATTAATTGATAACTTTAAGAGAAAATACCAGTTTTTATCCCAAAATACACCTGTAGGTGTATTAATATTTCAATCAAAGAAAGTAGTATTTGCAAATGATTATTTTTATAATATGCTCGGCTATAGTAAAGATGAATTAAAAGATGTATATAAAGTACTAATAAAGACATCCCAGAAATTACTCAAAAAACAATTAAGTAGTGAAGAAGAAAGGTCTGATTTTGAATTAGAAGCAAGAACCAAGAATAGGAAAAAACTGTATCTAGAAGTTAGAATGACCAAGGTTCTATATAATAAAAAACCTTCTTTGATTTTAATACTGAGAGATATTTCCCATAGAAAAGACTTAAGTGAATCTGAAGAAACAATAGAAGACCTACGATATTCTCTAAAAGATAAAGTTTATGAGATTGAGAGTTTAAAGAAATTAGTAGCTGAAAAATCAAAGGCTATAGATGAATTTAAAAAACAAACTGAAAGAGTAACAAAAGAGAAAGTAAGTGAAATAGAAGGCTTAAAAAAAGAACACGAAAAAGCAACGAAAGAAAAATCAAAGGAAATAGAAGAATTAAAAAAACAGCATAAAGAAGAACCCAAGGGAGTACCAAAAGAAGAACCAGAGGAATTACCTAAAGAAGTACCAAAAGAATTACCAGAAATTAAGGAAGAAAAACCAGTAATTAAAGAAGCACCAGTAGAGCTTAATGCTAATGCTCTAGTGATTCTGACTGATGAAGAAGGAAATATTTCATCTTTAAACAATCAAGTTACCTCAGAGTTAGGATATAAGTTAGCTGACTTCTTTAACGAGGAAGAAAATGCACCAAAAGGTATCGAAGAGCTTATGGCTGATGAGAAAGAAAGAGAGAACTTAAAGAAGTGGATTAAAGAAACAGCTCTTAGCAGAACACCGCTAGTAAAAAAAGTAGTTCTAAAAGATAAACAAGGCAGGAGTAAGAAATTCACACTTGTTATGGAACTTATTAGAGATATTGATGCAGAGCCAGTAGGAATTATCAGTATATTTTTCTAGTTTAATTTGACTTATCAGCAGCATCAGATGTTATTTTTGCTAATCTCCGTATATACTCTTCAATCCCGTAACTAAAGATATCAGTAACTTCAGGATTATATCTTTCTATCTTTAGTCTTTTATTATGTTCTTCTATCTTTAGTCTTTTATTATGTTCTATTTCTATCGGACCTACAGATATATTATAATTTATTGGAGGGAGTAATATGTTTGTTGATCCCTCTTCTTTAATCCCAGTAATTTTTATAGTATATAAAGATAGACGATCAGTATTCTTTTCAAATGTAAACTCTTCTTTTAGCATATTCTCTAAATTTTTCCGAAACTTTACCATATTCTTAATAGGTAAATCTGCCATTGTAACTAATTTATTATTTACATTAGTGAATTCTACCATTTTGTTATTTAATTATGGTAAAATCTTACATAAGAATAAATGTTAAAAAGCTTTCTAAGAAGAAATAAGCTCTGGTTTAGTTTTTATCAACCTTATAAAATTGATCTAATGTTTTTCCAATATCTTCATTTGCAATTGCAAATCCTCTGAACATTATGGACTCTGGCGGTCTTTCTCTTCTCTCACTAAATTTTACTTTTCCATACGGTCCGACTTTCTTTAGAGCTTTCGCATCTAGCATTAGATGTTTACTTCCTAAATTGTCTTTTTTGTATATATCTAAAATTGAATAGTTGTCAGGAAGAAATAAATCAACTCTGCCTTCTTCTTGCCTATTCACTAACCATCCGAGTTCGTAAGGGTGTTCATCGTCTTCTTTTCTAAATATAGTTACAGGCATTCCTAGGACATCATCATTAGTTACATCGTGAAGGCAGGCAAGAACAAAATTTACTACTCCTCTAATATCTTTTACTGGTTCAATTTCTGGAATTCTAGAGTACATATCAACTAATAATGCTAATCCCTCCATCGGTGAGATAGTTCGTGGTACCTTTACACCAGCATAGAAGTCTTTAGCGAATTGCTGGATATTATACAGAATAAGTTCATCATTCCCAGAACTATCTAATAATTTATCTAATTGAATAAGATAAGGTGAAGGATCTGCAGCTGGAAGATTAGAACCATTAGTTTCCATCATATTTATCACTAACCAATAAAATATATAAAGATTTCTTACCTGAAGATAATAAGATGTAAGATGGTAAAGGATAGTCTAGAGAATAAATTGAAAAACTTTGGAGATGTGATTGAACATAAGAATATAGGTCCAACAAACATTATCCGAATATTATATGACGACGCACTTAAGTTCTACAATGATTCAATTATAAATGGAGCTCAACATGGAGTTTTTCACCCATGTACAAAAGGAGCGTATTTGATGGTTAATATAAAAGGTGGTAACTCAATTTCTGAAAAAATATTATATCTCGGTCCTGGAAAATTATCTAAAGAAGACGAGAACACATATGTATTCATACCTGGTAAGACTGAAGATATGTCCGACAAAGATAAATATTTTAAAAAACTTAGTGTGGGTGAAGCAGAGTTATGGACTCTGACAAGAACAAATCCGCCAAAAAGGGACACATTCATTAATTTTGACTATGTTGACTCAGATATAACGAATAGTAAATCTATTTTAATATCTGGAAATACACAATGTAAGGATGAAGGTATAGTATTTGTGAAGCACATATTAGAAGTGCTGAAGGAAATAGAGAATAATTAACTTTTTTTAATCCTAAATAAGAAGAAATAAGCTTTGGTTTTAGTCTTCTTTTAATCTAAATCTTTTTTAGGGCATAATCTCTTTAGTTTTTCTAAATGATATATAACCACTGGATTTTTAGCTTCTTTTAGTTCAGCTTCCGTGATACTTCTCTCTGGTGTTTTATAGTTGGAATCCTTAAAATCCCATGAAGCTTTATCACTAATTTCCATCTCGTCCAACATTTCAGTAAAATATTTAGCTACACTTGCTCCCTTTATTCCCCTTCCTATAACGAAAAGAAAATCTGGGACCTTACTAATTCTTTTCTTAATGTTTTCATAAGGAATTATATCTGTACTTTCACTTTCAGATAACTCTTTCCCCACAAAGCTTATTACATATGTATCTTTATAAAAACCCATAACATACCCTTCATTTGTTTTTTCATCTAGCTTAGCATAACTTACAATAAACTCAAGAAAACCATCTCTACTTGATTTCTCTAACTTAAGTCTCTCATCTTTTTCTTTGTCTGTAGGTTTATCTTTAAGTTTCTCTGAGAGGTTTGTTTTAGTTTTAGCTAGCCAATTTCTCATGATTATAATGAGTGTCTAAATAATTATAAAAACCTATCTGAGAATTCGTCTCATAATTTTAGGGATAGAATCTTTGACTAATTCTAGAATTCCAATTTTATCAAAAAGCTCTTTCAATTCTTCCTCACTCTTTGCTTCAATCTCAACAGAAGGTCTCCAACCTTTAATATCTTCTATGAAGATTCTATTATGCTTAAGTTGATATTGCCAGCCTTCTCTTTCGTATTCAAATCCTTTTTGAAATTCTGGCAGGTTCTTTTCTATAAAGGAAAAGGCTTCTTCTTCAGTATCAAATTCTTCACTGAGAATTACATTATCCACTTTTCCAATTTCTCTGAAGTCTGTCTGTTTTCTAGTTAAAATAACCCTCTTAGTTGGCCAATTACTTTTGATATTTACTCTTACTCTCACGAAATCATCACTTAAATTATAGTCTTCTCTTTCAGGAAGAAAGATTATATCTCTTCCAATATAATTACTCTTGAACTGACCTCCTAAGGATTCTACCGAGGCTCTTGTCTTTTTTATACTCTCAATAATAGCTCTTCCTTCAATCATAACTTAATGATTCCTAATATCTTATAAAAATCTATCTAGGAACTTTCAGGCTCAAGTTAATGAACTATACCTTAAAAGTATTTGTTATAATCTATGCGTATTGGTTAAAACAGTTTACGAGCATGATGTTGAAATTGATATGAACCAGTGTTCTAGGATTCTGGAAAGAAAAGGCTAGATAGAAAATTTTTATATTTATAATGTATTTAAGTTGTTATGATAAAAGCAATAATATTTGATGTCGGAAAGGTATATTTAAAAGGAAATGTTGCTGATTTTGTAAATAATTCTCATAAAATTCTAGGAATTAATAAAAAATTTAATTCTAATAAGAAAGTTATACTTGATTTGGATTTAAATAGAGGTCGTAAATCTCTTGAAGAGTGTTTTAGAAAATTCTTTCAGGTTCCGATTTCTAAAAAACAAATGAAAGAAATAAAAGAAATATGGCTAACAACTTGGGCACCGACTAAAGAGATGACCGAACTTATTTCAAAACTCAAGAAAAATTATAAGCTTGCAATTCTTTCAAATTCAGAGAAAAACCATACAGTAAGATTCAATAAGCTCGGATGGTATTCTCAATTTGATGTACTTGTTCTTTCACACGAGTTAGGAATAATAAAGCCCGAAAAAAGAATATATGAAATGACCTTAGAGAGAATAGGTGTAGTTGCAAGAGAATGTGTATTTATTGATGATCAAGAGGACCATTTAATTCCTGCAAAAGAGTTAGGAATGAAAACTATTCTGTTTAAATCAATAAATCAATTAAAAAAGGAACTAAAAGCTCTATCTGTTAAATTTGATTAGAATTAATTATTTAGCTTAGGTAAAATATAGTTTTCATAAGTATCAATTATACCACCTTCACCGATTACTTGCTCTTTATTAATTTTTGACATGTCTATTTGATTTATTGAATCAAATTGATGCTTACTCTGATCATCTATTAGTAAAATAAAATAATTATTGTATACGATGTTTCGTATTTTTCGACTTCCTGAATCAGCTTTATCGAGAACATCCGCAATCTTAAAAATTTCTTTACCTGTTTTCTCAAATTCTTGACGAGCGGTTTGTAAATCACTTTTTTCTATAGCATCGTAACTGTTTTTAACTCCGTTTATGACAGTTTTTAAATAATCCGCTACTTCTTTTTTGGCATTGGTTGAGCTCAATAAAACACCCATAGCTACTCCTAAAACATCTCCATAGAAATCATTCACTTTCCTTTCAAGACTTTGATGTCTTCTATCAGATAAATTCGTAGCTAAGTTGCTAAAGTTGCTAATAGTGGTATTATGGTCTTTTCCTTCTTTACTAGCTACATACTTATCTACCATTTTTTATTTGCTATAAACACTATATCGTGATAAAATTCTATTTATAAACCTTTCTTTTACTAAAACCAGAGCTTATTTCTTCTTAATTAATATGCAAGATGTATAAATAAATATGCAGGATGCATTTATTATGCAAAGCTTACGCAGTAGAAAGATTTATAAAATATACACCACTTAGAGGTAACACTATGATAATCGCTATAAAAGAAATAAATAAAGGGGTTTATAGAATAGAAAATATCGCCGAGATAGACAACCCTACTAAAAAATTAACTAAATTTATAAAATCACCTAGTAATTTTGTTCTCTCTTTTAGAGCATCTGATAATTCTTATCATGAGGTTAACTCGATAATAAGCGAGTCAATTAAGAAAAACATAGAGTTAATCGAAAAAGGTATCGCACTACCCTCCATTGCCGCAAGCATAACAGGTAGTAGAGAATTAAAAACAAAGAGATACGTGATCTGGAAAAATGGCAAAGAAGCTTATTTAGTAGGTGAAACCTTACAAGCTTTAAGAAAAGTATCAGAAATTACCAGTTAGTAAGCTCGGACTGGCCTGATTTTAGTTTTTCTATTGGATAATTAAATAATTCAAATATCTTGTAAACAGACCTTATAATTTGATGATTTATGTAATAGTTTATATCATAATCTTGGACTCTAGCATCCTCTGTTAATTTTACCCTCTCACTTATCTTACCAGAACCACTACAAACAATATACGATACGATGAAACCCCGTCTTACAAAATAGCCCTTTCTTTTAGCGATTTCTGCTGCAGCTACATGCGGACCTTTGAACTCATAGTTTCTAAGGTCTCTCGTTAAAGTAGCCTCAATTGCAAGGTCATATACCTGAACGTCTCTACTTTTCAGCTTATCTATCAGATTCTTTACGTATTCTGCAGCCTTATCTACTGATTTTTCTTTTAATATAATTTCAACAACCTCTCTTTGCGTTTTTTTTGCTATTGGAGACCAATCTCCTCTAATCGCTTCTATTCCTTTTAGGATAATATCTCCGTCATCTGAGAGCAATGCGTATCTTTTTTTTGCACCACCAGCCCCGGATTTTTTACCCAAGAATAAACCTCTTTTATACTTACCGTGATATTCCAATTCCATAGGATCGGGCAACGTAGAATTAATCTTTTTTAGAAACTTATCAACTTGACCTTCTTTATTTTTTAAGAGAATAAAAGCACCATCAGTATCTGCATAAATAGGTTCAAAGCCCAATTTATGCGCAGTTTTTATTACTTGATCAATATACTTTCTTCCTAGGGCAGTAATTGCTCTTGCACATTCTAAGCAATACCATCTAGCTCCTGCAAAGCCTAAATAACCGTAAGTAGCATTAGCTAAAGTCTTTAGAGCATAGGATAGGGCGTTTAATTCTTGATAACTTGAATCAGTTTTTTTAGTGTCCTTCAGTATTTGCTTTATTCTCTTTCTTCTATCTACTAAATCCCGTATTAATATAGACAAGAATCCATCTTCCTTGCCACAAAACCAATATTCTTCACCATCAACCTCCACCTTTTCAGATGAAGGACCACAACAATCACAATTAAGAGTAGTTGGTCCGATATTGTAAGCAGATATTAATGAAGGGTATAGAGATCTATAGTCAAAACTTCCTATGTTTTCATAAAGATTAGCCTCAGGTTCAAATACAAAACCACCAACATAAGTCTGCTGTCTTCGTTTTTTTATTTCAGAATACAGTGGTCTTCTAGGAATAACCTGGTTAAAATCTGGAGCATTTTTTAGTAAGAATTGCTCTACTAATTGACTATAAGTCATACGATTTACATCAAACAAAGGTAGATTAATTATCTTTGCTAATTGGAATTGTGTAGGAAGTACTTTTTCAACTATCTTAAAAACTATTTCAGAGTCTCTTAAATTATATTCTACTAATTTAAGTAAATCTTCATTAGTGCCATCCCAAAGGACATTTATACTTGTATCTTTAAGATCTAAGGACTTACCTATACCTACAAGTTCCTTGCCCACTCTATTTAAATCGAGCCTCTCAGATTCTAAGTTAGGGCTTAGCACATTTCTTATAAATTGAGATATATCCAAGTGAACTATTCCCTTTAATTTAGTTGTTCCTCTCCCTAATCTTAACCTAGTCATGGGTTCAGAACCGTCCCAGCCAATGTTTAGAGGCATCTTGTATTTCTTGGTACGATTAATGATGTACGGAAAGTCAAAAAAGTCAGAGCCATAACCTACTAGTATCTCCGGGTCGAATTCCCTTATAGTTCTTATTATTTCATTTATTAGTTCCTGTTCTCCACCTACGAATCTCATATATTCAGGAGCGTTTCTTATTGGTTTCCAAGTTATAACTCTCTTAAAATTATTAGAACCGTAGAAAGAGCACATAATCACAGGATCTTCTTTTGCGTTTGGGGCAGATCCCATGCAGAGTGTTTCAATATCAAAGGCAAGAACTCTTGGATTCCCTATCAAGTCAGAACTAATCCGCGTAATTTTTTCTGCAATAACTGTTAGATCTATATCTCCAAAGCCTCTTCTTTCTATTCTACCTTCTACCCCACATAGGGTATAAGGGGTTATGTTGTTATCTATCAGATACTTCTTCCTTAACGAGATATCCCCTTCTGCTATTTCAGATATCCCCTCAAAATTTCTCAATTTTTCTCTTATTTGTCTAAGATCAGAAGGATTTTTCGCAAATATCTTAATCGCCTTTACGTTGTCCTGTATATACTTCTTGCTTTCTAATTTTACATCAACAACTAATTCAGTTTCCCTTATTTTTTGGATTAATTTTTCAGCATCTGCTTTTTTATCAACTATAGCACAAAAATATGGAAGAAAAGAGTCGAAAATCCTAATCTTTTTTCTATCTAAGGTTATTCCGAAGATACTTATCTCAACTCCTCCTTCTTCAGAAATTTGATAACTTATATCTAGAGGGAAAAATTTTATTTCCTGACTATTCATTATTTTTTAAACTCTCGAAAAAACGTTGCATCTCCCTGATTACATGATCAGAGTCCATTCTTATTTTTTCAAGAGATAATAATAGTCTTTCCTCATCCTTGAGGATATCTTCAATCTGGTCATATGGCTTTGTAGCTCTTTTGAAATCTGCTAGGCTTACAGAACCATACTGGGTATTACCCATTTCTTTTGATATTCTCTTTAACAGGTCACCCAACCATAGGTTCATCTCTTTTTTTACAGAACTACGTATTTGTTTATCTGTACCTATGGTTTTTCTCATTATTTTAACTACACGAGCATTAGGGAAAGGGAGAGTATCATCATCTTCTTCTTCCTCGCAAGCTTCTTCTGCGATATTTTCTTCTAACTCTTTTGGTTTTTCTTCTAAATTCTGCTCTTTTTCCTTATTTTCCATTATAATCACCTCTTAATAAGTAGTAATTTCCTATTTTAAAGCTTTCTATTTAGATTTGGAGGATCCTGATGTCATTTATATCTTTGTGATACCTATTTACTACATCTTTTAACAACTTTAATTTTTTTTGATTATTATCCAATAAAACTCTTCTTTCCTTTGGCGATTTAAACTCAATATTAATTATTCTGTTTTTATCCTCATTATTAACTATTTCAACACTTTTCGGTTTAAGAGGGAATACGACATTTCTGACTAAACCAACAATATCTTTAGAGAATTCGACAACCCTTACATCTTTATTGATCATTGAGCTTAATTTCTTGATGTTCATTCCTTGTTTACCTACTGCGATTTTTGCTTTACCCGAATTAACGAAGAAAATAATAGTCTCGTTTACAGGGAAACAGTCCTTAGCAGGTACATGAGTAACACTCTCAAATAAGGAGAAATACTTTATCATTGATACATCATATTTTATTTGTATCATTCTTCTTTGATTATTCCTAATACTGAAACATTAAATGTTTTTTTACAAACTATCCCTAATTTTATATTATCAAATTCTAATTTTTTAATAGGGACATCATACGCTTTTGATAAGTCTTTAAGTTTTTCTTCCTCTTCCTTAGGGTAATTTGAAGCTATTAATATTTCTTTTATCTTATTTTCATATAGTTTTTTTATCGTACTACTGAGACCTAAAGTCTTTTTTGCTTTTTCTAATTCCTTTTCATTCATTTTCCTCTACTATTAGTTTAGGTAATCCTGTACCAATAGGAACCTCTTGATTTAACATTACGTTTTCTACTACTGATGTTAAACTGTCTTTTTCTCCGATTATACTAGCATCTACGAGATGCTTTATAGGTGTTTCGAAAGATGCTCTTGCCAATACGCTACGTTTACCTTTAATTATTCCGTGTCTAGTTATTCCCTCAGTTCTTCCACTGTAACACATAGCATCAGCGATTAAGTGTACGTATCTAAAGTCTACATCGAAACCCTGTTGTTTTTCCAAAACTTCTATTAATTCTTCTATTATTGCAGACCTAGCTGCCTCAATTCCTAGAACACTTTCTATTTCTAGAATATCATTGCACCTTGTTTTTGTTTCATCAACTTCAGGTAGCTTTAATATTTTTTTCAAGTTTGAACCAGCTGTTTTTATAACAAAATAAGCACTTCTCCCTTCTCCTTCTTTAGAAGGTAACGCTTGTTCAATGTTACTAATTCCTGAAACGACTACTTCTTTCGCCTTTTCTTTTATACGATATACTTTTCTTACCTTATCAGCAGGCATGATTATATCTATATGAGTCTTTGATTTTTTAATATCAGCTCCTCTTAATTTCTTTTTTAAAGCCTTAACTACTGTATCAACGTCCACTTTTCTGTCTTTCGTAAGGTCTTTATCTAATTTAACTTGAATTTTACAATTAACAAGGTCGGTGCTTATTTCTTTACTTATATCTGTTAATCTACATTCTTTTATTCTTTGAGCAAACTCGGTGACTTTCTTCTCGTCTTGAAATTCTTTTTTTAGATAAATATCCATTACAGGGGTCTTAGGATTTTTCCGAGCATCAAGTATCTCTATAACTCTAGGTAGTCCTAAAGTTACATTTAATGCAGAAACACCGGCAAAGTGAAAAGTTCTCATGGTCATCTGTGTCCCTGGTTCTCCTAGAGACTGAGCAGCGATTATACCTATTGACTCTCCAGGATCCATTTGAAGATCTTCGTAAGTTTTTTGAGCATTCTTGATAGCATTCGTTCTATCTTTAGGAGACTTGTGTTTCTTCTCGATCTCCTTTAATACATTACTAGGAAGGTCCTTAATTATCCAATCTCTATCTCCCAACTTTAATACCTCCATGATAACTTCTACTTACATCTATACCATCTCCACCAAAGTAGAATTGAATTATTTTTCCAGCAGAGTCCCTTATTGTCCCATCGTATTCCACTTTCAAATCTTGTAAAGCATTAATTAGCCTTCGTTGCATATATCCTGATTTAGGGGTTCTCATAGCAGTGTCCATTAAGGATTCCCTACCAACTATTGTATTGAAAAATAATTCTATAGGATCGAGACCGTGAGAATAACCTTTCTTTACGAAACCCCTGCTTCTAGGGCTTAAATCTCCTTTTTTGAAGTGAGGAAGAGTTCTGTGCATGTATCCTATATTAATTCTCTCACCTCGTAAAGCTTGCTGTCCCGCAAAACCAGATATCTGAGCCAAGTTTAATAATTTAGCACCAACTCCTGCTTTTGCTAATTTTACTAAGTTATTGTCTACTCTGGTCTCCTTTTTAATGACTTTTAGAGTTTGATCAAGAGCTTGATTTAATTTTTCCAAGACCTTAGCTTCAGTAGTTTCTCTAGCAGTTTGTCCTGGGAACGCTTGTATTTTTCCTTCTCTGAATTAATTAAGGAGATCTGTAGCTCCTTTTTCTCCTTTATCATAAATTTCTTTTATTTTTTTATTAACAGAAGGACTTAAATCAAAATCGAAGAATGAAAGAGAATAAGAGAATTTTTTTGTAACAGCTAAACCCAATTTATTTATTTCATCAATTAATTTAGAAGTATCTTCAGCTCCACATTTTTTAAATATCTCATTAATCAAGAAACCTTCTTCAGGACCAATGAATTTTTCACTTACTACACCAGATATTAATTTACCTTTTTTAATTACAAGCTCTTCGCTTTCAAAGTCCAAATCATCAGGTAATAATAAACTAAAGATTTGTTTACCACTCCATTTACCATCTTTTTCAGGCTTAGGAAGAGAACCACTTATATCACTGTATATTAAGAGTTCAGCAGCATCTTCCTTAGAAAGATACATGTCTTCAGTCAATAAGTGAATTCCAAGTCTGGCATCTTCTTCTATACCAATAATTGGTAAACCATATCTCGGAGTTATTATTTGATGATCTAGAAGTACAAGATTTTCAGCTTCAGCTCTTGCTTCTTCTGTTTGAGGAACGTGTAAGTTCATTTCATCCCCATCAAAGTCAGCATTATACGGAGTACATACAATAGGATTTAATCTTAATGTTTTTCCAGGCAAAACCTTAACACGATGAGCAATTATGGATAATTTATGTAAAGAAGGTTGTCTATTGAATAACACTATATCTCCATTTTGTAATTGTCTTTCTACTATCCATCCTGGCTCTAATTCTTGGATTATCAAATCTTTAGATTCATCAGAAACTTTTCTTTTACTTCCTTCAAGGCTTATTACATAATTAACTCCAGGATACTTATTTCCTGACTTAATTAGTGTCTTTAACCAGTCTATATTCATTTCTGTTACTCTTTCAGGTACTGTTAGTTCTTTAGCTACACCCAGAGGAACACCAACTTCATTTATCTTTAAGAAAGGATCAGGAGAAATAACAGAACGCGCACAGAAATTAACTCTTTTACCTGCCAAGTTTTGTCTAAAAATTCCCTCCTTTGATTTAAATCTTTCAGTTAATGTTTTTAATGGTCTGTTAGATCTGTGTCGAGCAGGCGGAACTTTAGCAGATGATAAGGTATTATTAAAGTAAGTAGTGATGTGATATTGTAGTAAATCCCATAAGTCTTCTACTATAATTTCAGGAGCCCCAGCATTTATGTTTTCTAATAGTCTCTGGTTAACTCTGATAATATCACTTATTTTATGAGTTAAGTCGTCTTCTGAACGACCACCAGATTCTAGAGTAATAGAAGGTCTCATAGTTATAGGAGGAATTAATAAAAGCGTGAGAACCATCCATTCTGGACGAGAGACTTCAGAATTTAATCCCAAGTACATTATATCTTCATCAAGTATTTTTTCTAATCTGTTTCTTATTTCATTAGGCCATAATCTTTTCCCATCCTCTTTAAAAGTAGTAGGTTTATCGAATTTCAAAGGTTTATTTTCTTCACCGCAATAAGGACATTTTCTTATTCTCCTTACTTTGTTCCTTATTTCTTTAGAAATATTTTTTAATAAATTAATATTAGCGGATTCTATTGCTTTTTCAACCTTAGGTTTCCATTTTTCTAAAAGTTCAGGACCAATTAATATCCTACCACAAGCAGCACAAGTACTTTCTAGGCATCTACTAACCTCTTCAGCATAGAATATGTGGATAACAGGTTTCGATAAATTAACAAAACCAAAATGACCAGGACAAGTTTTTACAGCCCCTCCACAAGTTTTACATCTTAATCCAGGATCAATAACACCCATAGCAGGATCCATTATTCCTTTTTCAACAGGGTAACCATCAGCATCATAAAGTTCAGGAGTATTTACTTCTGTTACCCCCATCTTTTTGACTAACTGGGGAGACATAACTCCAAAAACAATACTATCTATCTTTTTTGTGATTTCTTCAGCCATTTTAGAATTTATCCTTTAATATTAACTTTGGGTTTATCCCACAGCTTTTCAATTCATCTAGTAAGAGCTTAAAAGCATAAGCTAGCTCTATCTTAGATATATTCGTCTTCTCTCCACAAATATCGCATTTAGCTCTGTTATCAAATTCATCAAATATAGCTAAATTCTTGCATTTATTGCATACATAAAATTCGGCTCTATCAGAACTGAACCGCTCCTTCATCAACATAGATGAACCATGAGCAATTAACGCTTCTTTTTCCATCTCTCCGAATCTTAGACCACCCTGTTTAGCCTTTCCAGCTGTTGGCTGTCTTGTTAATAATTGAACAGGACCTCTTGATCTAGCTTGTATTTTATCACTAACCTGGTGTTTTAATCTTAAATAGTACATGTTACCTATGAAAATTCTTGCTTCAAATTCTTCACCAGTCCTTCCATCGTACATAGTCTCGCTTCCATCTTCCCTAAAACCTAGAGAAAGCAATTCGTTTCTTAAGTCATCAACATTTTCAGAATCAAAACTAGTACCATTAATTTACCTTCCATTTAATGCTCCTACCTTGACAGCAAGTATTTCAATAATGTGTCCTAAAGTCATTCTTTTAGGAAGACTATTAGGTGAGAAAACAACATCAGGAACAATTCCAGAAGCAGTGAAAGGTAAGTCTTCTCTAGACACAATTCTTCCTACGACTCCTTTCTGTCCGTGTCTTGATGCGAACTTGTCTCCAATTTCAGGCTTTCTCGTATCCCTTATTTTAACAGTTATTATTCTATCTCCCTCTTCATTTTCAGTTACGATTACTTTAGAAACGATTCCATCTTCACCACTTCTTATTCTTACAGAAGTATCATTTGTTGTTGAAGTAGCATTACCAAAGGTTCTTAGTTTTCCTAAGAATCTAGGTGGAGAAGTTCTACCTACTAATACTTCTTCATCTTTAACTGCAACTTCAGGATAGATTATTCCATCTTCTTCAAGGTAACGATATTCTTCTTCTATACCATAACCTCTAACTTCTTTGTCAGGAATGCATATTCTATCAGTCTGACCTCCAGGGTATTTAGACTTAGTAGCTTCATATGGTCTATAATAAGTAGATAATCCAAAACCTCTTTCTATAGATGATTTATTGAGGACAATGGCATCTGACATGTTGTATCCCTCATAATTTGTTACTGCTATGACTATATTCTGGCCAGCTAACTTACCTTCTCCTAGTAATTTTTCAGTATAACTTCTAACAAGAGGTCTCTGAGGATAGTGTAAAATATTTACACTAGTATCAAGTCTGGTTAAGAAGTTAAGAGCATAAACTCCCATAGCCTGTTTTTGAGTTTTTTGACCTCTATTTAATCTTGAACTCATGTTAAAGTTGGCATAAGGAACTAGAGAAGTACATATTGAAAAAATACCAACAGGGTCTATTTCCAAATGAGTATGTTCTTTACTCAAATCTTTTTCATCAAGAGCAATATACGCATTTTCTTCTTCAGAAGGATCAAGGTATTCTACAATATTTTGATTCACTAAGTCTTCCCACGTTAGTTCTTCTCTTTCTACTTGTTCGAGATGCTCTTCAGTTAATAGAGACTTTCCGTTCTCTACTCTTATTAAAGGCCTTATTACTCTATTTTTATCTAGAAATATATTAACAGTATTTAGAGCTTCATCTACATGTACGTTGAGGTATTTTGATAAACTACCATCTCTTCTTTTTTCTTTTAAATTTCTAGCAAATTCCTCACCGTTCTTCACGGTTCCTATTAATGTCCCGTTTAAGAATACATCAGTCATTTTAACCAATTTCCTCAAGTCCAAGTTCTTTTATAACTTTTAGATTCTTTTTTAGTTCTTCTTCCTTTATTTCAGGTGTGTTTCCCGCAATTAAAGATATATTTTTTCTTAAGCCAATATTTTTTCCTTCTGGAGATTCTACTGGGCACAATCTTCCCCAATGAGTAGGATGTAATTCTCTCGCCTTAAAATTCTCCTGAGAAGCAGGCAGAGGAGATACGATTCTTCCTAAGTGTGATAGAGATGAAAGAGCATTTTCTCTGTCTAGTCTCTGACTAATACCTTCTCTACCAGAAGACCAGCTTCCAGTAGCCATGCTTCTCCTTATTCTAGAAGTGACTACGCGAGTTGTAGCAATAGAACTTATAGGTAATATCTTCCCTCTTCTAACTCCTCTTTGGAAAACATAAAGCATATCCTTAACAAAACTTTTTAGACTTTTTCTGTAAAGATCCTCAAGCAAGTCACCGGATAATCTTATTCTTTTGTTCATATAATGGTCTTTATCATCTTCTTCGATTTCGCCATGCTTCAGCAAGAGCAACTTACGAACCATGTTTCCCAAGAAGTAAGCTTTCTTTATCCTATCCTTTTCACTGCCTCCAATATGCGGGAATAGGAAGCTGTCTATTAGATAATTAATCCTCTCTATTTTTCTTTCATCTGGTTGGGAACCAAGACCCATAGTTCTTGCAATAAATTGTTTAGCATCATTTTCGTTTTTTATCTCTAAGAATTCATATAAGTTCAAGAATATTTCTTCTTCACCGTGATCTGAATTGATCGCTTTGATTATATCTGCATCGCTTTTAAGACCTAATGCCCTCATCAATACAAAAATAGGTACCTTGTGTAGAGATGTAAAGGACACGAGTATCATTCCATCTTTTTTAATTTCTACAGTATGAGGAATTCTGTATAACCCTCTTTCTGAAAAAATCTTTGCTGAATGTGTAGAAGCACCCATGCTCTTTTCTACGAATAAAGTATTAGGTGCTAAGTCTTCTAGGAAAATTATTACTCTTTCAGTTCCATTAATTATAAAGTATCCGCCAGTATCATAAGGATCTTCTCCCACATCAATAAGCTCCTCTCTGCTCATTTTGCTTAGAGGACAGATCTTAGACTTTATCATAACTGGTGCTTCTCCGATTCTTACTTCTCTTCTTTCCCTTTCTATTCCATCTATAACTAAACCTATCTCTAAGTATAGTGGGGCAGCATATGTCAATTTTCTCAATCTTGCTTCAGAAGGAAGTATCAATCTTCTTACACCATCAGCTTCGATTACCGAAGGTTTACCAATTCGGATTTTTCCGAATTCAATTTTAACTTCTTCAGTTTCTGCAGGAACTACTGCTGGAGTTGGGGAGCCTAACTCATCAACTAATTTTTGCAATCTCCAGTCTACAAATTCATTAAAAGAATTTATATCAGCTTCGACTAAACTATTTCTCTTGAAATAGTCATCCAATAATATTTTCCCTTTACGCATGATTAATTACAAGTCTATAATAGACATTTTTTCCAGTTTTGCTTTCTCTTTCAATCTTCACTATGTCGCCAGCCTTAAAGCCCATTTGTTTAGCTATGGGATCACCTGAAAAAAGTTTTGGAAGTTGTTGAGGAGAAACATTGTATTCTTTTAAAAAATTTTTCGCTTCTTCAGGTGTTAATTTTTTGTGAAGAGGAACTAAGTCATGTTTTTGCAAATCTAAACCCTTACCCATTTTAATCAAAAGCGCCTTGGCCGGGATTTGAACCCGGGTCATGAGCTCGACAGGCTCATATGATAAACCAACTACACTACCAAGGCATTTCCTCCCTTTATAACTTTTTCGATAATTTCGGGTAAAGAGAATACGTAATTTATGGGTTTAAAAAACTTTTCTAAGATTTAAGCCTCACTCAATAAATATTCAAAATATTTATTAATTTTTACACTGTTCATTTAGACTGGTGATAAATATGAAAGAGTTTGATATAACTGAGAATGGTTTATTGGTGAGAATATTCAAAAAAGTTGACGTGGATCTTAGCAAGTATAAAACCCTAGATGTAATATGTCATATAGGAGGAGAGCACCGGAAGGATAGATTCACAGCTGACGGTATGGAACTAATAGATGCTACAAATATTCACAAAGGACTAAGTTGTGACAATACGTCTGAAGTACAAGCTGCAATAAAAGATGACCGTTATTTATTAGTATCTAAAGAAGAATACACATTAAAACAGTTAAATGAAGGTGAAGATATAGGTATATTTACTAAGGGTGATTACGGAGCAATAATGTATAAAGATAGAATAAGATTTGTATCATTAAATCATGGAAAATTTACCAAGTCAAAATATTAAAGAAATAACGAATGAATGTGTTGACTTCATCAGAACTAGAACTGAAGAACTTGGAGCAAAAGGAATTATTGTTTCTCTGAGTGGCGGTATCGACTCTGCTACTACTCTGTATCTATGTAAAGATGCTTTAGGTCCTAAAAAGGTTTATGCTCTATTAATGCCTTGTCATATTTGGTCTGATGAAGACCCGTCCGATGAAGACTCACTAATTACTCTAGAATCAGAGACTGAAGACGGATTACTAACTGCTAGAACTGCGGGAGTTGGTTATAGTTTAATAGATATTAGTAACGAAGTAAGTCAGTATATAGATAAATTTAGTTTTGGGCGTGAAAATAGCGTACTTAAAAAGAAAGCTGATGGGTTCTTAGTACAAAGAGCTAGATGTATAATACAAAATTACTATGCTGACCAAATTGAATATATTACTGCAGGTACAGATAATTATACTGAATGGGCTTATGGTTTTGTTCAGGGTACAGGATTTGCCACTATCTATCCAACAGGTGCAATGTTCAAATCTGTTTTATTTGATGTTGCAAAACACTTAGGAGTACCTGATAAAATAATCAAAAAAGCACCTCATAGCGGATTTGTAGGAGACAGTACAGATGAAAAAATCTATGGTGCTACAATTAGACAGTTGGATGATTTATATTACATGTATATGTGGCATGAAAAGAGTCCTAAGGAAATGTCTGAGATAACAAAACTACCATTAGCTAAAGTAAAGGATCTTATTAAGAATATAAAAATAGGTCATAAATTATCAGGATATGATCCTTCTTGGCCACAACTGGAAATACACAGCCAGTTTCCACATCTTGAGGAGATATTAGGAGGTCCTTTTAAGCCTTACCGCTCAGAATTTAAAGAAGCCTTAGGCCAAATTCATTCTTAGAATGGAAAAGTATTTTAAAGTTGGAGATTCTAATATGACTGTCTTCTTAAAGGACATTACAGATAAGCTTTCTAAAGATTGCGTAAAGATTGATGAGCATGCATACAGAAATATGCCTACTTTAACATTAAGGCTATATGATAGTTTAAATAATCAAAAAAGTTTAGAGAACTTTTTACAAGAATTACCACAAAAAATTGGAATGCAATCCTGTGGTAACTACATTATTAAAAATAGTAAGTTTATTTTTCTTAAAGATAACGGATACATTTTTCTTAAAGAAAGTCAGGCGACAGTCTTTTATCGTACAGATGGCGCTTTTGTAAATATCTTTTCATGTAAACCATTTGATATAGAAACTGCTGTTAAATATGCAATTGAATGTTTTAAGCCAAAATCACTAGATATTGACTTATTATATCGTGCAAAGAAGTTAAGCTAAGAAGAATTTAATACTCTATATCGCTATATTTTCCCAATTGTTTAGTGATTATCTTCACTAATATTACAGCTAAAACAACCGATAATAAGAGAAGTATACTTATTATAGCCCAAACCCAAATAGGTAAAGGTTTCGCATGGAAGAAACCAGACAATGCGAAACCGCATAGAGGAGTGTATAAGATTATAAACTTAGTTAATATAGGCCATAGGAGAGCGTAGTTTACTGTTTTGTTGATAAATACGTCTTTCCACTTCCACCCCTCGTCCCATCTTATGGCAATTATCCTGTCTATGTGAAATACTCCTAACCACGCAAATACAGAAGCTTGCGCAAGAACTAGGTCCCCGCGTATACCGAATATCGTAGTCTCCCCATTAGATAAGAAAAGTATGATGAAGAAAACTAGGAAGACAATGGCCACTTTTTTAATACCCATTCCAACTAACATATAACGTACTCTTTTAGTTAGTATCTTCTCCCTCTTACCAACTGGCTTTTTTTTCATTATGTCTGGATGAGGAGGGTCTGTACTCAACCCAACGGCAGGGAATACATCAGTAGCGAAGTTGACCCATAAGATTTGTATTGCTCTTAGAGGTGTAAAGCCAGCCAATGAAGCTAAGAATAATACAATAACTTCGAAAAAATTAGCAGTTAATAAATAATTAGTTAATTTCTTTACATTTGATAATGAAGTTCTCCCGTATTTTATTGCTTCCTTTATTGATGGGAAAGAATCATCAAGTAATATTATATCTGCAGCATCCTTTACAATATCACTTCCATGTTTACCCATAGCGATACCTACTTCAGCAGCATGCATTGCAGGAGTATCATTAATACCATCACCAGTAATTGCAACCTTTTTACCAATCTTATGAAGAGTCTTAACAACTTCTATCTTGAACATAGGATCCATCTCAGCGAAGACGTTGTTATTACTCACAATCTCCTTTAATTCTTCTTCAGAGGCGTTCTTTATTTCATTCCAATTTATAGCCCTTATATTCCTAAAACCACATTCTTTAGCTACAGATATAGCTGTTTTCTTATCATCACCAGTAATCATTTTTATCTCTATTCCCGCACCATAACAAGTTTCAATAGCATCTCTTACTCCATGTCTGACAGAGTCCCTTACCCCAACAACTCCTATGAACACATCTCCTTTAGTATGTTCACCTAAACCTTCTTTTTTTACATATTTACAGGAAAAAGCTAAGTTATTTAGAGAATACTTTGAGAATTCACTAACTACTTTTTTTACCTTATTCTTCCACCCATCTGTAAAATCTTTAATTTCACCATTCACGAGTATTTTACTGCATCTACTAACTATAGTTTTTGGACGTCCTTTACTATATCTTATTACATCTTTATCAAGCTTAACTAGAGCTTGAGTAATCATTTTATCAGATGAAAAAGGCAAAAAACCCTTAACGTAGTATTCTTTTAATATATCATCTACATTTACACCTTTAGATTTTAAGAATTCAAGTAAACCTATGTCTTTTGGATCCCCGATATACTCCTTACGTTCGCAATTAAATTCAGCCTCATTTGTTAGGAGAGCGCATCTAATAAGCTCGTAGCTTTCATCTTTATCAAAGCTTTTCGGATTTAATGTTTCCTTATGTCCTGGTAGAAATATTTTTTGTACACTCATTTTACTTTCAGTTAAAGTCCCTGTTTTTGCAGTGCATATAACATCCACACTTCCTACTGACGTCAAGAAAGGAAGGTTCTTTACTAAGACATTCTTACGAGCCAGCATCTTCATAGAATGAGTAAGAGAGTAAGTCACAGTAATAGGAAGTGCAGCAGGAATTGCTCCAATTACCAGAGCCGCAGCTAGCATAAATACTTGATAGTTAGTTCTACCATAGAAATGAAATGTTATTGAAGATAAAAACACAAGTACTAATGCAAAGTAACTTATTTTTCTAGCAGCACTCTGAATTTCATCTAGAAATGGAGCTCTATGTTTGGGTACCTCCTTGCTTTGTTCACTGATTAATCCAAACTCAGTTTTTGTACCAATGGCGACTACTACACCCTTACCGTTTCCTCTAGTTACATATGTATTCATGTAGGCCATGTTTTCTCTTCCAGAAATAGGTTTATCTTCAGTAATAATCCTAGAATGCTTAATTGAAGGTCTACCTTCTCCAGTTAAATTAGATTCTTGAATCTCTAAATCGTCAGCTTTAATTAATCTAATATCCGCAGGCACTTTATCACCAGTTTTTAACAGTACAATGTCTCCTGGAACTAATTCTTCAGAATCAACTTCTTTATAAGATCCATTTCTGAGTACGGTAACTTTACTCATCATAACCATTTTTTTAAGTTTATGAGCAGTTTTCTCTGATTTATGGTCTTGATAAGCTCCAGAAAATATACTAATCAATACTATTGTAGTTACTATAAATCCCTCAGCTAGTCTTTCAATTGTTGGGGTAAACAGAACATAAGTTGAAAAAGATACTATAGAAATACTAATCAAAAGAATTGATACAAATTCAAGAGCGTGGTCTAAGAAAAAATAAGTAAATGAAGGAGGTTTTTCAGCTTCTACCCTATTAAAACCATATCTTTTCCTTTTTTCATCAACTTCGAATTTAGGTAAACCTTTAGTTACAGAACTATCTAGTTGTTTGATTATTTCTTCTACGCTTTTTTTATAGTCTTCAGAACCAAATAATTTTATCTTTCCTTCTCCAATCATTACATTAACATTAATATAATAGTATAATATTATGTAAAAAGGTTTTTTTTAATTAGATAGTAAGAATAAAAATCCCGGTTCCCTAAACACTGGGTAGAATCTAAGAAAAAGGTTAAAATGTTTTAAGTTTATTTTCATAATGAGCTATATCTCTATTAGCCCTTTCAACTAATTTTCTTATTGTATTTTCTAATTTAAAGGCACCTCGCTCTTCTATGAATGCTTTCTTATTATATTCCTCAAGACGTCTTATATGTTTCTCTAAGTCTTCAAGTACTTCCTTTAGTTCCTGTTTATTTCTACATGGAAAGAATCTTAATTGCTGGATTACATCATAAGAAATAAATTCTATGTCTCGTATCAATTTTAATGCTCGTTTTAGTTCTACTAGCTCAGCATCTGCACATTTCCTTATATCCTCTAATTCTTTTATTTCTTTCATAGTCTTATTTTATTTTGTTCTAAATCTTTTTTTGCTCTTTCAAGTAGCTTATAGCTAATCTTATTGAACCTTAAAACATGTTTTTCGTCTACCGCAGCTTTTTTTGACTCTTCTTCTAGAAACTCAGTATATTCTCTTATTTTTTTTAGCGAATGTTTTAGTTTTCTTCCGCTTACATGTGGTAAGCCTTCTAAATATTCTATGACCGTGAGAGCAGTATCTAAAATAATGCCGACCTCTTTAATCGCCTTCATTATTTCTGATAACTCCTTATCTTTACTTTTTATTACTTCTTTAATTAATTTATACTCGTCTTGTATAAAATATTCATCCTTGCCATTAAAATATCCGCTCATTTTAATTTATACGTTATTTATTAATAAAAATTTTACTTATTTCTTGTTATGCTTTCTGTGCTACAAAATAATAAACCAAATGATTAACAATCTCATAATTTTCAAAACCTAAACCATCTTGCAAGATTTTAAGATTATTATTCTGCATTAGTTTTCTATATTCTTCTATTTGTGGTTGAAACTTTCTTGTAAATAATATAATATCTTCTTCAGTTTTTTCAGGATGTACCGGAACATCACCAATAAAATATCCTTTTGGTTTGATAACCCTTGATGATTCATTTACTACTTTTTCCAGTTCTTTACCCTTAAAATAGTCTAATAGCCAACCACTTGTAACTATGTCAAAATTATTATTTTTAAAAGGTAAATCCTTTGCATCCGCACAAATAGCATTTTCGGAGAATATGTATTTATTAATTTCCTTTCCATAATTTATATCAACTAGAATTATATTCTTTCCATTATTTTTAGCTAATCTATTATAAGCCCAATTAAATGAGTAACAATTGCTTGCACCAATATCTAATAAAGTCTTATTCTTTAGATTAGGTATTATTCCTAAGAGTTCTTTCCTCCTGTATTTTCGGATTTTCATAATTTTTCTCTTCAAAGAAATCTTTATATACCTTATTATTTAGTAGTAATCTGTAAAAATGAAAGAGATAGACCTAAATAAAGTAGATACAAGAAAACTATTGGGGAAAATTAAAGATACTATACCTAACACAAGCGAAATAGATCCCATTCTAGATGCGCTAATATTAAAAACTTTAGAAGAAGACTCACACGCATCACTATCTTCAATTGATAGACCTGTTAAAGATGTATTAGAACTATATGCAGGGTCTGAGCAAAAAATAAAATATTTAGAGGCTGTTTATGATAATAACTTTACCAGTATAATACGGAATCGTAGCAAGATATTAGCAGAACAAGGTAAATTAGAACTAGATTCTTTAACATATATATGTAAGTTACCTAAAAAGGAAGAATAAGCCTAGAGCTTATTTCTTCTCAAATAAAAAGAATTATTAATGCTTATTTATGAAAACAAAAAATGAGTACAGCTGTCCTATTGAATTGAACAATACTGTAAAAATAAAATATAACGAGTCCCCCGCACATGTCGGTAGATTAAAAAATGCAGTTGATTTTATAGTTCCAATAGGAACACCGATCAAAGCATCCTTAGATGGTATTGTAGTTGATGTTAATCAAGATTCAGATACTGGCGGACCTGATAAAAAGTACGATAAATATGGCAACTTTATAGAACTCAGACATCAAAATGAGGAATATTCAATATATGAACATATAAGAAAGGATGGAGCTCTAGTAAAAAAAGGGCAAGAAGTAAAAGAAGGACAGATTATAGGGTATTCTGGAGAAACTGGTTGGATTGCACATTTAGGTCCACATCTTCATTTTGAGGTTCATAAATACTTGAAGGATTTAAAAAATTATAAAACTCTTGAAATCCGCTGGAAAACTCCTATAGGAAGTTTTCAGGGTATAGAAGATAAGTAATAAAACCAGAGCTTATTTCTTCTTAATTCTCCCGGAACCAGAACTATAAGTACAGTTCTACCAATTCTAAAACAGGCTCCCCCTCTATTGAAAATTAGAGTCCCGGCTCCCGGAATCGAACCAGGAACCTTGCGGTTTCAGCTACGCTGATAAGCAATCTACAGCCGCACGCTCTGCCAAGTTGAGCTAAGCCGGGATTTTAAAAAACCAGAACTATTGCTTTTTAAATTTATTCTTTTCCAAAAATAACTGGAGAACTAGACCAGAATTCCTTTGTTTTTTTGTCTTTCCTATAATGTACAGCCGCCCTAGGTAATCTTAAATTCCCGATTATCTTTAATTTGGATTTAGTTCCGTATGAGATTACTTTTACTTCTTTAGGAGCTAGAGTAGGAATATCCCAAGTTAATTTTATCTTGCCCTCTTTTTTCTTAATTAAATTAGGTTTTAGAGTATCAAATTGTTCTACTAACATTAATGGCGTTTTTATCCAGTCTACAACTTTTAGATGATGAATTGGTTTTTTGGAATTATTCTTAATTTGCAGCATTATTTTTATGTATTTTTTATGCTCCTTTGTTCTAGTAAATAGAACACTTTTACTAATAGGTACCTCTTCCTTTAAGTAGAAATACGCAAATATTATTACTAATATAATTATAATAAATGCTGCAAATAATTTTTGATAAGATACAGTATATGTGATTACTGTTATACCACCAGGTGCTACAGAGTATATCCAGAAGAATTCCTCCCCACCAACGACCTTATTTTTAACATTAGGCTCAGGAGTAGAACTCACAAAGTATTTTTCAAGAGATCCAAAAGTAGCTTTTAGTTCTTTCTTTGCTTCTTTATTTCCAGTATTTTCTATGACTACTTTATATTCAACTTTAAGAAAACCACCAGTTGACTCTTTTCTGAAAGAAAGCATTGCTTCTGGTTCTTCAGGAATATAAAGTTCTAAATTATAGGATTTAGAAGCTAATATCTTTCCGCCTCTCTTCACTTCAACATTTATACCATAATTTCCTGCAGATTTAGACAACAAAGTAAGTTTATTTTCAATACTTTTTTCTTCACCAGGGTTTAATTCATCAATGGTAAAAGAGTAAGGTTCTGATAATAACTGAGAAGAGATTGTTATAGATACGTCTTCTAATGGAGTTGTTCTTATGTTTTTTATGTTTAGAATAGAATCAATAGCCCCAGGTTCTGATTTTGATGGTAGAACTAAACTCATAGTCACAGCATCTTTTTTCACGTTTTCAGTGACAGTTACCACAAGTGTATGTTTCTTAATAGTTTCCGGATAATTCTTTGATTCAAATTTTAAAGTCAATGAATAAGAACCCTCTTCAATATTTGAGGGAGGAGCGATTCTTACACTTACAGCCTTAGTCTGACGAGGAGGAATTTCAAAAAAATATGGTGATGCCGTTACTTGCCAATTTAAGAAATCATGATCTATTTTTATAGTATCTGTTTGTAACTTAATGTTTTCTACAAAAACAACAAACTCAGCAGTTTCATTAGACTTTATCCTATCATTTATTATTTCAGAATCAATTGCTAGGGGAGATCTAACTGCTAATACGCCAGTGCTTATGCTTAAGAGAACACATAACATCAAACAACTAAGAGCAATTTTCCTCAGCATATCTAATTTTGTATTGAGTAATACTAATAAATTTTTTGTTTTTAAGAAGAATTACTTTTTGAAAATTTCACTAAGATATGCCTTTTTATCTTTAATCGTCCTGCTCGAGTTAAGATATTGATTCCAAGCCTTTTTTTCAAAAAAATATATTTCTATTTCAGATATATCTGTAATTGGAGATTTTTCACGAGTTATTTCACGATTACCTTTATAAACATTATTAGAATATATTTTTAACCAAAGATCTTTACCATTCCATACAAGTATGTCGCTGATATTCTCAGTAGATACAGCAAAACCCATACCGCTGTAACTTTCTATTTCACCTTTATGTCGCTTATCTAATATAAGAGATTGTAATTCCCTACCCTTACAGTTTAAGTCTCTTTTCTTAGGCATATTTGCTGCCATATGATATAGTTTAAGAACCAGAGTCCCATCAACATATCTACCTGTAGGTCTTACGTGATCTTCTCTTAATTTTCCTTCATGCACAGGCGGAATTTTACCTATACTATTATAATTTATTTTCATTTTAATAAATAATTCCTACTGTAATATATCTTACGTCTTCAAAACGAATCTTACCATCGTTAGAAGAGTTGTTATCTCCTTTAGTTATACAATACCATCCCTTTTCATCACTACCTATACCAATAACTCGGTGCACAATCAAGTTACCATTCTTTTCATGAGTTATTATATCACCTACTTGTATTTGATTAGGATTCTCAGCCTTTATTTCAATACCATTACTATTTTTATCTAAGACAGGATCCATACTGTTAGTGTCTGCATATTTACTTAATCTGGCATTTTCAACTTTTATTATGACTACGTCATTTTTTACACTAATTTTTTCTTCAGGAACCCAATCAGAAGGAGAATTTTTTTCTAATGTCAAGCCAAATGGAGATTCCATACTAACACCATTACCTATAATAGGGAATGCTATTCCTCCAATGATTATCCCAATGAGCAATATGATTAGTCTCTCCATTTTAACTAGTAATCACTATCTAGTAACACTATATAAATCTTTCTATGTCTTAGCTTTTAAAAAATGGGGCCGCCGAAATTTGAATTCGGGTCACCAGCGTTCCGGCAATCCGTCCCCGTTCCAGCGAGTGTAATTATTGATAAATATACACTCGAGGCTGGGAGGATGGTCCAAACTACCCCACGGCCCCATAGAATTTACCCAGAACGTATAAGTTTTAAAATTTTCGGGACCATTATATCTGGAACTGCATTAACATTAAATTGTTTTAAAATTCCTTTTTCGGTGTAATAATCAATTAGAGATTTTGTTTTTTGATAGTATACTTCTAATCTTTCTTTAATAACTTCAGGTTTGTCATCATCTCTCTGGTAAAGCTCACCACCACATTTATCACATACTCCTTCTTTTTTTGGTAAAAGTGGAGCCATGTATATCCCTCTTTCATCGTCTTTAATATCTGTGACATTGTAGTTATCTCCGCAGTTCCTACAAACTCTTCTACCTGATAATTTAGTAATGAGTATATCATCAGGCAAATACAGATTAATTACCATATCTATGTTTGTTATTTTGTCTAATGCTTTTGCTTGGTTAAGAGTTCTTGGAAAACCATCAAGTATGAATCCTCTTTCACAATCAGGTTTCTCTACTCTTTTTTTGAGAATTTCAATGACCAAATCATCAGGAACTAAATTTCCTTTATTCATGTACTCAGCAGCTTTTTTCCCTAGCTCACTATCTCCCTTAACTTCGTTTCTTAGTAAGTCACCTGTAGATATATGCGGTATTACTAATTCTGGTCCGATTCTAGAAGAGTAGGTCCCTTTGCCGGAACCAGGAGGTCCAAGGAATATTATTTTTACCATTTCAGTCTACTAATTTATCAAAGTCTTTTTTAACTTTTTCTTTATTGTAATAAATATGAAAAAATTAAATCCAGAATTTTATGCAAGAGATGCAGAAGAAGTAGCTAAAGATTTACTAGGAAATTATCTTGTAAGGGAAATCAATGGAAAAATTCTGAAAGGAAAAATAGTAGAAACTGAAGCATATTATGGTTACAAAGACCCAGCTTCTAGGGCTTATAAGGGAAAAACAAACTTAAGCGAAGGGATGTGGTCTAAACCAGGAACAATTTTTATATACAATGTTCATAATCACTGGATGCTTAATTTCGTAACAGGTAAAGAAAATGAAGCTCAAGCTGTTCTCATAAGGGCACTAGAACCAATAGAAGGAGTAGATTTGATGAAACAATATCGTTGCAAAGATAAGCTAAAAGATTTGTGTTCAGGACCAGGTAAATTAACACGAGCCTTTAAAATTACAAAAGAAGAATTTCACGGAAATTTAGCTAATTTAGATCTAGTAATAATAAGAAGTAAAGAAATAAAAAACATAGAAACCTCACATAGAATCGGAGTAACTAGAGATCTACCAAAACATCTAAGATTCTTTATTAAAAATAATGAATTTGTTTCAAAATAATCAAGAATTTAGTAAGTTTAATTCTCTTATTAGATCTTCATCATAGGATTCTAATATTCTTATTAATCTTTTAATTTGTCTTAGATCTTCTTTTTCTTTTTCTAAATCTTCTAAGTCTCTCCTATAAGCAAGTTCTTCTTCTTTAACTGTTTCATTCTTTTGAGGTTTGGAGAATAACTTGTACAATCTTTTTTCATTAGCTTCTCTACTATGCCATGTTTCATAAAAATCTTTAATCAGAGGTACTAACTGAGCAACTATTTCAGCCTTTTGTCTATCTATTTCTAATATATCCTCCATAATCTTCTTATGACGCATTAGATCAAGTTTTGAGATAACTCCCATAATATATATATTATAATTATACAATTATAAAATTTATTAAAAGATAAGTGAATTATATTATATCATGAATACACTAAAACTTTTGAATCATGAGATAAATCTCACAAAAAAAGAGTTAAGTCAATTGAGAAAATTAGAAGAAGACTTAAGAAAAAATGAAAAGGACTTAATAACAAAAGAAACAATAGTACACGAATTAGAAGCCATTGGAGAAGAAGCCTTAAAGTATATTACCATGGCAAAGGAGCATTCTGAAAGAATAAGAAATGGAAAAGCAAATTTAAAGGAGATACAAGAGGTATTCAATATTGTTAATCGTATTTACTATAGGATAGATAGAATAGGGCGTGCATATACTCTTATGATAGGTGAATCTAATGTCAGTAATAATAGAATTTTAAAAGACCTAGCAAAACTTAAAGATGATTTACATGAAAACTCAAAAGAAATACGTGAACTTATAGCAAGAGAACGTATTTCTCATTACATTCAATAGTATTCTAGTTACCATCAAGTTTTTAAATGAATAGAAAACTAAATATAATCACTGCTGGGATTCCCGAGTGGTCAAAGGGGCAGGAGATGTCGATAAAAATTTTATGACATCTGCCATACTTAAGACCGCTCATTAAGGTGGTAAGTCATCCTGTGACTTAGTGTCTTCGCCGGTTCGAATCCGGTTCCCAGCATTTTAAATGGAACTAACCAAAGATTTGGCAGAGTTTATAGGAATATGTATTGGAGATGGTTGCATTAGCGTAAACAAAAGATATAGTGAACTTTCAGTATGTGGAGATTCAATAGAAGAAAGAGAGTACTATGATAAAACAGTAATTCCTTTGTTTAACAAAACTATTGGAAAACCTTTATTGGATTATAAATTAAGTGGAAGAGATTATTCAAAAAATGGAGTCTACGGATTTAAAATATTTAATAAAGCAGTTGTAGATTACTTAAGAAATATTGGTTTGAAACCCGGTAAGAAAACGAATATAGAAATACCAGAAAGACTTATGACAGAATCTTTAATTAGAAATGTATTGCGAGGAATATTTGATACAGATGGTACAGTTTACTTCAATAAAAGTACTTCCGGTAAACACACGCAACCAAGAATAAAAATTAGTAGTACTTCAAAAAATCTTATATTTCAGATAAAACAAATATCTGAAAAATTAGGATTTAGACCATATTTTAAAAAACCATACAAAGGTAAACGAGATTTAAATCCAGTCTATTCACTCGTATTATACAAAAAAGAAGACATAAATCGATGGATTAAAGAGATAGGATTTAACAATCCGAAACATACTTCTAAAATAGACATTTGGAAAAAAATAGGAAAAGGACTTCCAAGATCAAATCTTAAAGAACGAAAAAGTATTATTTTTAATTTATATAATAATCTAAATACTGAAACTTCTAAAATTTTTTAAAGACGACGATTGCTATACTTTTTCTATGGAACTAAGACAACCAAAGTCAATGAGTGAATTAGTATACTTTACTCAGAGAACTATTCTTCCAGATGGAAAAGCAAAGGTCTGGGTTTTTAGAAGTGAATGCCCAAGTTGTAAAAAGGGTCTAATGGGAAAACCAATTGACCCAAAGACAGGAAAGCCAAAAACTAGAGCAACTGAATATATTTGCCCAGAGTGCGGATATACTGCAGAAAAAGAAGAATATGAAGATACTTTGACAGCCAACATCGAATATACTTGTCCAAATTGTAAGAAACAGGGATCAACTCAAGTTCCTTTCAAAAGGCAAAAAATCACGATTACGGACCCGAATTCTGGAAAGAAATCAAGAGCAGACGCCGTTGTTTTTGAGTGTGAACACTGCAATTTTAAGATAAATATAACAAAAAAGATGAAATAATCCACTATAGAAATCTTTTTATAAGTTATACACCACTTAAAAGACACTCAAGGTGAAAAAAATGGTAAAAGGGTATTGTGTAAAATGTAAGAAAAAGAACGTTGAAATGAAGGATCCAAAACAAGTTACGATGAAGAATGGTAGAAAAGCTACCAAAGGCACCTGCCCAACATGTGGCGCGGGGATGTACAGAATAGGCGGATAAATCTATCTTTGCCTATCTTTACGATAGGCTTTTTTTAATATGATTTCAAGGGATGAATCTCTAGATTTATTAAAAAATAATTTATCTAATGAAAATCTTTTCAAGCATTGTTTAGCTGTAGAAGCAATAATGAAGGGTATAGCGAGTTATCTCAACGAAGAAGAAGAGATGTGGGCAATTTGCGGCTTGCTTCATGACATCGATTACGAACGAACAAAAGATGATCATAAAAACCACGGATTAGTTGCTGAAGAGATTCTGAAAGATAAGGTTTCTGATGAAGTAATGCACGCAATAAAGTCACATAATTTTGAGAACACTGGAGTTAATCCAGAATCAAAAATAGACTTCGCTTTGATTGCTGCAGATGCAGTTTCAGGCTTAGTAATAGCTTCAGCTTTAATACAACCAAGTAAAAAATTAGAAGATGTTAAAGTAAAGAGCATAAAGAAGAAATTCAAGCAAAAAGATTTTGCTAGAAACTGCAATAGAGAAAACATGTTACTTTGTGAGAAGTTAGGAATAGAAAAAGAAAAGTTTTTTGAAATATCATTAAATTCTATGAAGACAATAAGTGAAGATTTAGGCTTATAAGCCTCAGTGGCTCAGTGGTAGAGCGCGTGCTTGGTAAGCACGAGGTCGCGAGTTCAATTCTCGCCTGGGGCTCTTTCTTCATGAACTGCCTCGATTATTCTCTTCATTAGACTCATATCTTCTTTTTCAATTATATTTCCAGTAACTATTCCATTAGCCCCAGCTTTCTTAACAATTCTAACAGC
Source organism: Candidatus Woesearchaeota archaeon (assembly GCA_020343615.1). GTDB lineage: Archaea > Nanobdellota > Nanobdellia > UBA10117. The sequence continues at coordinate 859,725 of CP070803.1, read as the reverse complement.
CTCAGGACTTCTAATTCCACCACCAACAATAAGCGGAAGATTAACATATTTCTTGACAGCACTTATTAATTCAGGCCCTCTTTCTTCATGAATAGCCGGGCTTGCATGAGAACCAGCTTCAAGATAAAACCAACGAGAACCATTTGCTTTTGCTTCTCTAGCATGCATTATAGCTATTTTAGGATTATCTCTAGGAATTAATTGAGCATCTGCTATTTGTCCCACCATACCGCCTGGTTCGACAATAAGATAAGTTAAAGGAATCTCTTCTATATTTCCATTTAATAAATAGGCTGCCCCTTCAATAGCTTCATCTTTTACGTATTTCATTTTCCTTGAATTAGTGCATCGCATATATAACACAGCATTTGCTCTTCCTTTTAGATCACCAACACTTCTTGGAAAAACAATTGTCGGGACATCTATCCCATTTCTCTCTTTGATATCTGTGATTTTAGTTATACCCTCATCAGTAACTCCAGTTGAACCACCAATTAACAAAACATCAATACCAAAATCGCATAAATTAACGACAATATCTTCTAAGGTCAAGTTAGAATATTTTTTTTCAGTGTCAAGCAAAGCAAAATGTAGAACATCTCCTCTGTTCACTTTATATAGCATTTTTTTTTCAACAGCACCACCATCATTATAGACGATTTTTCCGTTTACTACCGTATATGCTAATTCCATAATTACTTTTAGTAAGTAAAATATTTTAAAATTTGTTATCAAACAAAAATAATTTATAGAATTATATTCTCTTAGTGAATGGAGGTGAAATGGGAGTTGATTTGGGTAGCTTAGTTGTAGCTCATGACATCGAATTAGGTAGTCTGAAAACTAAAAAATTAGCTATTGATGCCTACAATACATTATACCAATTTCTTTCTATAATCAGACAAAGAGATGGCACACCTCTAATGGACAGCAAAGGGAGAGTAACTTCTCATTTATCAGGATTATTTCACAGAACTATTAATTTACTCGAGTTAGGGATCAAACCTTGCTTTGTCTTTGATGGTCAAGCTCCAGAATTAAAAGCAGACGTACAAGAACAACGGAGAGCTATTAAGGAAAAAGCAACAGAGGAGCATAAAAAAGCACTTGAAAAAGGCGACGTAGAAGAAGCTAGAAAGTGGGCTCAGCAGACTTCTAGATTAACCAAGGAAATGGTTTCTGAAAGTAAGAAACTTATTGTAGCAATGGGTTTACCATATGTTCAAGCAATTGGTGAAGGTGAAGCTCAGGCTGCATGGATGGTAAAGGAAGGGATGGTTCATGCAGTAGTAAGCCAGGATTATGATTCCTTACTTTTCGGCGCACCACTGTTAATCAGAAACCTTTCAGTTTCAGGAAAAAGAAAACTTCCTGGAAAACAAGCCTATGTGGAAGTAAAACCGCAAAAGATTAGTCTAGTTGAAACTTTAAATAACCTGAAAATAGTTAAAGAACAGTTGATAAAACTGGCGATTCTACTAGGGACAGATTATAACAAAGGAGTCAAAGGAATAGGACCCAAGAAAGCATTAGAAATTGTTAAGGACCTACAATTTGCAAAATATACTAATGAAATAAAACACTGGAAAAGGGTCGAGCAAATGTTCTTAGAGCCACCAATAGCTAAAGACTTTGATCTAGTTTGGACAGAGCCAAAAAAGAATGATATATTTCATATTCTCTGCAATGAGCATGATTTTTCCAAGACAAGAGTTGAGAACGCATTGAAGAAGCTTTCTGAAGCTAAAGGTGAAAGGTCACAAGAAGGTCTAGATGAGTTCTTTTAGATAGTTAAATAATATTTTAAACTAGTATAGCTTATTATTTCTTAATGGCTGATTCATCTCTAATAATAGGCGTCATAGGTACAATAATCATTTTAGGTGCCTTATTTTTAGTTCTAGCAAATAAAAAGAAAATCCCTATAGTACTCCCACTTTTAGTTTTAGGTATAATTCTAGGACCAGTAACCAAATTATTTGACCCTATTAAATTTTCTCAGGTAATAAATGTATTAGTAACATTTGCTTTAGTTATAGTTATTTTTGAAGCAGGAAACACTGTTAATTTAACCAGACTTAAAAGCCAAGCATTAGTCTTTACTTCCTTGTCCCTAATAGGCCCACTGATTATTATTAGCATAGTGAGTTTATTCTCATATGTTTTCCTAAATATTAGAGCAGAGCTTGCTATTCTACTAGGTGCTTTACTTTCATCCACAGATCCAACAATAATGCGCCCAATACTGGAAAGCTTCGGTCGTAAGTTGGAAAACATCAAGAACATAATTAATCTAGAATCAATGCTTAATTCCGTGGTGGCTGTAGTGTTTGTTATAGTTATATCTAATTTACTCATTTTAAAACAAAGAACAGGGTTTGCGGGAGCAATAAAGATTTTCATGTACCAGATTTTTTTAGGCGTAGGAATGGGTGTTGTTTTCGGCTATCTAATATACAGAATAATCTGTAAATTTAAGGAAGAAGTAAAAACACATATTCTTACCTTAGGCGCTATCTTACTATTATATGGAGTTACTAACTTAGTAGGAGGTAGTGGCATAATTTCAGTTTTGATTTTAGGAGCAATATTCGCTAACTTAAAGCCAGCACCACCGCGGATAATAAAAAGCTTTGGGGGAGAATTGGAATTATTACTGCTTATTTTTGTTTATGTTATACTTGGAACCTTCTTAGGGGTAGAACTCACATTCATTAACGTTGCCATAATCTTTTTTGTAGTCATACTAGTTCTACTCTCAAGATACGTTGCTGTGTATATTTCAGCTTCTGTGAAGAGCAGAGGTGAAAGAAATATTTTGTTTTTAGGAGGAGGCAAGGGAGTAGTCTGTTCAGTTTTAGCTTTATCTTCAGCTCCATTATTTCCGAATCCTGAGTTAGTCTTGAATATAATATTTTCAGTAGTTCTAGTTACAACTTTAATAGCATCATTCGTTCCTATTTTCTTTTTAGATAGGTTAATGAAATGATTTTACGCTGTACTTTTATATCAAATATTAAATACAAAGCTATCATTGTTAGAGTAAATAAGTGAAAATACAAGAAATATTTCTTTAATAGTTCTGCAGCTAATATCATAAATACAACATAAACCACCATTTTAATATATATTAATTTCTGCGCGTGATGATGGAAAAGCCAAGCAATTAAAGGAGGTCTGTTATAAATGATAGAATATTTCTTAATGTTCCTAAATGATAAGATTTCATCTACAAACCATAGTAGTGCTACAGCGAGTCCTATTATGGTTAGGATAACTACATGATCCATTTATATCAGGCTCTCAACATGAATTTTTCAATATTTTTCTTAGCTAGTTCTCTTTTCTTTTGATGTTCTTTAAGGAACTTGTTTATAGTTTCAATGCATATACCTTTTAACTCACTTGTAAGTATAGCCCCACTTTTATAATCTTCATATATTTTCTTTAGTTTTTTATCACTAGGCTCAAAGAATGTTAAGTATTGGTAACTTACATCAACATCCGGATTGCCACCTTTTTCTTTGTGCTCTTTTATTGTTGGCTGTCCGCCAGAAAAAGCATACTTCTTTATTTTATGTTCCACAGTTTTAGCAGAGTCTGTAGCAAATATAGTGTTGATGTCCTTAGGATCAGAGGAACTCATTTTACCATGCGGACCACTAAGTCCTGAAAGGAACCTGCAATGAATTGCAGCAGGTTTGTAATATCCTAATTTAGGCAAAACATCCCTACTCACCCTAAAATGCGCATCCTGATCTATAGCATGAGGTATAAGACAAGGTATATTTTTTTTCTTTAAAACTGAGGGTAGAATAGCAGGAACACTTTGCATTGAAGTGTAAAATATTGCACCAATATTCATTTCATTCTTAAAACCGAAAACTGCCCTGGCTGTAGAAAGGGTAATTTTTTTAGATATCTCTAAGGCTAAAGGATACATCACTTTAGCATATTCAGTGTCAAGAAATATCTTGGTTTTCTTAGGATCAAAACCCAGAGCAATTATATCTAATATATTATCGTAAGCGTAATGTTTCGTATCCTCTAACGTTAGTTTGGGCTTGAAAAGGAATTTCTCATCATCAGGGATTTGAAACCACATTTCAACATTAAACTTTTCTTGAAGCCATTGAGCAAATATCCAAGGTACAAGATGGCCTAGATGCGTTAATCCAGAAGGAGCTCTTCCAGTATACAAGAAGAATTTATTTTTCTTTTCGTAATTATCTAGAATCCAGTTCATATCTCTATGACTAAAGAATATCTTTCTTCTAAGTAACCAATGCAATTCACCTGTGTGCTTTTCTATACGTTTAAGTAACTTATCAGTTATCTTTTCAGTCCCAAATTCTTTTATTAGTTTATCATAATCTATGTCTCCAGAAACTTCCCACGGAGTCACAATGAATTTTTTCATAAATAATTTTTACAATTCCAATTACTTAAATTTATTGTTTTACAAAACCTTGATATCAATACAAACCCTAAATTTTCTAGGAGAGTAAGGACCGCATTTTACTATATCTAATATCTTAACCTTTCTAAGTTTAGAAGTTAATTTTTCTATGTCTCTTTTTACTTTTGTATCAATATCCTTTTCATTATAGAATTGATACAAGTGAATTATAGTACCTTTTTTTGATACACTAAAAGTCTCTCTAAGAAAAGTATGAGCTTCTTCCGGCAGGATCATTACTATTCTATCGAATTTTGTTTCAAAATGACT
>CP070803.1:833410-854896 GCA_020343615.1 Candidatus Woesearchaeota archaeon | reverse complement strand
GAAGCTATCATTATCAAGCAGATAACGGACCTGGGCATGTTTGGACTAATGATCCTTTTGGAGTTATTTATGCTACTTTAAGATGTAAATTATGTAAAAAAGAAGGTAGGACTATACTTGGAAAGCATCTATTCTCTCCTAATACATGTGAGGCTTCTGCTCGTTATTTAGAGCTTAGTTGCAAGTATGTTAAAAGCGGAGATATTAAGGTAAATTTGGATTATGAAGATCAAAGTAAAATAGAAATAATACTTAAAGATTCTATACCTGCTCCACCAGAACCATTACTTCAGAAGGCAGCTAAACTTCAAACTATTGATTAACTTTCTCTTAATTTTATAGGCTTTTCGAACTTTTGCCTATATACCTGCCCACGGCGTATCCTAAAACGACAGAGGGAGCTTAAGTTTAAGAATTAACGGTGTAAATATCAATTCGATAGAAATATAAAGATTTCTTTACTCAAGAAAATTAAGATGAAGCATAAGACAATAGAAGGAACTATTATAGAAGTCATAGGACACGCAGAGGATAGAGATATAAAACATTTTGGAGGAGCGACAGGTTTAGAAGTTAAAAATATAATACAGAAGTCTATCTTAGAGATAAAGATAGAGAGTAACTCTCCTGTTGAAAGTCTAATATTTACAAGTAATAGCTGGCCGCCAATAGAAAAAGGAGATTATATTCGTGCTGTTATAACTATGACTTATTTAGATAATTTAGATAAAGATAAAAAGTTAATTAGAAAAGAACTAACACCAGTGGAAAAAGCAGATACTATTGAGAAAATTAAAAATGGAGAAGTAGTTGCAACATATAATAACTATTAATTAACCTTCTTTTAATTCTAAATTTATAGGTTTTTCAAACTTTTGCCTATATACCTGCCCGGGGCGTATCCTAAACCGATAGAGGGCGTTTAAGTTTTAAGTTAATAAATATATAAAAAAGATTTATTAAGAGTAGTCTTTTATGTAAATATAATTAAAATATAAATAAAGAGGTAAAAGCAATGAAAAAAATATTTTTGTTTCTATTTGTCTCATTAATGGCAATTTCGCTTGCATTAGCCCAAGGAAGTGATACTGCAGGTTCAGGCGAAGCTCAGTCAGGACAAGGGACGGTTAGCGGAACTCAAACAAATACAGATACACAAACCCAAAATCAAGGAGAAGAGCCTCAAATACAGACGCAAGCAAGAGTCAGGTCTGGAGATTATATCAATGCTGAGGGTGAACAAATGCAAATCCAAACTCAAAATGGAGTAAGGCTTAGAGTTGGAAATGCAGAAGCTAACTGTTCATTAGAATTAATGCAAGAACAGAGCGAAGTTCAGAACAGAATAAGATTAATGACACAGCTTTCTAACGGTAGGAATGCGGAAATTAAAGTTATGCCAAATGTTGCATCTGAAAAGGCTATTGAAAGACTAAGATTAAAGGCTTGTAATTCAGAAAATAACTGCGCTATTGAGTTGAAAGAAGTTGGAAGTGGTCAACAAGTAAAAGCTGCTTATGAAGTCAAAGCTCAAAAAGAAGCAAAGATTTTAGGATTATTTAAAATAAGAATGAGGGTACAAGGGCAAATTGATGCTGAAAACGGAGAAGTGATACAAATTAAAAAACCTTGGTGGTCATTCTTAGCTACTGAATAATTTTTTTACAATTTTTTATTATATTAAAAAGTTTATAGGCTTTTCGAACTTTTGCCTATATACCTGCCCACGGCGCTTCTATAATAAGTACTAACGCCGCGGATAATTTAGAATTAAAAGAAGGTTATAAAGAAAATAAATTTATATAACTTCATATACTTGAAATATCATGATTAATAGAAAAGTTCTATTTGTGATTTTAATTTCAGTATTAGCTGCAGCTGTAACAGCGGTTATTGCTAGAGTTGCTTATAGTTCTGGAAATATAAATCCCCTCTCTTATTCAATGAATGTCTTGTTAATGACTCTTGTTTTCTTCACTTTGTTCACAATTTTACGCAAAGAACCTCTACGGAATTTCTCTAAGCGTATTTGGATTCATTTAGTTGTATTAGGTATTGGAGCTACGACACTTGGAATGGGTCTTTATTACATTGGACTAAATTACACTACTGCTATAAATACAACTTTTATTATGCGATTACAAGTACCCTTTGCAGCATTATTTGCGTTTTTTATTTTAGGAGATAAACTCACCAAGAAACAAATTTGCGCTACAATAATTATGTTTATAGGAGTGTATCTACTTATGTTTGGATTTAATATTATTCATCCGAATTTTGGGGATTTAATAATCTTAGCTGCTACAGCGGTTTTTGGATTTACACACTCATATTATAAAAAAACACTTGCTAAAGAAGTTCCAATATTTAGCGTTTTATTCTATCGTTCAGTCTTTGGTGTTGGAGCCCTTGCGTTATTAGTTGCGCTTGTACTTAAAGAACAAGCATTTCAAGCAATACTTACTATTCCATATTTAGTTACATTACAAGCACTCATATACACTGTTTATATGTACGGTTTATATTATGGTATTAAAGAAATTGGACCTGGACCAACCACAATATTTTACTTAATTGTACCATTAATAACGGCAATTCTGGCATTCATTATTCTTGGAGAATCTTTAGTTGTAACTCAAGGTTTTGGTGCAGCATTAGTTCTGATTGGAAGTTATTTTATGATTAAAAACAAATAAAACCAGAGCTTATTTCTTCTTTAGACGCTCTGCCCACTTCGTGCTTGTTAATTATATTTATGGGAGAATTTTAACGCCGCCCTTCATCGCTAAGTAAGCGAGTATTATAATTGCTATAATTATTATAATTATGACTGATTTTCCAGAACCTTCTTTATTTATCATCTTATTGATTAATGAACAATAATTATTTTTAATATTTGTGTGAAATATATTTAACGTATCATTAACAATTTTTATTAAAGATGTATTTCCAGCTGGGACGTATTTTACACCAACTTTCATTTAGATTATTAGGATGATATGTTTCTCCAGAGTTTACGAACCCGTAATTCTTCATACCTTTTGATTTAATAAACAGATAATCTATAATGTTTAAACGATAGCAAGGAGATCTCCATATTTTTGGTTCTTGTTGAAAGGTTATTTTGTATATCTTGTAAGCCTTAAAAAAATCCATTGATGGGATAACAAATTCTCCACAACTACTTCCGAATTTTTCATGTTTGTATCCATGCAAACCAATTTCAAAGTTATATTTTTCACTTAGACTTTTAAGATTACTACACCACTCTGGAGAATTCTCAATGGACTCATATTTATAAAAAGGTGTAACAAAAATAACTTTATTGTCACAATCGTGATTTAATACCCACTCTTCTATTTTAACTGTACTAATTAAGTATGGATGAATATCATCAAGCGTGCAACCATGTCCAACTTCATTTACTAATGAGGGTGATAAATAAATGAAAATCAAGATTACTAAAACGACAATAATCAGAAAAATATTTCTTTTATTTAATGAAGATCTCAACGATATCATTGTCTTTTAATTCGTGCTCTAATCCTACTTGCTGTGCATCAAATTTAGCAGAAGGTCCCCATATTTTAGCGTATTTAAATTTCTTAATGAAGTCTTTGTGAATCTTTTTTGCTACGTCTCTAACTGTAGCTCTTCTATTCAATATAATCGGCTTTTCAGCTACCTTTCTCCCTGCTCTTGTTTGAACTCTTATTCTATCTAGCTTTTTCCAGATTTTATTAATTAGTTTTTGATCGTCAAAATCTTCCCATGTGATTTTCATGGAAGGCATGTAATCTATAAATCCTTCATGGTACTTGCTCTTTGAGTTTAAGTTAATATTAGCTTTCTCAAACTCTTTCTTTAATATGGGTAATCCATCTTTGCTTTTCAAAACAATAATTACGAAATCTGAGTTTCTTATTAGACCAAAGAACTGTCTCCCGTTTTCGCTTTCATAAAAACCATCATAAATTGCTGGGATCTCTACTCCTTGTAATTTAATATTCTCGAATGGAATCATTCTCTGTATAGGCTCTGTTGTTGTAAATTCATAATCCGCAATTTCTACATGCTTTTTAGATAGTTTAGATAATAAGGTGGATTTTCCTGAATTAGGTAAGCCAACAAAAACTATTTGACCAGCACCTTCTTTTTTTATACTCAAGGATTTTACCTTTTTTGTTTTTCCTTCTTTTTGTGCTAAGTCCTTGTATTTAGAAATCTGCTTCCTTATATGTGCTCTCATCTTTTCTGCTCCTTTATGAGTTGGAGCTGTTGAGAGCATCTTGCGGAGGGCTTTTAATCTGTCCTTATCTGTAGTTGCCTCTTGATATTCTCTTTCTGCTATCTTGTAATCTATACTTACATTTGTAGGCATTCTAGTGCCACTTTTGCTTTGGGTTCTTAGGTATTATTAACCAACATATGAAGTAAAGCAAAATTCCTGCTCCATAAGCTAATGAAAACAGTATCCATAAAATTCTGACAATCGTGGGATCAACATTAAAGTAATCAGCTATACCTGAGCATACTCCTCCTAGGATCCTGTTACTTGACCTATAGATTCTTTTTGGTTGTTTCTCTTTTTTCTTTGCCATATAAAATTAAGAAATAATTAAAGTAAATAAATTTTACTAAAATAAAAAAAATTAGCAGCTTCCTCCAGAACTAGATGATCCGCTGCTTCCACTATATGTTGCTGAAAAACTTCTAGCTGCTTGTTCAGTGGCTAGTTCTGTTGAACAAACTTCAGGTTTTGATGTGAATCCACAACATAGTACTGTCTTAACTGCTTCTGCTGTTCTTCCGCCGAAGTCAAATTCTCTAACTCTTTCTCCGTTTAATATTAATGTTGGTGAACCTGTAACGCTATATTGTTTTGTTAAATCAAAGTCTTCTTGAGCATACTCTAATCCTTTTTCTCCAGTCATACAAGTATCTAACATGTCTGTATCAATTTCAGCTTCATCTAAGCAACTTTCTACTTCACCTTCTTTTATGAAACAATTTATGTAGTCCCAGAACTTATCTGATTGCTCCTCTCTGATACATATTTGTCTTAAATTCTCTTGAGCCTCTTTTTCACCGTGCATAGCTGTTACTTCTCCATTTACAATTGAACCCATGTATCTAGTCTTTATGTTCTCATCCAATTCAGGTATTTCTTTTACTATTTCAGCTAGAATTCTCTGCATCTGTACTCCAAATGGACAATATGAAACTACGAATGCGTCTAATACAGGACTATCTTCTTTTTTCAGACTTTCACAACTTGCTGTTTCTGGTTGTTCAAGTTGCTCTATCGGTTCAGGTTGTTCCACTTCTTCGCTAGTTGGAAGTACTTGACCTAAGATAAGATAATCTGTATCAGGTGTCATGTAAACTTCAGTCTCCTGCAACATTGTTCCGTTTCTAGTTATTGATAAGTCTACTTTACATATTGTTCCTACTTTTTCAACTGCGCCTAACTCTGCATCTAATCCTTGTATTGCTAAGAAATTATCTACAACATAAGCTTGAGCTTCTTCTCCTACGCTAGCATCACATTTTACGCTAGACCCACCTATACCTGGAGTAGTTACTGATGCAATATAACCGAATATTGCTCCTATAATTAATCCAGATAAGAGAAGAATTATCTTCTTTCTACTTATTTTACTTTTATGTCGTTTATGTGTTTCCTTGTGATGTTCCTTATGCTCTTCGGACCCTTGTCCCTTTGCCATATAAAATCACCAAAAAGTAATTATATGAAAACGTTTTAAAATCTTTTGATTTTTAAATACTAATTGAATTATAAAATGTTAGTAAAAGCTCTACCTAGATATTTTAAAGTGTTAGATGGAAAGGAGGAATCTAAGTTCCAACTATTGAAGAAATCTGGAATTTTAGATATGAAAATAAAAGAGGCCTATAAAGTACTAGAAAATTGTGAATTATGCGAAAGAAAGTGCCATATAAATCGAACCAAAGGAGAACTTGGCTGGTGTGAAGTTGGGAATTCCCCTAAAATATCTTCTACTTTTGTTCATTGGGGAGAAGAACCTTTCCTTGTACCTAGTTTTACTATATTTTTTTGGTCTTGTACTTTTTCTTGTCAGTATTGCCAGAATTGGGAGATTTCTCAAAGAATAGAGGAAGGACGTAATATAAGTTCTAAAGAGATTGCTAATTTAATAGATAAACATTCTAGTTGTAAGAATGTAAATTTTGTTGGTGGAGACCCCGTGCCTTGTCTTCCTTTTATATTAGAATCTTTAAAACACGTTAATTCTAACATGCCTGTAGTTTGGAATTCTAATTTCTACATGTCTGAAAAATCAATGAATCTCTTAAAAAGTGTCGTGGATGTTTATCTAAGTGATTTTAAGTATGGAAATAATAAATGTGCTGAGCGTCTTTCTAAGGTTAAAAATTATTTAGAAGTTGTAGAGAGAAATCATACACTAGCACTAAAAGATGCTGAATTAGTAATCCGCCACTTAGTATTGCCGAATCATATAGAGTGTTGTAGTAAGCCTGTTTTAAGATGGATTTCTGAAAATCTAGGTGAAAAAGCTGTAGTTAATATAATGGATCAATATAGACCGTGTTGGAAGGCTTTGGAATACGAAGAGATTAATAGGTTGGTAAATAAAGAGGAATTTGAGGAAGTGATAAATTATGCTAAAAGTTTGAACTTGAACTTCATCAAATAACTTTTTATATCAAGATTTCTTATTCATTATTAATGGAAGAGTTTGATAAAAAACTCTTAGCAATATATGGGTCTGTAATTTTTTTCATATCACTATTTGTTTTCCATGTCCTATTTAGTGGATTCTTATTGTTAACAAGCACAACAAATAGATTCACTGGTGAATATATAAACACTTTTTATATAATAATCGGGATAATGTGTGTCGGTTATATACTATTTTTATCCATAATTATGTTTCTTGTATTCAAGGGTAGAGAAAAAGATCTTAGATTTGAATCTATTCGGAAATATATTGAATGGAGCTTAAGATGAATATTTAAACCATATCCCTAACTCTGATTCTTTTGCTTTATATTCTGCTTTTTTTAATTCACTCTCGTATTTCGAATTGGGATGGATGATAATTACTCTAGCGTATCCTTCTTCAATTAATTCAAGAGTAACAAAAACATCATCAGCGTATACATATCTTAATAATCTTCCGTAGGAATCCATATCTTCTTTGTCTTTTTCTAGAGTCACTTTCTTGTTTTTTAACAATCCTGATAGCCTTTCCTTCGCTTCTAAATAATATGGTTGATCTTTTTCAGGCGCATCTATTCCTATTAGCCGAATTCTATCCCCTGTACTTATTAAAAAGGTATCTCCGTCTATTACTTCGTAAACAAAAACTTCTTCTCTAATACATCCACTAAATAAGAATATAAGAATAATAATTCCGACTAGTGCTCTTCTCATGTTGGTTAACATACCGTTCTTATTTATATTTTATTTGTTAATTTAGTTAACAAATATCTAAATTTTAGTTCTTTATGTTAACTTAGTTAACAATAGAATTAAAAAAGACTTTTAATTACGTAAAAACTGAAAAATTAATAATAAAATAAATAAAATAAAGAAATTAACTAAATTAATTAGTATTCTTCATCATCTTCATCTTCAGGGGTATCACCTTCTCCTTCATCTTCATCGTCCCACTCGTCGAATCTTAACATCTTATTCCCTCTTGAAGCCAAAGCTTCGTGCAAAGTTTAAGAAACAACATACTTAAATGTTTTTCTATTTTAAAAATCAGTCTTGGGTAGTAACTATGGGCTTATCTGCAACGATTACTGTGTGTTCTGATTGACTTACTCTACCTTTTGCTTTTTCTCTCAAAACTTTATATTGGTGGAAAACCCCTTTTCTTATTAGTTCATCTATAGCTAGCTTACTCCTTATTGGATTGAATTTATTCATTATCCATCTCTTAGCGAATGGTAATTCTTTTCTTTCAATAGAAACCCACTTTATTATTTCTCTGCCATTTCTTACAGGAATAATATTATCTATTTTCAGAACTTCTCCTTCTTTCCCTTCTATAACAAATCCGGATCCGTCTGTAGCAAAAGGCTCTATTGCTATAGCCATCTCTTCCTTTAGTTCTATTTTATCATTATTATCATAATTAGGAATACTAATACCTGCATGTAAATCGTATTTTCCTAAAGAATGACCTGTTAAATTTACAATTGGTTTAAGATTATAGGATGTTATTACTTCGTAAGCTTTTTTTCCTAATTCTCTAATCTGAGTTCCAGGAGTTGCTAGTTTTATCATTTCTTTTAATGCTTCTTCTGTTGCTTGAATTAACTTTTGATCTTCTTTATTTGTACTTACAGAAAAAGCTGTATCTGCGATATAGCCATCAACATGAACTCCTATATCTACTTTAATTATATTTCCATCTTCATATGTTCTTGTGTCTCTCCAAGATGGAACTGAATGAGCTGCTTCTTCATTTAGCGAAAGATTAACAGGGAATGCGATTTTCCCACCTAATTGAATAATTTTATTTTCTATTTCATCAGCTAAATCTAAAAGTTTGATTCCTGGCTTTAGCTTTTTTCTAGCTAATTCTCTAGCTTCAATGGCTATTTTTCCCGCTTTCTTATACTTATCTAGAATATCTTTGTCCATTTTTTCCATTTATGATTCTATCAATAAGAATTTGTTGGAATTTTTCTTCTGTAATTCTCTTCTTTTTTACTTCTTTTTTAAATATTGCTTCTAATTCTGATTGACTGTATATCTCTCCTATAACTAGTCCTAATTCTTCTGCAGCTCTATAGTCTATCTTCTTATTCTTTTCTCCGCTACAGAAATTTACCGCCGGAGTAAATTGTTTGCAATAACCACAGATTATATCTGGTTTATCCGTAATTTTAATAGGATATATAATTATACTTGCATTACCGACTCTACTAGCTAAAGTACCGGTATCAATAAACCTCTTAAATAGAGTAGAGTAAACATGGTGTGCTCTTATATCCATTATTCCCTGATAGAATTTTTCGAAGTTCATATTTCGGGAGAAAATGAGTAGATATTTAAAAGGTTTTTTAGAAAAAGTATAATTATGAAATGTCAAGTTTGCAACAAGCAGGAAGCAAAGATTAAGTTAGATCATCTAGGCAAAACTGTCTGCAAGAATTGCTTTGCTAGATCTATAGAAAGAAGAATAAGAAGAACAATTAGAGATTATAATCTTTTAAAAGATAAAGATAAAATATTGGTTGCTGTTTCTGGGGGTAAAGACTCAAGTTTAACGTTAACTTATCTCGTAAATTATTACAAATATAAACCTGGAAAAGTTTTTGCAGTTTACGTTGACAGAGGTGATGCTCATTCTGTAAAGCAAGCTTTAGCTGGTGAAAAACTTTCTAAGAAATTGGGTGTCCCTTTCTGTACTGTTTCTTTCAGAGAATTATTCAACATAGGAATAACTGATATTAGGAGAATAGCAAAGAAAGAAGGATTAAACACTTGTTCTGTTTGTGGGGTCTTTAGAAGAAGAGCTTTGGAAATAAAAGCAAGGGAATTGAAAGTTGATAAAGTTGCCACAGGTCATAATCTAACTGATGAAGCATTATCTTACTTAATGAATTTCTCAAAAGGTGAATTGAAAAACTTCATTCACCTTGGTCCAATATCCCTACCTAAAAGAAAGGGTTTTACTCAGAGAATCAAAATACTTTCCAGAGTAACTGATGAAGAAATTAGAGAGTACGTAACTCTAAAGAGAATTAAGTTCTATCCGAATACTTGTCCATGCAGAGTTGGAAGTTTGAGGTATAACTTTCTTCCAGTTCTTGCAGATATTAAGAAAGCTAGACCTGGAGCTGAATTTTCAATAGTCAAAATAGGTGAAGAGATTGCTGAATTAGCTAGAAATAAACACAGAGACTTCAGATTAAATAAATGTAAGAAATGTGGTGAGCCTACGTCTCAGGATACTTGTAGGGTTTGTGAATACTTAGAAATATAACACTACAGAAGGAGATGTACTTCTAGAACTGCACTAATTGTAAGAATTATTATTGCTAAACAAAAAAGAAATATACTATCAAATAAGATGTTCTTGAATAATTTAGAACTTGTTCTATGTCTTTCTATACCTACTGATAATATTCCCCCAGCAATTGCTGCGAGAAAGAAGGCAATAAATTCTAAACTAGCATAAGGAATTAATCGTATAATCTTTTCTAGTTTTCCTAAATGAAAAATAAACACTCCTAATACTGAAGCATTCCAAACAAGAATCACTATGGCTCCAGATCCATATAATAAAGATAAAACTATACAGAATAAAAGAATTTTCAAGTTATGTGAAAAAATATTAAGAAATTGTGTTTGTCTATTAACAAACTGTCCTAATACTGCACCTTGATTTGAGAAGACTGCTGTTTGTTTTAGGAACAAAGTATTCCTTGCTAATTCTGGTAGGACAGTATACCAAAGTAGGTAACTAATAGCAACGCCTATAAAGAACAGGGAGAATATTTCAATTATTTTTTTGTTTCTAATAATTAACTGCTTAAGGGTATGAGCTCTCTCTTCTCCTTTTTCTTCAATATATATTACTTTTCTTATAAAGGGCAAGGATGCTATTGCAGTAAACATTATAGCTACAATACTTGCGTCATTTGGGAAAATTAACCATCCTACTACAAGTCCAATTGTAGAAAAAATAATCCCAAGAACGATAGCGTAAGCGGGTTTATCTTCAATCATAGATACATTTATAATTTTTTCAAGTACCATTAATTTAAGATATTAGAATTTGCTAAATAAAAATTCTTCCAAAAAAAGATTTATTAATTATTAATTTATATTAATATATAATAAAAATGGCAAAATTAGATTCAAAGGAAATACCTTACGTAATGTTGGTTACGTTGTTGCTTGGAATAATAGTGATTCTAGGATCTGCAGTGACATATTTAGGTTCATCTCCAGTGGGACAATTTACAGCTGAATATGTAAGTTATGGACCTATAATAAAAACTCGTATTGGATATCATACCGAATGTGCTAATGAAACCTGTGTTGCTGTACCTGGAAGCGGAGCTAATCAGTGCTCTTCAAATAGTGATTGTGTAGTCGAAACTCATAACATTTGTTCTTATGGACAATGTACAGAAGTTACTGGAGCAGGAACTGATGAATGTAGTGTAAATAGTGATTGTAGACATAACATATGTTGGACTAATACGAGTTATAACGGTAGCCTATATCAGTGTATACCGGTATACGCTCCTGGAACTAATGAATGTACAACGAGTGCAGACTGTTATTAACACCTTTTTTTATTTTTTTATTTAATCCAGTATGGAAAACCTTTTATGTCCTTTAAAGTTTAATTGAGTCCTAAAAGTCACGGTGTAACAATATGTGTTTACAAGGAGATAGATCTGAAAAGATAAAAAAACAATGTAAGATTTGTTCTGTTAATAATAAAAAAGAAGCAAATGGTTGTATTAATAATGTAGAAGATAAGGAAGATGAAGAAGAATTATTCAGTGTTCCAGAAGGTCATTTTAAAATATTCCCAAGGTCATACTATAAATGCGTAGAGACGGATGATGGAGATTTAGTTTGTTTTAAGTAATAAAATAGATTTATTAATAAGAAAATGTTTATTTTATCTATGCCTAAAAAAAAGAAAAAGTATCCTAAGAAAGAAAAGAAGTATTATAATGAAAAAGTATTCATATTTTACGTCTTTGTACTTATCTTTATAATTATTTTTTGGATAGCTATTAATTTAATACAATCTGAAAATAAGATAATTAAGGATGAAGTTGATACAGAAGTTCCTATCAGTGAACCTTCTGTTGAAGAAGATAAGGAAGAAGAGGTGACTGTAGATCAAGAGGTAGAATCTTCTCATAATATCTGTGAGGATGGTAAATGCGTATCTACTGAAGGTAGCGGGAGTAATGAATGCAATGTAGACAGTGACTGCATACATAAGATGTGTAGTGATCAACAATGTATAACTGTGAATATTCCTGGAGATAATCAATGTAGTACTGATTTAGATTGTGAATGTGTTTGTGATTCTGGCCTTTGTTGCGATGGATGTTACTATAGACCTTCTAATCATATTTGTGAGCCTCAATTCGAAAAAGATTTTGGTTGCCCCTGGGGAACGGAATGTGGTAGTAATACAGCTGTACGATACAAAGTAAGATATTGTCCTGGAGATTCTACGAGATGTAATGGGGAAATATCTGAGTGGAGCGAATGGTCTGTATTTGGAGAGTGCCATGAACGTCAATTATGTATAGAAGGAGTACCTAAGTGTAAATATAGTCCAAAGTGTAGATAATTCTTGATACAGACTAGTAAGAAGATGAAAGGAATATATCTTTTGCTTATTAATTTGAATAAAGATATCAAAATTAAAGTTGGTTCTTTGGGAAATCTAAATTTTAGGAAAGGGGGTTATATATACGTTGGATCTGCTCAGAATAACCTAAGATCTAGAATTAATAGACATGCAAGAAAAATTAAGAAAAAATTTTGGCATATTGATTATCTAATATCAAACAAAAATGCAGAGGTTGCTGATGTATTTTACAAAGAAGCTGGTAAAAAAGAAGAATGTAAAACTGCAAAAGAATTATCTAGACTGTTCATTCCTGTTCAGAATTTTGGTTGTTCGGATTGTACGTGTTGTAGTCATTTACTATTTATTACAAAATTTTATAAACCGTTTCAAGATTATTTATCTAATAAGAAATTCGTAAAAAATGAAAGATAATAAAAAAAACATTGTAATGATTGGAGTAATTTTGATAATTGTAGTTTCAATATTAGCAATAACTATGTTAAAAGAAGATGATTCAGAATTATTAGATCCTGAAACAATTGAATGTATTTCTAACAGAAGTGTTTTATATATATCTAAAACATGTAGCCATTGTGCTAGACAAAAAGAAGTCTTAAGTGCTTGTTTAGATCAATTCGAGGTAGTAGATTGTACTTCTGAAGGAGAAAGATGTAGGGAGGAAGGGATTACTCAAGTTCCAACATGGGTAATCCATGGTAAACACTATACTGGAGTTAAAACAATTGATCAGTTAATTGAAATTCATCAAAATGAATGTGGGGTTTGTGCGGAATGAGTGATTTAACTTTACTTAACATTGTCGGGCTCGCATTGGTTGATGCTATTAACCCTTGTGCTTTAGCAGTTATGGCTATAGTGTTAATGACTATTTTATTACGTCATCCTAAAAAAAGAAAGGCTGCTCTTCTAGGTGGTTTAAATTTTACTTTAGCTGTCTTTATATTATACTTTATCTATGGGATCTTATTTACTCAAGTATTCTCACATTTAATACCTGAAACTGGAAAATATGCTTATTACATATTCAGAGGATTCGGAGTATTTGCAATAGTTTTAGGGCTATTAAACCTTAAGGATTTTCTTTACTATAAACCTGGAGGCGTTATGACTGAAATGCCTCTAAAGCTCCGTCCTAAGATGAAAAAATTAGTAAATAAAATTACTTCCCCTAGAGGTGCTTTTGTAATTGGTTTACTTGTCACATTATTTCTCTTACCATGTACGATTGGTCCCTATATAATTGCATCTGGACAGTTATCTACATTAGGCTTAGTAGCAAGAATTCCTTGGTTATTCTTATATAACCTAATTTTTATTATACCTATGATTGCTATAACTTTGGCAATATACTTGAGCATAACTACTGTGGATAGGGTTTCTGGATGGAAAGAACAGAATATAAAATACTTACATTTAGTTGAAGCAATTATCTTAATAATACTAGGAATTGCTATGTTTACAAGTTTAATTTGATTTTCTATAATTCTTTATTGCATTTCTTAATGCTGCAATTCCTAAAACAGAACAATGTATTTTAATAGCTGGTAATTCTTCAATTTCTTTTATTATATCTGCATAGGTTAACTTTTCAGCTTCTTCTAGAGTCTTACCTTTTGCTAGTTCACAAAGAGTATCAGAAGCTGCAATAGCTGCAATGCAACCATAAGTCTTGAATCTTATATCTTTAATGACGTTATTCTCTACTTTGATGTACATCTTCATTACGTCTCCGCATTTAATGTTTCCTTCTTCTCCAACTGCGTCTGCGTCTTTTAATTCTCCTGCAAACTTAGGTTTTTGAAAATGCTCAAATACTCTTTTAGAATATTCCATTTCTATCCCTTCCAAATTGCTGAAAATCCTCTTAATTTCTTTACAAACTTGGGTAAAACTTTAAGAACATAATCTATTTCTTCTTCTGTATTAAATCTGCTTAATGTTAATCTTACGCTTCCGTTAGCTTCTTCATTACTTAAGCCAATTGCTTTCAAAACATGACTTGGTTCTAATGATCTTGTGGAGCACGCAGAACCTGTAGATGAGCAGATATTCTTTGAATCAAGATAACCTCCTAAGGCTTCTCCTTCCACTCCTTTAAATGAGAGATTAACATTATTGCATAATCTTTTATTTCCTCTAGGACCATTTAATCTTGAACCTTTTATCTCTAAAGCTCCGTTGATTAATTTGTCCCTTAATTCAATCATGTGTTCTACATGTTTCTTATTTGCTATTTTTACAGCTTCAGCGAAACCAACAATTCCGTGAATGTTTTCTGTACCTGCTCTTAGTCCTTTTTCATGGCCGCCTCCGTGCTGCCATGGAGTTATTTTAATTCCGTCTTTAATATACAATGCGCCAACTCCTTTAGGTCCATGAATCTTGTGAGAATTTAAGGTCATTAAATCAACATTTTGCTTTTTTACGTCAATTTCTGTTTTAGTATAACTTTGACATGCATCTGTGTGAAATAAAACTCCCTTCTCGCGACAAATTTTTCCAAGTGTTTCTAAGTCCTGGATTATCCCTATTTCATTGTTCCCATGGATTATTGAAACTATAATTGTCTTATCAGTAATTGCTTTTTTAAGATCGGTAGGATTTACAAAACCTTCTTCATCTACATCAAGATACGTTACTTTAAAACCTTGTGATTCCAACCATTTGCATGATTCCAAAACGCAACTATGATCTATTTTAGTTGTGATAATATGATTCCCTTTATCTTTATTTTGGAACGCTATTCCTTTCAAGGCTAGATTATTGGCTTCTGTTCCGCCTGATGTGAAGATAATTTCATCAGTTTTGGCATTTATTGACTTAGCAATAATTTTTCTTGAATTTTCTAGAGCATTTTTTGATTCCTGAGCAAATGTATGACCTGAAGAGGCATTTGCATATTTTTCTGTAAAGTATGGCAGCATCACTTCCAAAACTTTCGGATCAACATTTGTTGATGCTCCGTTGTCTAAATAAACTCTTTTGAATCTCATTTTTACACCTTAAGAATAAATCTACACTGAGGACATCTTTCTTTTAAATCAGATATTGATTTTCTTATATCGACTTTACCTTTAGGTAGATATAACTCAGAAACGTCCAGTGGACTTCTATGATTCATCCTTCTATTAATCATTTCTTTTGCTAATTCATTATGTCTTTCTAGGAAATTTTGAGGTTCTAAGAAACCTTTAGCAGTAAGAGATAGAGTCCACTTTTTAGTATAACGCAAATTCGCTACACTTTTATGAATTTCTCCGTGTTCTCCCACAAGATGTTTATTACACATCAATTTTGGACTAATATTCCAATTTCTCATTATAAAAACCTCCCTTTTTCATCTCGTTCTCTAAACTTAGTCATTTGTCTTCTGATTACTCTAGATTCCTCCATCGTAGATTTTACTCTATCAAATTTGTTTTTCTTTCGTTTAAGGAAAATATTTGAATTACTATAAAGAAAATCTCTTATTTTCATAACTTGAAGATTACCTCCAATAGTTAATTGATAAATAGTAGTATTCTTAATTTTAGTTATAGGCTTCTCTCTTTTATTTAAATTACAATTAATTCTCAAATAATTTTCAAATAACTGTAATAGTTCTTTATATCCTGCGATTCCGAAGAACCAATCATCTTTTTTATCTTTCGTTATCCACCCATCGCCATCAAAATATCCTCGAATAAAGTGCCTAGTTAACTCCTCTTTAATTTCTTTAATCGGAGAATATGAAAATTTTTTTCTTTCTCTAAGGCCTAAAGCATATAAATCTGAATAAAGTTTCTTAGAAGACAAACACAATAAAACAGATCTTCTCTTTTTATTATAAATAAGAGGATATTTAGAATTCAATAAAATATTTATTTTATCTAGAATTTCTTTATCTTTTTCAGAGATTTCAATTCGAATATAATATCCATCGTTATGTTTTCTTATACATCCATCTGCTAATAAAAAACCAAATAACCATGCTTTATGTTCTGTATTAAGTTCTTCGAAGAAATTTTCATTAAGAGTATTTTTTCTATAACTAGACGGTTTTCTTCTTTGTATATTTTTTCTTATTAACAGTTGACGAATTGATTCAGAATTACAATCGTATTGCTCTGCTAAAATAGAACAACTATTTCCATTAATATATTTATCAATAATTTCATTTTCCTTTCCTAATAATTTATATTGCATGTTTATTTGTTCTGAATCTAGAGCACTATTTTTCATTTTTCACCTCTTTACAAATTGAACATCCGTGTGGTGTACCCATGTCTATACAGCTTTGACATAATAATCCCTCACTTCTCACTTTTTTACAGATATCACAAACACAACATGAATATAATTCTGGGGTCTCTAAGACCTTATCTGAAGCTTTTTTAATTTCTTTGTTTACTTCTTTTAGTTTGAAATCTGTAGCTCTTTTTCCACTCAAGTACTGAGAAACAGCTGCTTCAGTAACATGAAGTACTTCAGCTATTTCTTTCTGACTAAGACCCTTCTCTTTCATTTGCATTGCCATCTGACATTTTATACAGGGCAATACTTTCCAAACTATTATCTCACATGGGAACTTCATGATATAATATTAACAATCGTTAACTTTATAAACCTTTCGTGTAAAAATTTATATATTTGAAATATATATATGGAGGTAATTAAATTGAAAAATAAATATGTTGGTTTGTTGGTTATAGCAATCGCAGTACTTGTATTATTCATGATACTATCTTATGACATTGCATTAACAAAAATATCTGATTCTTCCTGCCTTCATGGTGCTACATGTCCTATGAGTATTGCAGTACGTACTCAAAGAAATATTAGTTTAGGGTTAGTTAGTTTTCTGATGATTATTGGATTGTATATCTTATTCTTTTTTAGAGAAAAAGAAACACATAAAGAAACTATTAGAATACCTTATGAAAAATTAGATGATGAGGAAAAAAAGATTGTAGATCTAATTAAGGCTTATGATAATAATATGTATCAATCAGATATTGTTAAAGAGATGGGGCTATCGAAAGTTAAAGTTAGTAGGATTTTAGATAAATTAGAAGGTAAAAAAATAATTGAACGTAGAAGACGTGGGATGACTAATGTAGTAATTTTAAAATAAAGTAATCACCTCTATTAGAAGTGATTACCTTTAGCACCTTGGAGGGTAATTGTGTTTTATATTTATATTATTCATAAAAAAGAAACGTCCTATAAACCTTAGTATGGAACTAGTTTCATACAATCCCTTATAACCTGTTTCATTCTTGAGATATTATGAAATTGAGGTCAAAATGGTAAATATAAAAAATATAAAAAAAAGTACAAAAGAAGAACTCCCGGATTGTTGTAAGAAAGTTGAACGTCCAAAAGGGAAAAGCACTCTTTGGCAAGCAATTGTATATGGATTACTTCCACATACTGGATGTATAGCTTTTATAATTGTAACTATACTTGGAGTAACAGCAGCTGTAACTTTCCTAAAACCAATAATGATGAATGCGTATTTCTTTTACATACTAATCGCAATCTCATTTATATTTGCAGCAATATCTTCTGTAATCTATTTGCGAAAGTGTGGACTTCTGTCGATTCCCGGCGTAAAAAAGAAAAAGAAATATCTCACAACTATGTTCAGTGTGACTATATTTGTTAATTTGTTGCTGTTCCTAATAATTTTTCCAGCCTTAGCAAATGTTGATACTGGATTTACTGGCGCAGCAGTAGCAGGTCCACAGTCATCTATCACTCTAAAAGTTGATATTCCTTGTCCAGGACACGCACCATTAATCTCAAATGAACTTAAAACACTTGCTATAAGTGCAGTTAATTTTAAGTTTCCGAATATCTTTGAAGTAGGTTACAGCCCTGATGCGGTTTCGAAACAACAAATTTTAGATCTCGATGTTTTCGATACGTATGCAGCTACGGTTATTGATGAATCTTCAGCAAAGGTAGTGGAGGAAAAACCAATTAGCTCTAGCGGTGGTTGCTGTTGTAGAGGTCCTACTTGTGGTGTGGCTGGAGGAGGTTGTTGTGGAGGTTATTAAAATGGATATCAAATGTGATATACATAAAAAAGAAGAACTTAATGAATCACTTTCAAAGCAATGTAAGCTTTGCGGAACATCTCTTTCAGGTAAAAAAGACAGAAAAAGACATTTTTGTTCTCCAAGGTGTAGCATGATATATTCACTGATAAGAAAAAATTTAAATGAATTAAAGCAAAAGCAGTATGAATATACTGCTTACTTGTGAGATTAAACATGAAAATAAAATTACCTATAATTGGGATGCATTGTGCTTCTTGCGCAATGCGGATAGAGAATGCGCTTAAAAAAACAAAAGGATTCATCTCAATAAACATAAATCTTGCTGCAGAATACGCGAGCATAGAATTTGATGAGTCAAAAACAGATGCGGATACTTTAATTAAAATCATAGAAGACTTAGGTTATAAAGTTAGTGAAGGGGGTACTGAAGCAAAAGCGCGTAAGAAAGAAACATCTTTGATTAAGAGACTTTTTCTTATTTCTTTAATTTTTTCCTTACCTATATTTATTATCTCAATGCCTTTCATGTGGTTAGGCATAACTCTTCCTAGTTCTAATCTCATACTCTTTGTTTTAGCAACTCCAGTACAATTTATAGTAGGATGGCGGTTTTATAAGGGTGCTTGGGACGCACTCAAAACACATAGCGCAAGTATGGATACTTTAGTGGCTATTGGAACCTCTGCAGCTTATTTTTATAGTGTTGTGGTAACATTTGCACCGGATATTTTTGGTAGCGAAGTTTACTTTGAATCTTCAGCCGTAGTTATAACTTTTATAATGTTAGGAAAATGGTTTGAAGCTATTACTAAAGGCAAAACTTCTAGCGCCATTAAAAAGCTAATAGGATTACAACCTAAAACGGCAACTGTTATTCGGAGCAATAAAGAAATAGAAATACCGATATTAGAGGTTGTCATTGGAGATATTGTTATAGTTAAGCCAGGTCAAAAGATTCCTGTGGATGGTATAGTAATTAGCGGACATTCTTTTGTTAATGAAGCAATGGTCACAGGAGAAAGTATGCCTGTTGAAAAAAGGAAGGGGGACGAAGTGATTGGCGCAACTATAAACAAGAATGGAACATTTAAATTTAAGGCTACAAAAGTCGGCAAAGATACATTACTTAGTCAAATCATTAAGTTAGTAGAAGAAGCACAAGGTAGTAAAGCACCAATCCAAAGATTAGTTGATAAAGTAAGCAACTATTTCGTACCCGCAGTTATAAATATTTCCGTAATTACCTTTTTTATATGGTATATTGTATTACATAAAGAATTTTATTTTGCCTTAAATGCTATGGTTGCTGTGTTAATCATAGCTTGTCCGTGTGCGCTCGGTTTGGCTACACCCACAGCCATTATGATGGGCACTAGTAAAGGTGCACAAAATGGTATCTTGATTAAAAATGCTAGCGCATTAGAGCGTATTCATAAAGTTGATACAGTCGTCTTTGATAAAACGGGAACACTGACAATAGGTAAACCTGAAGTTACTGATGTAGTTTCTTTTGGTAAAGAAGATGTCCTTAAGTATGCTGCAATTGCGGAAAAAAGATCCGAACATCCGCTAGCTGAAGCAATTCTAGCTAAAGTTAAGAAAGTTCCTGAAGCTAGTTCTTTTAAGGCTATAACGGGGCAAGGTATTTCAGCAAAATACAATAAGAAAAATATTTTACTCGGTAATCGTTTACTTATGAAAAAAAATAATGTTGATTTTTCTTTTGCAGATAAGCAAATCGCACTTCTAGAAAAAAAAGGAAAAACCGTTATGTTTCTTGCTATTAATAAGAAATTAATTGGCTTGGTCGCGGTTGCCGATTCTCTTAAGGCTGATTCTAAAAAAGCCGTACAAAGACTCAAGCAACTTGGAAAGGATGTTTACATGATTACTGGAGATAATAAAAGAACAGCGTATTCTATAGCTAAACAACTAAGTATAAGGAATACTTTAGCTGAAGTTCTACCTAAAGATAAAGAAAAAGAGATAATAAAGTTACAGAGGACGGGTAAGGTTGTAGCTATGATTGGTGACGGAATAAATGATGCGCCTGCACTTGCACAAGCAGATGTCGGCATTGCACTTGGTGCAGGTACAGATGTTGCCATAGAAACTGGACAAATAGTGTTAATAAAAGATGACATACGAGACGTATTCACATCCATTCATTTAAGTGAGTATACTGTCAAAAAAATCAAGCAGAATCTTTTTTGGGCGTTCTTTTATAACTTAGTAAGTATTCCTATTGCAGCAGGCGTTTTATACCCCGTGATTGGGTTCCTACTTAATCCAATGGTAGCTGGTGCAGCAATGGCATTCAGTTCAGTCTCAGTTGTCAGTAATAGTCTACTTATGAGCAGGTACAAGAAGCCACGTATAATTTGAAAAAGTATTTAAAGCTTTATTTTGAGAGTGATTTTGCGCGGGTAGCAAAACGGCCATGCAATCGGTTGCAGATGCTTTCCTAGAGTTATAGGGAACTTGCAGAACCCGATTTAAGCGAGTTCGACTCTCGCCCCGCGCTTACAAGCTTAAGGTTAATATTATTCTCTTAATAGCTTAAAAAACATTATAGGATAAGCGTATTAGATGTTATTAAAAATAGCGCTTCTTTTAGAGATATTAAGATGTTAAAAAATCTGTGTTTAGTGAAAGAAAGATTTATAAATAGGATTATAACTTACAAATAGTGCTTACGAGGTGTAAAATGAGCGCTTATCCAGTAGGTTCAATAGGTTATATGATTGCAAAAGATGTCATTAGAGTAGATGATCTTATTTCTAAAAATTCATTTGATAAAATATCACAATGGCAAAAATCAAAGGTAGGAATTAAAACTATGTGTAAAGACTACTTAGGTAATGTTGCATTAGATGCATATCTAATGGAAGAATTCCCTCCTGTACTAATAACTGAGTTAGGAGATATGCATATTGTTTGTACAATCAAAAAAGGTAAACATGCCGGTAAGTACTTAGATCTTAGAGCTCATCCTAATTTAAGTCAGCCTGCTTTCGGATTTAAAAATGGAATATTTGAAGAAGGATATGTTACAATCTCAG
>CP070803.1:805710-833310 GCA_020343615.1 Candidatus Woesearchaeota archaeon | reverse complement strand
AATAGCAATAAAGAAGTCCTTGAGATGTTTTATTTTACCAATAATTTCTATATTATAGGGAGTAGAAGCTAAGCTAATTCCTGCTATGAATGCTCCTATAGCTATTGAAAAGTCTATGAAATGTGATACTAATATTGCTAAGAAAAGCCATGCTAAAGAACCTAAGAATAAGAAATCTTGGTGTTTTGCTACAGATTCAAATACAAATGGAAGGATATATTTTGCAAATAAAATTGCGAAAAGTAAAAAGGCAGCTAATTTGAATACAGATAGAAACATTAACTCTATAGACAGAGTATTTAGATTTTTTAAAATCATGAGAATGATTATTATCACGATGTCTTCTATGAGTAATATTCCTATCATTAATCTACCGTGTAAACTCTTAAGCTCCTCAGAATCTGATAGAAGCTTTAAAACAACCATTGTACTGCTGAAGGCTAAAGCAAGTCCGATATACAAGGCTTCTATTCTTATAAACCCAAATAATAATGCGGCAATATATCCTATAACTGCTAATATTAATATATGAGTTGCACCAACAACAGTTGCGCTCTTCCCAACGGTTTTAAATCTTTTATAACTTAATTCTAATCCGACTATAAATAATAAGAAGGCTATTGCTATTTCAGAAACGCTAAAAACGAAATTTAAGTCTAATGTTTGTTTTAATCCGAGAGGACCTATAAGAATTCCTGCAATAATGTAAGCAGGGATTATTGGTTGATTTAATAATCGAGCAAGATATGCAAATATAGTTGCTATTATAATTATTATTGCTATTATTATAAGCACATCATGCATATTTTATCACCTTAGTGCAGGAGGCAGGATTCGAACCTGCGAAGGCACTAAGCCACTGGGTCCTAAACCCAGCCCCTTAGACCGCTCGGGAACTCCTGCGTAAAAATAAAAGATAAGTCAACGTTATTAAATATTTTTATTTAAATATTTAACGTTAAGAAGAAAATTATATTGATTTTTCATGAAGAAAAACGTCTAATTTATTCAGTTTTCTTATAAGTGCGTTAATTAATTTAGTAGAACTCTCTATTAACTTTAATTGCTCTCTTTTGTTTTTATTAAATATATCAGCTGTTCGTATGCTTTCACTTATATATAATCCTCCTTCTTCAGAAGATTTCTTTATGTTTCTAGGCGTTTCTATTCTTACATATTTATATTGATATTTTTTAGGCATATTGATAATAGATAAGCATAAGTTACTTAAATATTTTATTTTTACTCTATAAGTAATACGGCTGTGGTCTAATGGCATGATACAGGCTTCCCAAGCCTGCGATGTGGGTTCGATTCCCGCCAGCCGTAAATCTTAAAACGCATTAGAGAGCTTAAGTTTATTTCAGAATTAAAATAGAGCCAATTAGCAATATTTATAAATGAATTACTAAATTGTGAAGTCATGGTAAATATAATAGCTACAGATGTAGATATAGTGAAAGAATATTCTCACGGAACTGAAGACAAGCTAAAACTATGGAGAGAATATACTAGAAAAAAAAGTGATAATGAAAAGATAGATTATTATACCTTAGCAGAAAAGTATCATAGAACTCCTGCTTTAGTATGGCATTGGATTAAAGGTTGTAAGCCTCCTTTTGCAAAAAGTGTTGATCATTTAATTGAGAATCATTTTTTAGAGGATATTACTCCTGAAGAAGAATTGTTAGAAAATAAAACTTATGCGCTCGTGGAAGATAATCCTCTATTTAGAAATTTAAGAGAACTCTCTTTAGATCATCTTCTGTCAAGCTCAATGAAAAGTGGATTCTTGTACCCCACAGTTTTTATCAGAGAAGACCAAGATACAGATGAAATAAGACAGTATTTAGAAGATATATCTCCTTCAAAAATAAATGATGTGGATTACGGTTTAAAATTAGATGATTGGAAACATGTAAGTAAACTTTGTTTTACTATACTAGGTTTTCGAGGTTTAAGATATGATAGTCTAAAAGAATGGCCCAATTATTTAAAGAATAAAAAACTCTATCGTAGAGAATTTTTGAGAAAATTATATTGCCATATGGGAAAATTACAGAAGAATGGTAATAAAAAAAGAGTGTTTATATGGGTTCCTACAGTTAAGTCTGAAGATACTTCTAAAAAACTAGCTGCAGATGTTATTGATTGGGCAAAAGAAATTACCAATGTAGAACTTAAGTCTACTACTAGAAAACGAAAAGATGGACAAAAAGGGTATACTACATGTATATATTCTAGTGTTAATGACACTATAGATTTTCTAGACGGTTTATTATTAAAAATATAACCAGAGCTTATTTCTATTTAGAATTAAAAGAAGGTTAAGTTTATTAATTATTAGTATATTTTAAAAATTATGAATAAATTAATATATGTCATATCAGGGGGTCCTGGATTTGGGAAGTCCGCGCTAATTGATGCTTTGGATAGAAGAAGTTTCTACTGTGGTAAGGATGTTGCAAGAGAATTTATTAAAGAACAAATAATTTCTGGAGGTGAAATTCTTCCTCAAAATAATAGGTTAGAATTTCAGAAAATAATTCTTCAAAGGAGAATTAAACAATATAAAGATGCTCCAGAAGGAAAAATATGTTTTTTTGATAGAGGAATCCCTGATTTAATTGGGTACTTAACCAAAGAAAATTTAGAAGTACCAAACGAATATTATCTAGCTTCAAATAAATACAGATATGAAAAAATTGTATTTTTAACACCCCCTTGGCAGGAAATATTTGAGAAAGATTCTGAAAGGAGCGAAACCTTTAGAGAAGCTAAAATTATTCACAAAGCTATAGAAAAAGCTTACAAGGATTTAAGCTATAAGATTATTAACGTGCCGAAGGGATCTATTAATAAAAGAGTAGAATTTATTTTATTAAAAATCAAAAAATAAAACCAAGAGCTTTTTATGTAACTAAATAAAACCGTATTAACACAACGCGCCAGCCGTATACTAAAGCTTTAAAAATAGAACATATTAGAACATTAACGGGCCCGTGGTCTAGTGGTATGATATCGCCTTGACGTGGCGGAGATCGTGGGTTCGATTCCCACCGGGCCCATTAAAATTCTAAGAATACTTCTTATTAATTGCAGCCTTAATCAAACCATCAAACATAGGTGCTGGTTTCATAGGTCTTGATTTGAATTCTGGATGTGATTGTGTGGCTACAAAATAAGGATGATATGGCAATTCTAAGAACTCCATTAGCTTTCTCTTCGGAGATGTTCCTGAAAATACTAAACCCTTACTTTCTAATAACTTAATATAATCAGGATTTACTTCATATCTGTGTCTGTGCCTTTCAGATATGTTATCAGTTTGGTAGAGACCATATACTTTAGTATTCGTTTGTAATTTAGCGCGCCAGTTTCCTAACCTCATTGTTCCACCGTAATTAGATTTCTCCATTTCTATTATCTGTTCAGGTAAAATACAAACTACAGGATCTTTTGTGTTTTTGTCAATTTCAACAGTATGAGCATCAGGTAAATCGCAAACATTTCTAGCATAGTCAACAACTGCTAATTGCATACCTAAACATAATCCTAGATAAGGTATTTTATTCTCACGTGCATACTTTATAGTAGATATTTTACCTTCAACTCCACTTTCTCCGAATCCTCCAGGCACAATAATACCATCTAATTGATCTAAATTCACTAATTTTTCTAGACTATCCTCAAAATCTTGTGAGTCAATCCAGTCAATAACGGGTTTAACTTTATTGTTCCAAGCTGCGTGTTTTATAGCTTCAATAACAGATATATAAGAATCTTTTAAATTATACTTTCCTGTCTTAAAGTATTTACCAACTATACCTATATTTACTTCTTTATCTAAACTTTTTATATCTTCAATAAAGTTCTTCCATTTAACAAAATCTGGGGCATTTACCTTGTATTCTAAACTTGATTCTATAGAGGTTGACGTTTCTTTTATTCGCTCGTATCTATTTAGATGATCGAATATCTTTTTGGTTATATTCTGTTTCTCTAAAATTATAGGAATTTCATATATATTATCCATTTGTGGGATAGTGAAAACATGATCTTCATCTACATTACAAAATTGAGAGATTTTCTCTATTCTTGGTTTATCTACAGGATTTTCAGACCTACAGATCATAAGGTCTGCTTGTATTCCTCTTTCCATTAATTGAATAAAAGAATGCTGTGTTGGTTTAGTTTTCATCTCTCCGATGTTTCCAGGCACAGGTAAGTATGTAACATGAGTAAAAATCACACTGCCGTTCTCAGTTTTTAGTTGTCTAGCAGCCTCTAAGAATAATACATTTTCATAATCTCCTACTGTGCCTCCGATTTCAGTAACTATAAAGTCTGCCTTTGATTTTTTTGCTACGTTCTTAATTTGGTCTTTTATTTCATTGGTTACCTGTGGAATTGGCTGTACTGTTTTTCCTAGATATTCACCCTTTCTTTCCTTATTTAGAACATTCCAATATACTTTACCGCTCGTAATATTATTATCCTTCGGGATATCAATATCTAAAAACCTTTCATAGTTCCCTAAGTCTTGGTCGATTTCTCCTCCATCTGGAGTAACCCATACTTCACCGTGCTCAGTAGGTCTCATCGTACCTGCATCAAAATTAAGATAGGGATCGATCTTTATTGCAGTAACATTATATCCTTGAGTTTGAATTAATTTAGCTATAGAACTAGTAACTATCCCTTTGCCTATACCTGATACAACTCCCCCTGTAACAAAGATATGTTTAGCTGGCATGGTATATAATCTTCACAAAGTAATAAAAAGATTTATGTATAAGAGTAAACAAAATACCTATAATGGAAAATATAAGAATTCATTTGTGGATATACGGAAGGGTCCATGGGGTGTTTTTTAGAGAAAGTCTTGTAAGACATGCCATACCTCTAGGAGTTAAAGGATTTGTTAGGAACATTGCTTATGAAAGCTGCGTAGAGGCTGTTCTTGAGGGCCCTAAAGATAAAGTTGAAGAACTAGTAAAATGGTGTCATGAAGGACCTCCTCAATCAAGAGTAGATAAGGTAGAAACATTAAAAGAACAGTATAGCGGAGGATATGAAGATTTTAGAATAGAATTTTAAGGGTGTATTTCTTCGTATTCAATTATTTTCCCTTTGTCAATTACAAACTTACCAATGTATTGATTGCTAGGAACAAATTCTAGATTTTTTTCATAATCTAAATTTTTAAACATAAGTAAGGGTACTCTAACTACACCACCATGTGCAACTATTAAAGCGGTTTTATCTTTATGCCTTTTTTTCAATCCAAAAATAAATTTTAATACTCTATCTCGTTGTTGATTATAACTCTCACCCTTTGGAAAAACATAATCAGCATCCTTTTTGAATTGAGGACATATTTCTCTTATTTTTTTACGATACATTCCTCCATAATCACCGTAATTAATTTCTCTTAATTCCTTAACTCTAACGATTTTAGTTTCTAATTTAAGTTCTTCTGCGATTATATGCGCTGTAATGAAAGCTCTTCCTAAGTCACTTGAGTAAATATGATCAAATTTATACTTCTTAAGTTTATCAGCCATGAAAAATGCATTTTTATAACCTTCATCTGTAAGTGGAGAATCTATATGACCTTGTGCTTTACCTAAAGTATTACATTCAGTTCTTCCATGTCTTATTAAGTAAAGAGTAATCATTTTACAAATTTTTAGATATGTAATCTAAAATTTCATCTATTTTGACTCTTTTTTGCTTCATAGAATCTCTATCTCTTACTGTAACGGTGTTGTCTTTTTTTGTATCATAATCTATAGTAATACAATATGGAGTTCCTATTTCATCTTGTCTTCTGTATCTTCTTCCAATAGAACCTCTTTCATCATATAAAGTATTAAAGTTGTTATTTAGGGTGTCAAAGATCTTCTTTGCTTTCTTGTCTAATCCGTCTTTTCTTACTAATGGAAAAACAGCAACCTTATAAGCTGCTAGTTTAGGATGTATTCTCAGAACAACTCTCTTTTCTCCTTTTACCTTTTCTTCAGCATACGCATCTGCTAGGAATACTAAAAAAGCTCTATCCAAACCAGCAGAAGTCTCTATAATTGCTGGAATATATTTTTTGTTTTTTTCTTCATCAAAGTATTTCAAATCTTTCTTAGAAAGTTTCTCATGTTGTGAAAGGTCATATGTTCCTCTATTGTGAATTCCTTCTATTTCTTTCCATCCAAATTCAAACTTATACTCTACATCAATTGCTTTCTTGGCGTAATGAGCTAATTCTTTGTTCTTATGTTCTCTAAGTCTTAAATGAGCTTTATTTATACCTAGATTAATATACCAATTCAATCTCTCTTTTTTCCATCTATCTAAAGTTTTAGAAGCTTCTTTAGGATCTACGAAGTACTGCATTTCCATTTGTAGAAACTCCCTCATCCTAAAAAGAGCATTTCTTGGAGAAATTTCATTTCTAAAGGCCTTACCTATTTGTGCAATTCCAAATGGGACTCTTTGTCTTGTTGTATTTAGAACATTCTTAAAGTTAATATAAATAAGCTGAGCAGTTTCAGGCCTTAGGTAAACTGTTTCTTTGTTCTCTGGACCTAATCCTGTAGAGAACATCAAATTGAATTTGCTAATTTTTCCAAATTTAGATTTACATTTAGGACACATAATCTTATCAACTATCTTCTGTAATTCTTTAACTCCTAGACCTTCTGTCTTCTTTTTGGCTATTTCTTCAATAACCTGATCTGCTTTAAATTCATGCCCCTTACAACACTTTACAAGATAATCAGAGAATTCTGAAACATGACCAGAAGCATCCCATACCTTGCTATTTGTAATAATGCTTCCGTTTATTCCTTCTATGTTTGTATTATCATGAACGAGAGATTTCCACCATTCTTTTTTTATGTTGTTTAGAATCTCAACACCTATAGGGCCATAATCATAGAAGCCTGCTAATCCCCCATATAATTCTGCTGTTGGGTAAAAGAATCCTCTTCTCTTACACAAATCAATTAATTGTTCGTATTTCATGGTTTTTTCCAACCTACTTGCCAATAAGTCACATCTCCTTCTTCATCAACACACCCTATTAATAATTTTTTTCTCGTTGAATGTGCCACTCTATTCTTAGCTGCAAATTCTCTCCAAGAGAATTTATCATTTTCATCAACACAATATAATATCCACTTAGCATGAGCTTTTCCAGGTCTTGTACCTCTTTCATAAACTCTAAAGTCTGCTCCGAATTTTAAAGCTGTTTTTAAGACATATCCTCTCGTTTTTAAATCTCTAAATACCTTATATCTCGTCCAAAAATTATTTTCTAATTTAGCAGCCTTATCTGCAAATTTTTCAAATTTTAATTTTTTACTATCATCGGAAATCATCATTTTTTCAGTTTCTAATAAATAGAGAGCTTCGACTAATGGATATTCAACTCTTACTTCTTTAGTTCCGTGAACTTCTCCAAGGCGACTTTTATCATAAAGCTGTTGTGCTTTTTCCAGATTCTTCCCTTTGACAACAACTTTATTTTTTATTAAAGTTGCTTTGATTGGTTTATCTTTTGCCATGACTTTTAAGAAGGTTTTATATATTAAAAAATTATCTAATCTTACTTATGAAAGTCATATTTCTAGGAACCAGTTCGGTGTTTCCTACTAAAAAAAGGAACCATCAGACGATGGCCCTAACCTATGGTCCAGAAATTATATTATTTGACTGTGGAGAAGGAACTCAAAGACAGATGAGAATTGCTGGAATGAGAATATCTAAAATTTCTAAGATATTTATTACTCATTGGCACGGTGACCATGTTTTAGGATTAGCAGGCTTACTACAAAGTCTAGCAATGAATGCTCGTAAAGGACCAATAGATATATGGGGTCCGATAGGAAGCAAAAAGAGAGTTAGTCATCTAATTAATACTTATGAAGTTGAATTTCCATTTAAGATTAGAGTACATGAAGTGAAAAACAAGAGATTACAGATAATAGATGAAGAACCAAAGTATGAAATACTTGCTGCTCCATTATGCCATCCATGTGAATGTATAGGATATACCTTTCAAGAAAAACCTAGAATAAGAGTAAATACAGATTACTTGAAGAATTTTAATTTAAAATCAGATCCAATAATAAGTAAGCTTCAAGAAGGTAAGGATATTGAATGGAAGGGTAAAAAAATTAAGGCTGAAGATGCTACTTGGGTAGAAAAAGGTAAAAAACTAACCTATGTTATGGATACTTGTGAAAATGATAGAATTATTCAACTAGCTAATAAGGCTGATTTATTTATTTGTGAAGCTACTTTTCTTAATGAACTAAGAGATCAAGCTAAAGAAAGAGGTCATTTAACAGCTAAACAAGCAGGAGCGTTGGCAAAAAAAGCAAATGTAAAGCGGTTAGTAATAACTCATTTTAGTCAGAGATATCCTAAAACAGATCCTTTGGTTAGAGAAGCAAGGAGTAATTTTAAAAATACCATTGCTGCAAAAGATTTTATGGAAGTAAAAGTATGAAGTGGATTACTCATATTGGTTTTTCAGTTTTAATTTTTTTAATAATAAAAGAACTTTTTGAAATAACGTCACAAACAACAATATTCTTGTCTCTTATCTTCTGTATCTTTGGAGGATTATTACCAGATATAGATATACATTTTAAATTCTTATCAAAACATCGTGAAGTTTTGCACTCCTCTATTGGATTAGCTGTACTTTCTCTTTTTATATTTATCATATTTAGAATCCTAAATCTAAACATAGTGACTTTTTGCTTTATATTTGGTTATTTTTTTCACTTGTTTTTAGATTCATTTACACGCATGGGGATAAAATGGTTGCCACTTACTAAAAAATCAAAAGGAGGAGTAAAAACTGGTGGTTTTAAGGAAAAGGTGATCACTATAGTGATTTGGATCTTGGTAATAATTTTTGCTTTGTCTACTACTTTATTTAATTAGGATTTTTTTACTGTCTTTAAAGCATTTAGGCGCGATTACACCCTTACATCCATCAACTGAAACTGCAACTTTTGGTGCAACAGTTACGTATTCTAGTTTATCTTTTAATCTCATTTTTACTACGTAATCCCATTCTCCAACCAGGAAATATGCTTCTTCCACTTCAGGAATTTTAGCTAATTTTTTTCCAATTTCATTTAAATCAGTTGGTTCTTTGAATTTTTTTGCCGCGAATTTGAAAGCTACAAAACTTCTATCAACTTTTTCAGGATCAATAACTGCTGAATATCCTTTAATAATTCCTAACTTTTCAAATTTGTTTAATTTTGTTTTAACAGTCGACGTCGCCAAACCTAACTTACGCGCTATTCTTGTTACTCTAGGCACTGCCATGTCCTCTTCTTGAATCAGATTCAATAATTTTTTATCAATTTCTTTTAGTTCCATTTTATTTACGCATGTGATACGTAAAAAACTCTTTCAATTTATAAATATTACGTTATTTTAACGCATGAATTTATAAAGACATGAATGATTCGTAGTATCATGGTGATCATAATTAATTATAAGGTATGCGATCAAGGAAGAGGATGCCCGTGTATAGCTGCGTGTCCAAATGATGCGTGGTATTGGGACGAAAAGAACCAACGTCCAGCAGTTAACAACTCAAAATGTAATGATTGCGGGATTTGTACTAAAGTCTGTCCTGCAAGAGTCATATCTGGAGCGCTGGATGAAGAGGGAGTTAGAAAGATTAAAGATGAAGTTGATGCTGATGATAGGAAGAGGGAATTATTATTCAAGGAGAGATTTAACGTTGAACCAGAAGATCAATCAATAGTAGTTGATGCATCTACCTTTGAAGATGAAGTTTTAAAATCGAAAGATATTGTTATAGTAGACTTTTGGACCCCTAAGTTCTCAGCTAGATGTAAAAATAATACAATGATGTATAGTTCACTTTTAGCAAAAACTAACAAAAAAGTTGTATTCAAAAAAGTAGACATATTAATGAATAAAGATTTTTGTAAAAAAATAGGTATAACTACAATTCCGGCATTAGTAATATATCACAAAGGCAAAATTATAGATTACATTGCTACAAAAATCGGCTTAGCTGAAGAAGATCAAATAAAGGAGCGTATTGCTAAGGCACTGAATTCTATCTAGTTATTAGCTCCAAACACCATCTATTTTTTCTTTACAAAATTTACATTTACCTTTGTCTAAGTTATTCTCAACAACATGAAATCCTAATCTTTTAATCAACAGTTTCTTACATTTAGGGCAAAAAGTAGAATTAGATTCCCAATCCATTATATTTCCAGAATATACATATTTTAAACCGATATCCATAGCTATCTCTCTAGCCTCTTTTACTTTAGATGAAGGTGTAGAAGGTAAATCCATTCTTTCGTAACAAGGATAAAAAGCTGAAAAATGCAATGGAATAGAAATACCTAAATTATCTTTAACCCAGTTACTTACTTCTTTAATTTCTTTTTCACTGTCATTTAATGTAGGAATCAAAAGATTTGTGACTTCTACCCATATTTTTTTCTTCTTCAGTAACTTGAGAGAATCTAGAACAGGGTCGATCCACGCCTTACATTCATCTTTATAGAACTCATTTTTTATTGATTTGAGGTCTATATTTGCACCATCTAGATACTTACATAACTCTTTGAGTGGTTCTTCATTTATAAAACCATTAGATACGATTGTATTTTTTATTCCTTCTTTTTTTGCTAGTTTGGCTATGTCGAGCATATATTCAAAGAACACAGTTGGTTCTGTGTAAGTATATGAAATTATTTTACATTTTGATTTTTTAGCGAATTCTATTATTTTATCTGGAGGTAGATTTAAAGAAAAGATTGAAGGTTTACATTGACTTATTTCCCAATTCTGGCAATGCAAGCAGTGTAAATTACATCCACTGGTGCCTATAGAATAAGCAGTTTCACCAGGTAAGAAGTGGTATAACGGCTTTTTTTCTATAGGATCCATATTAACAGCAACTGGTTTTCCGTAAACCATAGAATAAAGCTTTCCAGAAATATTTTTACGAGTGTTACAATTACCGAAATCGCCAGCCTTAATAATACATTTTCTTGGGCATAACTGGCAATTTACTTTCTTCTCTTCTATTTTATCATAGAATTTAGCTTCTTTCATATTAGTAAATGCTTGATTTGTATATAAAAACTTGTTTATGTTCTCACTGTAGTGTTTAAAATAAACTTAAAAAAGAATTAAATATTATGTATAAACGGTGAAGAATAATGGGATTATTCAGAAAAAAGAAAAAGGATGATATGGAAGGAGTTTCTGTAAAACCATCATCTGAAGATTTTGATATTGATGATATTGATTTACCTCCTTTACCTGACACGGATGAAGAACTTTCAAAAGATTTGGAATTTTCAAAAAAAATGCCTCAAAACGAGGACTTACCTCCTTTACCTGAGCCTCCAACACCTTATTATGATAAACCCCTTCCAAAAAAACAACCTCCTGAATTCCCATTTCCTAAAATTAAAGGTAAATCTGAACCTCCTAAAACTCCAGAATTTCCCGTAATTCCACCACTCAAACCAATTACTCACGTTACTAGAGAAGAGCCAAAGGCTCCTATATTTATAAGAGTAGATAAATATAAAGAAGTCTTGGATGTTATAGATTCTCTAAAGAAAGATTTGAAGTTACTAGTCAAATCTCTAGAATCTTTAAAGAATTCAAAAGATAAGGAAGATGAAATAATAGCTGGTTGGAATGGACTTTTATCTGAGGTAGCTTCAAAATTAGATAAAATAGACACTGGGCTTTTTGAACCTGAAGAGTAATCTTCTATTTTATTTTTATAGTAAATTTAATAAAGCAATTGTAAAATAAGAATTTCATGGAGAAAAAAGAACGTTTCGTAAAAGCAAAGAAAATATATGAGAATAAATATAAGAAACTATTGTTAATACCTATCATATTCTTTTTATTATCTATATCTATATTAGGATTTGCAAAAATAAGTACTGGAGAATTCATAGGAAAGGATGTAGGTTTAACTGGTGGAATAACTGTAACTATCCAAACTACTAGTCAATTAAACGTAGATAACATAAAAGAAGGCTTGGAAGATGAGCTTAATACTGAGGTAAGAGTCAGGGAACTTACAAGTATAAGTACTGGAGGTATAATAGGTTATACCTTTGAGCTAAAAGAAGTTAGTGATGAGGATGAGATTATAGATGCTATTTCTAAAGTCACAGGATTAGACTTGGATAGTGCTAAATACTCTGTTGAAACTACAAGTGCTGCGTTAGGTTCTTCTTTCTTTCAAAATGCTATGAAAGCTGTTGTTATCGCTTTTATAGCTATGATGATCGTTGTATTTATTTACTTTAGAAAATTGGTGGTTTCTGGGGCAATTATACTATCAATTATTTTTGATGTTATTGGAACTCTTGCTGTAATGAATATTATTGGAATTAAATTATCTACTGCTGGAGTTGCTGCATTATTAATGGTAATAGGTTATTCTGTAGATACGGATATTTTACTGTCTACTAAGTTAATAAAGAGAAAGTTTGGTTCTGTAACGCATAGATTATACAATGCTATGAACACTGGTTTAACTATGCAGTTTACAACTCTTGTGGTATTCATAGTAATGTACTTACTATCTCCCGCTTATGCTTTAAAGGAGATAGCAATCATACTAATAATCAGTATAATTATTGATATTGTTTCCACATGGATACAAAATGCTGGAATAATTAGACTGTATTTGGAGAAAAAGCATCATGGGTAGAGCTAAAAAAATATTTATGTCTTGGCAAATATGGCTATTGCTTCTAGTTCTACTCGGATCTATCGTCGCTATATCTCCTAAATTTGACGTTAGTGGTGCATTAATAAAAAAAGTAGATCCTGACTCTACAGCAGAAATCAATGGTATGAAGGGTGGTGAAATAATCACTGAAGTAAATGGCAAAAACATAGAAACTTTAGAAGACTACAAACTTGCTGTAACATCCTTAATGCCTGGAGTTATATCTGTAAAAACAAATAAGGGTGATTATTCTCTTGTTTATTCAGAAAATGAAAGCTTAGGACTTACAGTAGATGCTGTTCCTGTAAGCAATCTTAAAAAAGGTCTGGATTTGGCTGGTGGAGTCCGTGTGTTGCTTGCTCCTGAAGAAGAAATAAGTGCAGAAAGTTTACAAGATGCTATAGATATAGCTAAAAAAAGGTTAAATGTTTATGGCCTAAGTGATATCACTGTAAGACAAACTTCTGATTTTAGTGGAAATGAGTATATTTTGATTGAAGCTGCTGGAGCTACTAGAGAAGAAATAAAGGACTTAGTAGTTAAAGAAGGAAAATTTGAAGCAAGGATAAAAAATCAGACTGTATTTGTTGGTGGAACAGATATTAAAAGTGTTTGTAGAACTTCTGAGTGTTCAGGTATAGACCCTCAAGGAGGGTGTGGTCAAGTAGAAAACTATTGGGTTTGTCAATTCCAGTTTAGAGTAGATGTAAGTCCTGAATCTGCAAAAAAACATCAAGAAATAACAGCTAACCTTCCAGTTATAAGAGGTGAAGGGAATCAGCAATATTTAAACGAGACTCTAGATCTATTCTTAGATAATGAATTAGTTGATTCTCTATTCATATCTGCTAATCTTAAAGGTATAGAAGCAACTAGTTTTGTGATTCAAGGTCCTGGGAGAGGAGACACAAAGGAGGCAGCGGTTTTTGATGCACTAACAAGTATGAAGAAATTACAAACAGTACTTATTACTGGTTCTTTACCAACAAAATTCAAGATTGAAAATATGAATTCAATCTCTCCAGTATTTGGTAGAGATTTCTTCCAGTCTGCACTAATAACAATCTTGATAGCAATAATTTCTGTTAGTATTGTAGTTTATGTTAAATTCAAGAAATTAAAGATAACTACTTTAGTAATCACTATGATGCTCTCTGAGGTAATAATTATTCTAGGGATTGCTGCATTAATAGGATGGAACCTTGACCTTGCAGCAATAGCTGGTATTATTGCGACTATTGGTACTGGTGTTGATGCTCTAATTATCTTAACTGAAGAGACTTTATATTCTGAAAGACAATTATCTTGGAGAGAAAAAGTAAGGAGGGCTTTCTCAATAATATTAGGTGCTTATCTTACTACTGTAGTTGCAATGATTACTCTATATTGGAGTGGATTAGATATAGTTAGAGGTTTTGCTCTAGTAACTGCTATTGGAGTTACTGTTGGTGTTTTCATAACAAGACCTGCATATGGAAAACTAATTGAGATACTAAATGATTAATATATATGATCTCTTTGGGATTATAGGAGTTATTTTTATAGTAGTTGGAATATTACTTAGAAACAGAAAAGAAGAACATATTATGTTTATACTCGGCGGTTTACTTTTAGGAATATATAGCATATATCTCAAGAGCTATATTTTTATGATTTTACAGATAATTGTAGTTCTATCTGCTGTTTATGAGTTAGTGAGATTTGATCTTAAGAAATAAATTTTTATACCCTCATTGCCTATTTAACGTTTAATGGTACTAGAGTCATTAACCTCTGCAAAGATGGCTGAAAAAAGGCCTATTGAACTCCTACCTCTTGGTTTCTTATTCGGTAGTATTGCAATATTCTTAAGTCTATGGGTATTTCCAAGTAATTCTAGCTTAGCAATGGTCTTCTTTACAGTAATGGCTGCTTTACCATTAATGATGCATGTAATCGGCCTTGAAAAAGAAAAGGAAGAATGCTGTCATAGTGAAATGGAAGCTTTGCATGCTCATGAAAAAGCTCTACCCTTCTTTGTTTTCATATTCTTAGGCTTATTGCTTGCTTATTCTGTTTGGTTTGTAGTATTACCTACTGATACTGTAAGTCACTTATTCTCAGCCCAAACTCACACAATAAAGCAAATAAATGTTTATATTTCTGGTAGTAGTATTGGACCTGGTCATCTTACAGCTATTCTTTCAAATAATATAAAAGTGCTAACATTCTGTGTTTTATTCTCATTCATATATGGCGCAGGAGCTATTTTTATATTAACTTGGAATGCCTCGGTTATTGGGGCTGCTGTAGGTAACACTGTAAGAGAAGTCTTATCTAAAATAGCTGTAGCAAGTGGATTAGGTAGTGCAGCAGGTTACTTCCATGCGTTTTCTCTCGGTTTATTAAGATATTTAGTACATGGAATTCCTGAGATCTTAGGATATTTCTTCGGTGGTTTAGCAGGTGGGATGATTTCTGTGGCAATGGTTAAACATGAATTTGGTAGTGAAAAATTTACAATGACTATGAGAGACGCTTTAGCTTTAATACTTGTTGCTGCAATTTGTCTTGTATTAGCTGCAGTCTTAGAAGTTGGGGTTACTCCTATGATTCCCATAAGATAGAAAACTTCTTAAAATTGACTCCTTTTTTATAAGGTTATGAGCTTTAAAGATAGAGTAGTTGGATTATTTTCTGAAGACGAAGAAGAGGAAACTAAAAAAGATGAAGAAGAAACTAATGAAATAAAGAAAGATGAAGATGATGAAGAAATAGAAATTGATTTAAAGGAAACTTTTGAAAAAATTAAAAAATTTTCATTAAATGAATACGCTTATTATATTTTATTAATTCCTGTTTTAATGATAGGATTATGGATACGTTTAAGAAATATGACTAATGTACAAGGTAAATATTTAATGGGTCTAGACCCTTATTACTTCTATAGACTCGCTCAATATATCTTAGAAAATGGTGTTTACTTAAAATTTTTAGACACTATGCGTCTTGTACCTGTAGGTGTTGAGACTCCTTTCAGATTTTTCCCATTTTTCTTAGCAAACTGGCATAAGTTTATTAATGTATTCACAGGACAACCTCAAATATATTCTCATGTAATATATCCGCCAATATTTGCAGTGCTAGGATTCTTATTTTTCTTCTTATTCGTAAAGGAAATTTGGGGTGGTAGAGTAGCTCTAGTATCTACTGCTATATTTGCTGTAGTTCCAGGTTATCTTTATAGAACAATGGCAGGATTTGCAGACCATGAAACTTTAGCAATGTTATTATTATTCTCTTCACTATGGTTATTTGTTAAATTTAGAAATGAAGAGAATCTTAAGAAGAAATTCTTATTTGCTGGTGTATCTGGATTTTTGGCGTCTCTAATGGCCTTAACTTGGACAGGTGTTATTTTGCTAGTTGTATCGGTTTCGTTATTTGTCATAATAGATATTTTATTCAATAGGATAAACAAGAAATATTTTGTAGGATTCCTCATATGGAGTATTGTGTTCTCACCTCTTGTATTATTATATTTGATGCTTGTTAATTTTATAAGTACATTTTATATAATGGCTTTAGGTATTGTGTGGTTTCCGGTATTAATCTTGTTAATGCATTATCTTATTATAAAAAAGTTTAAAATCAAGATAAAAAAAGTACCATCTGCCTTAGTGTCGACAATACTTGCTGCTTTGGTTTCTCTTGTTGGAGGAATTATGGTCTTAGGTCCTGCTCTCTTTGCTGGACTTGTAAGAAGAATTTTTAGCCCTGGTGGAGCTGAAAGGGTTTCTCGTACAACTTCTGAAATTATTGGAGGTGTTAATCTTTGGGGGACTTTTAGCTGGGTTCTAATTTTTGGTATTTTGGGAGCCTTATATTTGCTTTATAGTTCGTTTAAAGAAAGTAAAAAGCACTTAATTTTACTTGAAATAGTTACCTTTATTTCGTTATATATACTATTAGTACCAAAGATATCTAATCAGGTCAGATTACTTGCATTTGTTATACCGACTGGTATTTTAGTAATTATGTATGTATATTCATACTATAAACGCGGTGATAAAAGTAAATTTATCACCGAATCTAAGATAGCATATTTGCTACCTTTAATTATATTCCTTGTAGCTTCTTACTTATCCAAAACTGCTGCTAGATTCGTATTTGTTTTTGCACCGTTTATTGCTTTAATGGCTGGATACTTCCTTGTCTCTGCGACTAAGGAACTATATATTCGAAAAAATCTAAGATTATTATCTATATTAGTAATAATTGTTATCGTTGGTATTTTCTATGTAAATGCTAGTACTTCTGCTAGTCAAGCTAAAAATACAGGATCTCATTTACCAGGACAATGGGAAAGTTCTATGTTATGGTTAAGAGATAATACGCCAGTAGATTCTGTAGTTTCTCATTGGTGGGATTATGGGTACTGGACTCAAGCAGTTGCTGAAAGACCATCTACTGAAGATGGAGGTAAAGGCCATTCTTATTGGATATATACTTTGGCGCGATATGGAATGGTTGCATTTGAAGAAGATGATCCGCTAACTTACTTTAAATCACATAATGTAAGTTATTTACTATATTCCTGGGAAGAAATAGGAAAATACCATGCATTTTCTTATCTAGCTTCTCATAAAGGACCTCCTGGAGCATATGATAGAGAGTCGGTTATTGGTACATTTTTATTATCGCAAGAAAAAGAAGTAAGAAATGGTACTTTGTACGTCTATCAAGGGGGTTGGACTTTTGATCAAGATATTGTACTGGATAATCTTGTACTTCCTGAAAATAAAGCAGGAATTGGTGCTTTTTTAATAACTTTAGACAAAAATAAGACCTTAATCAAAGCTCCTGAAGCAGCAATTGTTTATAATGACAAACAATTCAATGAAGAGGTTAATTGTGTCTATATAAATGGACAAAAACAAATCTTTGATACTAATTCGAGCTTAGATGGGTGTATAGTGTTTATTGATCTTTATCTAAATCAACAAGAAAAGGTAGAACAAGGTGCGGTTTTATTTTTATCAAATAAGGTTTATCCTGGATTACTTGCGAGATTATATATTCTAAATGAAGAAGTTGAAGGGTTTGAAGAAGTTTATTCAGATGATGTGCCTTTTTCTATATTTAGGAATAGAGTAATTGGTCCTATTAAAATTTGGAAAATAAGTTATCCTGAAGATGTCAAGGTTGATCAAAGTTTCCTTGAGATACCGGAAGACTTTGAGGAGTGGTATGGTTATTAGTTATATAAAATGAAAGAATTAAGTGTTATTGTTCCAGTATATAATGAAAGTGAATCTGTAAAGAAAACGCTTGAAGACTTAAAAGAAGTCTTAAAAGGTGTTAAGAATCTTAAATATGAAATTATTGTTATAGAGGATAAATCTACAGATGATAGTTATAATGTTCTTAAAAAGATAAGTGGAATTAAACTACTTCAACACAAAGTAAATAGAGGTTATGGTGCTTCATTAAAGACAGGAATGAACAATTCGAAATATGATTACATTCTAATAACCGATTCTGATGGTAGTTACCCTATGAAAGAAATCCCTAATTTACTTAAATACATCCCAGATTATGATATGGTTATAGGTAACAGACATAAAAAATCCGTTCCATTTCTTAGAAGGTTTCCAAAATGGGTATTAAGAGTATTGGCTAGTTTCTTATCAAAGAATAAGGTATTAGATTTAAATTCTGGATTAAGAATATTTAAAAAAATTATTGCTAAAGAATTTTGGAAATTGCTACCTGAAAGATTTTCTTTTACTTCAACTATGACTATGGCTTGTTTTACCCATAACTATCCTGTTAAATACGTTCCAATAAGTTATCATAAGAGATCAGGTTCTTCTTCAATACATCCAATAAAGGATACGCTACGGTTCTTCTCGTTGTTATTGAGATTAACTATGTATTTTAATCCTTTAAGATTTTTTATTCCCTTGGCTCTA
The DNA here is from genome assembly GCA_020343615.1 of Candidatus Woesearchaeota archaeon. Taxonomy (GTDB): domain Archaea; phylum Nanobdellota; class Nanobdellia; order UBA10117. Next base: position 814,572 of record CP070803.1, on the reverse strand, counting down.
CTTTTTGGTTTGCTTGGTTTGTTAAGAGGTTTAAGGGATCTTATTTTACAAAATAGTTTTGGTGGATTAACACTAGTTCTGTTTTTTATGGCATTCCAGATTTTCTTCTTTGGATTAATTGCTGACATAATAAACAAGAAATAAAATGTGTGGTATATGCGGGTTTAATTTTAGAGATAAGGGACTTCTTAAAAAAATGAGTAAAGCTACAGTACATCGGGGTCCTGATGATTACGGAGAATATGGGGATAGATTTGTTTCTATAGGGCAAAATAGATTGAGTATAATCGACCTTAAAAAGGGCTTATATCCAATGCACAATGAAAAAGACTCTTTACAATTGATATACAACGGTGAGATATACAATTTCAAAGAGATAAGAGAAGAGCTGGAAAATAAAGGTCATAAATTTTATTCTAATTGTGACGGTGAAGTTATTGTTCATTCATATGAAGAATATGGTGTTGACTGCTTGAAAAAATTCAATGGTATGTTTGCAATATGTATTTATGATACTGCCAAGAGACAGCTTTTCCTAGCAAGAGATAGAATTGGAATAAAACCCTTGTATTACTACATTAAAGCTGGAGTGTTCATATTCTGTTCTGAGATAAAAGGAATTTTAGAACATCCTATTGAAAGAGAAATAAATAAACCTGTTCTTGATAAATTTATAGCTATGAGATATATTCCTGGTAACGAAACTATATTCAAGAATATTTTTTCTTTCCCTCCTGCTCATTATGGTATTTTTGATTTAAAGAAAAAGGAATTAATAATTAAAGAATACTGGGACATTGAAGAAGCTTCTGTAGAGTCTGACGAAGATTTTTTTATTGAGGAACTGAGATCTCTACTAAAAGACAGTATTAAAAAGAGATTAATCAGTGACGTCCCTCTAGGAGTCTATTTATCTGGTGGGATTGATTCTAGTGCAGTTGTAGGACTTTTAGCTAGCATTAAGAAGGAAGAAGATGATTCTTCTCCAATCAAGACCTTCTCTGTAGGATTCAAGTACGGTGAAGGTTATGTAAATGAATTAGACAAAGCTAAGATTGTTAGTGAGAGTTATAATACAGAACATAAAGAATTTGTAATAGATCCGGATATTTCAAAAATACTCCCTGATCTAATTAAGCATTTCGACCAACCCTTTGCAGACCCTGCTGCAATTCCTGTGTATGAATTATCTAGAGAAGCGACAAAACATGTAACTGTAGTACTAACAGGGGATGGCGGTGATGAGTTGTTTGCTGGTTATGACCAATATAAGTTTTTGATGATGAAGAAGAAACTAGATAAAATACCTCTTATGAGAAAAGTCTTTCCTCTAGCTGTTGAAAAAACCCCTAAGAAAATATTAGATAAGGTCTATAAATATGCATCCAATATGGGTGAGGAAGGGAGAAATAGAATTACTTCCTTTATGAAAACTGATGATGATTTGGAAGCTTATTACAAATTAATATCCATCTTTTATGAAAAGGAGAGAGAAGGGTTATATTCTGAGAAACTAAAGGTTGGTAATATTTGTAACGGGATGTATGAAACATTTGATAAATTCGATAACTTACTAAATAAGTATTGCTATTTAGATGTTAAATTCTTATTACCTGATTGTTATTTGCCTAAAACAGACAGAACAACTATGGCTCATTCTATTGAGGGGAGAGTTCCTCTATTAGATCATAGAATTGCAGAGTTAGCATTTAGAATCCCTACTAATTTAAAATTGCATAAAGGTACAACAAAATATATCCTAAAAAAGGCTGCGAATAAATATATCCCTAAAGAGTTATTGAATTTAAAGAAGCAGACTTTCCACGTCCCTATAGGATATTGGATAGAAAAAGAGCTAAAAGAACAATTTGAGCAAATATTGAGCAAAGAAGAACTAAAGAAGCATGGGTTCTTTAATCATGATTATATCCAAAAAATATTTGATAAGTATAAGAGATCAAAACTAGTATATGCTAGACAATTATGGAACTTAGTAAATTTCCAGTTATGGTATAATATTTATATAGATAAAAAGAAGGGATAAATCATGGATAAAAAGAAAGTTTTTCTTACTTTACTGGGTATTTTTATAATATTAGCTCTTTTCTTCTTTATCGATACAGAAGAGGTAGTAGGCCAACTAAAAAATGTCAATGTAACATACTTTCTTATTGCTATGATTTTAACATTTATCTCATTATTCATTAAATCATATCGTTGGCATAGGATATTAAAATATAATAAAGTAAAATTAAAAGTTAAAGATAGCTTCAAGATTGTAAGTGCTGCTAATTTTCTTTTTTTAATTCTACCAAACTTTACAGTGGACTTCTATAGAGCATATGCTCTAAAAAAACTCAATAATTATAAATTTGTGTTAGGTTTATCATCTGCTTTGTTTGAAAAAATTCTAGATTTTAGCGTATTTATTATATTCAGTATATTTTGGTTTGTGTTATATTTAATAGTAGGTAGTGTTAATATAGGATTTGATATTCTAATAGTATTGTTGATTTTACTTTTCCTTATTATTATCGCATTAATTTTGATGAGAAAATCGGATTTACTTATTAGGATATTCGGTTACTTTGAGAAAAAGTTATTTGGTAGGTTTAAAAGAACAAAATGGGGGAGCTTGGTTAAAGAAAATGCTGGTGTTTTCTTTAAAGAATTGGAAAAACTAAGTAGAAACAAGAAGTTACTAAGTACTGGGTTACTTTGGACCCTTATTGCTTGGACTATTCATGGTGCTAGATTCTACATGCTGGCTTTAGCCCTCAATATAAATATAGGTTTCTTTTATTCACTAAGTACCTTCTTCATATCTAGCAGTATAAGTATTCTAAGTATGATTCCTGGGGGACTTGGATCAAAAGAGGCACTTATAGTCTTCTTACTCTCAATGGTGGGGGTAAGCAGTAATAGCGGATTTTCTTTAGCTTTATTAGACAGAACTGCTTTCATACTGATCTCATTATTCTTTGCGGTTATGTTTTATCATCTAAATCTAAAACTACATTTTTCTAAAGATACGTTAAAAGAAAATTAGATATTAATTTTATGGATTATTGACGACTCATCTTTGCTTTTTTCATATACGGGCTTTCTGTTAAATTTTGAATCTTTAAGGAAAATGTCAGTAAGAATTTTACCATCTATATCTATAGGTATTGGTACTTTTAATATATGCAGAATGGTCGGTGTAATATCTATAATTGATGCGTTTTTTATTCCTTTTTTAATATTGGAATTACTTGCTAAGAACATGCCGTTTCTTCTATGACATCCTGATAAATTTCTATGTGGAGGTCCAAAAAGTTTTGATGAACCAAATTCAAAATATCTTGCTGCAATATACTTAAAATTGTTCATAATAAAAAATAAATCTGGCGCATTTTCAGTATGTGGTCCGTTATAAATTTCTTCTTTTTTGAGAACCTCAATATCTATATGTTTATTTGTTTTTGGATCAATTATTGTTTTTAAATCTGAAATTAGCTTATTTCTTACTTTGTTATAATTTTCTTTTTTTATTATTCCTTCAGGTTCCCTTCCTTTAATGTTAAGGTATATCTGTCCATAATTACCGATAGAATAAGCTTTTGTTTTCTTCCAATCCACATCTTTAAAGGATAATAAAAATAGGAAACTTAAAAATTTGAGAATCTTTGTTCTGGCTCTTTCTGATTCTTTACTCATTGCATTGCTAAAACCTAGTTTATTAAATAGGGACGTGTTAAGTATTCCTGTCTTTAGAATAAGATTATACATGTTGTCCAGATTTAATCCTTTCTTGTGTAAGAAATACTTGAACTTTGTTGATAGATTAGATTTTAGTTTTAGATAGCCTTTGTCGATAAGCCAGCTATTAATGTAAACTCCTTTTTCATAAGGTCCAAAACCGTGATCAGAGATAATAAAGAAAGTGGTATCTTTCTTAAGTATACTTAGAATTTCATTTAGTTGCTTGTCTAATAATTTGTAATATTCTAGAATTGCATTTTCCCATTTTTTGGATTTGATAGGATCGTGAAGGGGGTGATTTTTATCCATATGATGCCAAAACCAGTGCGACATAAAGTCAGAACATCCATAAACTGCCATAAAAAAATCAAAATCTTCTTTTTCGTACATATATTTTATAAGTTTAGTTCTATTTTTAGTTACATTCTGCAATTCTTTAATTATATCTTCTTCTTTTCCTGGTTGATATGTACTTTCGGCAGTTATTCTATATCCTGAAAATTTATCTATGATTTCTTGTTTTAATGAGTGCGGGTATGTAAACTCTGAATCCATAGAGGGAGTCATAACTCCAGAAATAATATAACCATTAACAGTTTGTGGAGGATAAGTAACTGGAACATTAATGGCGCAAGTCCTCTTATTCGCTTTACTTAACAAATTCCAAATACTATACTTTCTAAAATCTTTTAATTTAATTGGTTCTCTCTCGTAAGAATCTTTTTTTCTTTTCATAAAATCAAAACATCCATGCTTCCCAGGATTTTTTCCAGTAGCAAAAGAAATCCATGCTGGACCAGTCAAGGGAGGTATTGTAGACTCTAAATCTCCACTTATTCCACTATCAATTAGCTTTTTAAAAGTAGGTAATTCTCCTTTTAGAGCCCAGGGTCTAACAATATCAAATGTTCCTCCATCAACCCCTAAAACGAATACCCTAGACATTAGTATATAACTTTATATAATCTAACACCTATTTGATCTTTTATTTTAATTTCTTTCTCTAAGTTTAAAAACTCGTCTAAAGAAGAAGACCAAGGATGAGTGAGATTAAATTGAGGATAAACTAATAGAACATCATATTTCATCACAGTACCTCTAAGATTAGGATTCAATTCCAATTTCTCCTCTGTATATCTTATATTATATTTATCTAATATCTCTTTGTTTTCGTCCGTATTCAGCAATTCTATGGGGTCGAATAAGCCTACAATTTGTCCTTCCTGATTAAATATAAATTCGCTATGTATCCAATAATAATCCCAGTAGAAATATTTGACATTATATTTTTCAAATAGTTCTTCCCTAGGCGCTGAGTCATCTCCATAGAGCATTATCGCTAGATCTTTTTCTCTAGTGCTAAGATCATATATTAAGGTTTTATGACCTGGGGGATGTGCTACTAATTTTCTACCCGTAAACGCATTAACTGAAAATCCTAGTTCTTTATTTGTTAAAATAACATCATTAACATCTGTATTCGCATTTATGTAATCAGCTATTGTTGTGTAATAAGAAGGAAGTGGCTCAGTACCTGTTTCATACCATTTATAGGATTCATAGTCTTTATAGCCCGAATAATTAGTAAATAAAAGAAATATTAATACTAATATAATTATAATATGTTGACCTGCCTTGTTTTTTCTTTTAATTATCTTAAGTAGAATATAAAGAGACAACGTGGTTAATATAGCAATCATTAAAGGTAACTGAAAAATGCTTATTACTTTATGCAATATAACAGTAAATGATGTTCCTGTTAAAAAAGGAATAATGATTAGAATTATAATTATACTTAATGTGCTTATGAATAAGAAACGTAATGTTTTAAGTACTTCTTTATACTTTTTTAGAGAAAACAGAATTACAATTGAAAGTAAAAATAATAACGTTACAAATGCAGCACCCATATTGCTAAAATTAAAAATGGTTTCAAATATGTTATTTAAAGCACTATATTCTAAATTAGCGTTCATATTTAATAGGATACTTGCTTCTGATCTTGGGTTAAAGATAACTCCTTTAATTATGTGATACCAGTATAATTGTGATATAAGGAACCCAGGTATAGCTAATAAAAGAAAAGTTGAGAGATTTTCCTTTAAATCTTCCTTCCATTTTTTAATCTTGAATTTTGTTTCATGTAGATAATTATAAAAGAATAGGTAAATAAATATAAGAACCATGAGAATTGTTAATGTGGGGAACATTACTCCATGTGAAAGAGAACATAAGCCGTATAATATGCTCGTTATAGCCGCATAAACATACTTCGTTTTATTATTTTCAGATGATTTTAATAGTGTTAGGATAAGAAACATAAAAAATAAGGGTAGCATAACCAAAGCAGCAAAGTAGCTATATTTGATTACTAATCTAAGCTTATATGTTAAAATAGAGTAATAGATTAAAGGTAATAAAAGAGCAACATTCTTATTTTTAAATAAAATAATTCCAAGAAAGTAAAAGATAATAACTGAGAGTATTGTAAATATATATGAAAACAAGAACATTGCTTGCATGGATTCTAGATTAAATATTCTTGCTGCTCCTCCAACTATGCCTGTATATAAAGGAAAATAATTGGGAATGGGATCATCATTATGAAAATTAACTAGGGGATTACCGCCATATTTTACATGATTTATGGCTCCTAATTGATGATATAAATCTCCTCCATACAATGGACTTGGTAATTGTTTTAGGTTTGAAACAAGATTCACCTGAAGGAGTATAAGAAGTAATATAATAGCTATTAATAAAAAATCATGCCAAGATACTTTTTTCTTTAAATCCTTTAAATTCATATTATTGGGGAAAAAAATTAAATTTATAAAACTTACTGATAAGTTACTTATTATGTCAATATTTATTGTAGTTCCAGCGTATAATGAAGAAAAAAGAATTGTAGACGTAATCAAAGATCTCAAAGATAACAAATATAATAATATCATAGTCGTTGATGATGGTTCGAAAGACGATACATCGATTATAGCAGAAAGAGAAGGTATTACTGTACTAAAACATGTTATAAATAGGGGTCAAGGTGCCGCATTGCAGACAGGTATATCTTACGCGTTGGACAATGGTGCGGAATATATCGTAACATTCGATGCAGATGGTCAGCATAGAGCTAGTGAGATTAAAAACTTATTAGATCCTGTAAAAGAGGGAGTTGTTGATGTAACTTTAGGTAGTAGATTCTTAGAAATAAACGAAGAAATGCCTAGAGGTAGGTCTATACTTCTTAAGGGCTCTACAATAATCGATTGGATATTTTCAGGTGGACAAAGGTTAACTGATGCTCATAATGGGTTCAGAGTTTTATCAAGAAATGCTGCTAAGGGGATACAAATAACGGAAGATGGAATGACCCATGCTTCTGAGATAATTCAAAAAATAAAAACTAATAATCTAAAATTTAAAGAAATACCAGTTAATATTAGATACTCTAAAGAAACTATGGGAAAGGGTCAAAGTGCATTACATTCTGTAAATATTTTATTCAGATTAATATTCAGGAGGTTATTGTAAATGGCTGCTATTCAGATATTAGTTGTGTTTTTTGGAATATTCGTATTACTTAGTGTTATAAAGAAATTTAAAAGAGGTAGGCTATCTAGGAAAGAATTCATATTTTGGGCTTCTATTTGGATTGCTATAATAACCGTTACGCTTATACCAGGTGTTGCTACTTTCTTTGCTAATTTGTTTGACATTGGAAGAGGCGCTGACGTAGTATTATATACTTCTGTAATTGTACTATTCTATGTAGTTTTTTTGTTATACTCTAAAATAGAAAAAACAGAAAGAGAGATGACTAAATTAGTTAGAAAAATAGCTATTGAAGGAAAAGATAAAAAACAAAAATAATAAAAGTGTTCCTGATTTTTTTATTTTCATGGTTAAGATATGTTATGTAAACCCAACAGTATTAATGAAAAGACCTATAGCTCAAATATCTAGTATGTTCGGTAAAGATAAAAATTTTAAAATAAGTATATTAACTCCACGTCTTGCTTTTAAAAAGAGAGATGATTCTTTATATTATTCAAAATTAGAAGGTGTTAAAGTTATTGCTTACCCTTGTATTAATCCACCTATGAAATCAGAATGGCCTATTCCGAGTTTAGACTTCTTTAAAAAATCATGGAATATTTTAAAGAATAATGACATACTTCATATGTGGGTTCCTTTTTATTTTAGTAACACTTGGATAATAATATTAAAAAATCTTTTTTTCAGAAATAAGAAGCTAATACTTACTATGGACACGATTCCTTCTTATTCTTTTAAAATGGGTGGAATCATGGATGTTTTTTTTAAATTCTATTTCAAAGTAATAGCTAAATTAATTTTTAGGGGTGTAGATTACGTTACTGTATATGGTGATTCTTTTATTAAATATGCTAAAGAAGCGGGCATCCCTGAAAGAAAAATAGTAATCACTCCTACAGGTATTAACTTCAAACTTAAAGATAAGGATAAAGATATAAGAAAGGAATTCAATATATGTAAAGATGAAAAAATTATCCTATTTGTAGGTTTGCTAGTCCCTAGAAAAGGGGTAGATATTGTATTAAAAACTATCAAGAAATTTAGGGAAGATAAAATCAGATGTGTATTAGTTGGTGATGGTCCGTGTAGAAAGGAATATGAGGACTTAGTTAAGAAGCTAAAGATTGAAGACAAGGTTGTATTCACTGGTTTTAGAAAAGATATTCACAATTTTTATCATGAAGCATCTGTTTTCTTTTTTCCTTCAAGAGGTGAAGGCTTAGCTGGGGTTATAATGGAAGCTGCAGTTTATAAAATTCCAATAGTTAGTAGCAAAATACCTGGAACTTTAGATCTTATAGATGATGGAAAAACTGGATATCTTTGTATGGTGGAAGATATCAATCAATATCATAAAAAAATTAAGGAATTGTTAAATGATAAAAAAATTAGACTTAAATTCATAAAAAAGGAATATTATAAAATAAATAAAAACTATAGCTGGAAAGATAATTTTAAGAAACTTAAAGAACTTTATTAAAATGGGTATTGTTAGGAAAATAAGAGGAGTTTTAAATCTAATCAAAGAGAAAAATCCTTATTTATTAAAAAAAATAATTA
>CP070803.1:784179-805610 GCA_020343615.1 Candidatus Woesearchaeota archaeon | reverse complement strand
ATAGGAAAAGCAGAAATGACGTCTAAAGAGATTATGAAAAAGAGCAAAGGTCTTGCTATCAAAACTGATACTGTTTTGATAACTTTTATAAATAACAATTAGGAAAAAAAGAATATGGCAAAAAAAGAATATTTGTCGCATGAATTACTAGATGTTCTGTGCTGTCCTGAAGACAAAGCTAATCTAATATATGACAGGGAAAAGCAGACCCTAACTTGTGTTTCTTGTGGGAAGGTTTATCCAATAAAAAAAGGAATACCTATTTTATTGCCTGAAAAATAGTTTCTAGAAATCTAAGAAGAAATAATGGTTTTAAGTAAAGAAGAAAAAAGAAGGATTTTGTGGGAACGCTGTATTGCTCCATTTATATTTTTAATTATCATACTGATTTTTTCAGTAATTGTAGTAGCATTACTTACAGATTGGATTTAATAATGGCTAAAAAAGAAACACTGGAAACAAAAGTCGAAAAATTAAGTAAATTGACATGGATACCTTTTATTGGAATACCTGTAGGTATTAAAGAAGGTTATAAGGGGAAACTAACAGAGAATAAGCCATTAGAATTTTATGGCAGTGCAATATATCATGGGATTCTTGTAGGAAGTATTCCTGAATTTATTGAATATATCAATCACATAATCTAAGAAGAAATAAGCTCTGGTTTTATTCAGAATCAGGTAAACCTAAGTCTTCCCTTTCTAGACCATCCTTAATTCTTTGCCAGCACATTTTAAGATGATCACTTCCAGTTAGCTGTTTATAAGCGTGAAATGATTCGTTTGCCCATTCTATTATTTCTTTAGTATCGTTAGAAGGTTTCAGGTTTAATTCCTCAAAAGACTTACCTAGATCTATATAAAAGGAAGCATTAACCCAGTATTTTTGAAGTATAGAACTTATTCCTTCATAGAGATGTTTTGTTATTTCGGGCGCAGGTGTATTTTCTGTAATTTTTATATCTTTTGGTACAATACAGTTAGGACCTAATGCAATTCTGTCTATATCAGACACCTTTCTTGAACCTCCTTGCAGATCATCAATAGAATTAATAATTGATCTTAGATCTTTAGCATCATTGTCTGAAAATGGTGTCGAATACTCATCATCAGGATTCTCCAGATTATATAAAAGTCCTTCTCTCAATGATAGATACGCAGTTGTCTTAATTGCCATGAAGATTACCACTAACCAATAAAATATATAAGGTTTTCTCTGCTTTGAGGAAGTGAAATGGTATCAAAACTAAGGGTATCAGACGATAAGAAAATCAGGGAGTTTCTACTAACTCCTAAAGGTCTATCAAAAGAGGAAAATAGAGGTTTAATTAAGAAACACAATGCTTACTGGTTCGTAAATGACTTATTTGATAAAAAATTAGTCGGTTATGAAGGAACCTTCGTAGCATATCAAAAAGGGATTCTATGTGGTCAGAGTGAAGATGGAAAATTACTTTATAAGGAGGCTAAATTTTTTTATGATGATAATCCAAATATTTCTGTCTTTAAGGTTCCCAAAGACGGAAAAACACTAGATGAACTATTTGATGATGACGGTATGTTCGGAGTAAGTGATGATGAAAGAGAGATAATCCGAATGATGTCCTATTAATTAACCTTCTTTTAATTCTAAATCTCCTTTATTTTCTAAAAATTAAGAATTCTATAACTTTTTAAATGGTAAATTATCGCTAGATTATGCTAGGATGGCGGAACCTGGTAACGCGCAGGACTTGAGATCCTGTGAGCTTCGGCTCTCGAGGGTTCGAATCCCTCTCCTAGCGCTCACTTAGAAACCTTTTTAAGATTTTTTTGACTAATAGATTATAGAGGGAAAATATGATCTTACTCATTATTGGTTTGGTTCTTATCATAGTTCTAATTCTCCTTTCAGCATTCTTCTCAGGAGCAGAGATGGCTTTCGTCTCTGTTAATAGAGCATTAATCAGAAAGAAAGCAAGGCGCGGGAATAAAAACGCAAAAATAATAGACAAATTATTCGAAAAGCCGAAAAGAGTAGTAAATTCAATAGTAGTAGGTAATAATGTAGTAAATATTCTAGCTTCAATAATTGCAGGAGCAATAGCAACTGAATACTTTGGTAATATTGGGATAGGTATTGCAACAGCGATAATGACATTTATGGTTGTTATATTCGCAGAGGTCACCCCTAAAGCACTAGGCATTAAAAATGAAAGATTTTTACTTAAAATCGCAAAACCGCTATACATATTAACTACAATAGTTTATCCTTTTGCTATTTTTCTTGTTCATATTTCAAACAGTTTATTGAGTGTGATTGGTAAAAAAAACCAAGTATCTGAAGTCACGGAAGAAGAAATCAAAGCTATAGTTGAATTAGGAGCAGAAGAAGGAGCTCTAGAAAAGGATGAAATGGAACTAGTGAGTGAAGCTCTTGATTTCGATGATACTCATGCTTTAGAAATTCACGTTCCTCGTAAAAATATAATTTCTCTTAGAGAAAGCGATACTATAAATAATCTAATAAGAACTTCAATAAAAACAGGATTTTCCCGTTTTCCTATTTACAGAGGAAACATTGATAATATTACTGGCATGGTTCATGTAAAAGATACCTTAAATGTTGAAAATAAAAGAGCACCTTTATTTAAAATCAAGAGAGACATTCTCAAAATAAAGTCAGGGACGAGAGCAGATGATATTCTACAAAAGATGCGGAAAGCAAAGAAACATCTTGCTGTAATTCAATCAGATACTGGTAAGACTCTTGGTATTATTACAATGGAAGACTTGATTGAAGAATTATTTGGTGAGATAATAGATGAACACGATATAAGTAAAAAAATAAAATAAGATTAATCAACGAATTCTATTCCCAAGTCTCCTGATATCTCTTCTCTTCTTTTGTCCATGAAGGACATTCCTTTTCCAAATATTTGCGGGGATTTTACACCAGTTATTATTAACATAGCCCTTATAGAATTCTTTAAGTCTGGTGATAATTGAGCTCCCCATATTATCTTAGCATCGTCACTTAACTTTGTAGATACTGTTTCAACAACCTTCTTCGCTTCGTCTAGAGTCATATCTTCTCCACCAAGTACATTAATTAATGCACCATTGGCTCCAGGTATCTCTACGTCTAATAATGGGTTATTAATAGCCTTTTCAACTGCTTCCTCAGCTCTACTTTCAGTATCAGATTCACCAATACCAATCATAGCAATTCCACCTTCACCCATTACAGCTCTAATGTCTGCAAAGTCTAAGTTGATTAAACCTGGTTTTGTTACCAATTCAGCTATTCCTTTTACAGCATTTGTTAGGATTTCATCAGCTACCTTAAAAGAAGTAGATAAAGGTAAGTCTGGTGCGAGTTCTAGTAATTTATCATTAGGAATTACAATTAGAGTGTCTACTAGTCCTTCTAATCTTTCAAGACCATCCTGAGCATTGTCTAATCTTTTTTGACCCTCTATAGTAAATGGTAAGGTTACTATTGCTACTGTTAGTATTCCTAGTTTCTTAGTTATTTCAGCAAGGATTGGAATACTTCCTGTACCTGTTCCACCACCTAAACCGCAAGTTAGGAAAACCATTTGCGCTCCTTTTACAGCTTGCTTTATATCTTGCTCGCTTTCCTTTGCAGCTTCTCTTCCAATTCCAGGATCAGAACCAGCTCCTAATCCTCCAGTTACATCTCTACCGATCAGTATCTTCTTGCTAGATTTAGCCTTTAACAAATCTTGAGCATCGGTATTAACAGCTATAGTTTCAGCACCTAAAACACCCATCTCAGAAATTCTTGAGACTGTATTGTTGCCAGCTCCGCCAGTTCCAACTACTTTTATTCTTGTTTCTATCTTAGAAATAATCTCTTCTAATTCTTGATCTACTAAACCAATTTCCTTACTTGACACCTTTGTAGAAGGGGGGACAATTGATTTACTTAATTCGCTTATAGGGTCCTTTTCTTCAAAAGGATCTTTTCCCTCAAAAGTATCTTCTGATTTAATATGAGAATCTTCTTCTTTAGAATCCTCTTTTTCACTTCCGAGAACACCTTCATAATCATCTTCTTCATCATAAAATGCAGACATTTTTTCACCTCTTACTAATAACGGTGGTATGAGAATTTTATAAATATTGTGTTTAGTTGGATAAATTTTTATCCAAGACTCTTACAGCGATTTTATTCTTTAGTATCCCACAAGTAATTAAACCTAAAATTAAAAGAAGGTTAAGAAATCTATTTATAGAATCTACATCCTTTGCAGCTTTCTTTAATACGAACGCCTTCTCTATCTCTATGTACGCCATAGGGAATGAATTGTCCAAGGCATGTTAGAATCTCGTAGTCTCCTGGCAGAGATATATCACTTACAGGAATATTATTATTATCAACTATTTCCTGCTGTACATCCATATAATTTTCTTCAGGACCACATTCAGAGTCTCCGATATATTCTCTAAATGTACAAAGAGTTTTACCGTTACTTCTACGAATTATTATTCTATCTGCAACTATTTCTGGTCGTATTTCGCCAGCTTTGAATAGTTTTCTTACAATATCGTCTAGTCTTTGTGTTTTATTACCTACCCCTGGGGCAACATGTCGTTGTTCTACTCCTTCATTAATTAATAGACCAATGGAACACCCTTTAATTCCATTTTCTCCCATTTTACACCTCTTACAACGACTTATTAGTTATAACTCTATTTAAAAACCTTTCTCTTACTAAACCAGAGCTTATTTCTTCTTAGATTTGTCTTCTTCCTTCTGAGTTTTTTTACTTTCTCTAGATTTAGAAACAATATTGACTTTCTTTATTTCAGAAATTTGATTTATGAGTTGTTTCTTGAATAATTCTTGTATATTCTTAGGAACATCTTTTTTAAATTTAAGTTCCAGTTCTTCACCAGTTACTTTGATATCATAATCTCTGTCTTCAAGGTTTAATAAAAGTGAAGCTATTGATTTTACTTTTTCTTCAGTTTTTTCAATGAGTCTTATAGGATATACTTCGTATTCCAATTCCTTTCCAGATAAAGGATGATTGAAATCAAGTATTACTCTGCCTCCAGATACAGCTCTTACATACGCCATCGCTCCGTCTATATTCAGAGGCATTCCGGGGACAGGATTAACTCCTTTTTTCTTTAATTTAGCTAGAGAAGTAAGCTGAATTAATTTAGGATTTCTTCTACCAAATGCTTCTTCAGGTTTTATAATCACTTTAAACGACTTTCCAACTTCTTTACCAATCATAGCTTTATCTAAACCATTCAATAGTTGTTGAGAACCTATTCTTACCTTAAGCGGTTTATATTCTTGCTGTTCTTGGTAAATTCCTTCTTTTTTTGCTACGTCCTCTTTAGTCAAATCAAATATTTGACCAGTTCTTTTTACCCTTCCAATAAAATCTAATTCAATCCAGTCGCCTTCTTTTATTTTTACCATCTAATTAATTAGAATAAAAGGGTATTTAAATGTTTATCTCTTAATTAATAAAATGAGAAAAATATTACTTGTACTGCTTATTGTGCTTTTCATACCCCTAGTCAATGCTGATGATTTATTCTATTCAGATACTATGGAGTTGAATGTTGAACAAAGTGGTGAAATTCTTACATATGATGTCCGTGAATTAACACTCTATCTCTATGTTTATCCTAAAGAAGAAGAATACTCAGTTATTTCATATATAAATACGAATCCTAGGAGTAATTTAGAAGACAATGCTTATGTATTCTCATGGTCCTCAGTAGACGGAAAAGTAGATTACTACATAAATTCTAGAGTTAAAAATACCTTGAAAATAAAAAAAATAAAAGACAAAATCAATTTTCCTATGACAGTCCCAGAAGAATACGAAAAATATACTCAGTCTTCTGAGCTCTGTGATTCGGATAACATAGAGATCAAAAAACTGGCAAACAGTCTGGCTTCAGGAGAAGATGACGCATACAAAGTTATTTTTAAGATGACAAATTGGGTTAATTCAAATTTAAATTACACTACAGCTGAAGTGGGAGATACTGTAAAAGCAAGTATTGTATTGAAGACAAGGGAAGGAGCATGCGATGAATTCTCTAATTTGTTAATGGCTTTATTGAGATCTGTTAACATACCTGTTAGATACATAACAGGTTATTCTTACGGCACTTTTGAAGAGAATAAATTTGGGTCTCATGGATGGTTAGAGGTCTGGCTTCCCAAGTATGGATGGATTCCAATAGACCCAACATACGGAGAACTTGGTTGGTTAGACACCACACACGTTAAATTACTAACTACTATAGATCCCATGCCTTCTTCTGTAGAATATAAATGGGTCGGAGGAAACGTCGGAAGCGGAACCTTAATAGAAGAAATAGAAGTTATTTCGAATACTATGAATATGCCGATATTTTTAGAAGGAGAACTAAGTGTAGAAGATGTAAGTCTGACTCTCGGGAGCTACAATATAATATGGTTAGACATAAAAAATCCAAATGATTATTATGTAAGTACATCTGCAGCACTAAGGGTAGCACCCCCTTTAATAGATAAGAATCCGAAAATGGTTTTTTTAGAGCCATTTGGTGAAGAAAGAGTGGGGTGGATAGTAAAGTATCCAGCTAACCTGAGTGAAGGTTATATCTACACCTATTTCAACAATGCAACAGCATATTTCTTAGGCGAGAAAGCGACCACAAGTATTGTTAAAGGAGACGTAAATTCTCTGACATTAAGAGAAGTTGAGGCTTTAATGACCAGTAAAGATGGTGTAAAGAAGGGTTCTCCAGATGTTTCATTAAAGATATTAAAACCTATGCAAGTTAAGTTAGGAGATACTTATACTGTTAGTGTAAGTATAGAGAATAAAGGTTCTGGACCTTTAGAAAGTTTAACAGTTTGCATAAAGGAAGATTGCAGAAATAATTACGTAGGAATAAGCGAGATTATTGAAGAAGATTTTAATTTAGTTGCTTCTGAATTAGGAATAAACAAAGTTATTGTAACTTTTAAAAACGTGAATTTAGAGCCTTATATTCTAGAAATAAACGTTATTGAAAAATCTATTATAGAGAGAATAATTGATTTTTTCAAGAACTTGTTTAGATTAAAGTAAAATATATAAACACTATCTAGTAATGATGAATTATTATGATACTTAGAAGTATTCAGCTTGGAGATAATTGGAAAGTTCTAGAGTCAATTCTCGCTAGTTCTATAGATAGTGATCTATATTTTATCCTCAAGTCTTTTCGTCCATTTTTTCTTAAGTCATTCAGTATAGAAAAAATAAAAATAGGACACATTAAGGAGGAAATGAACACATATTTCTCTGAAAATGAGAGATCTTCAATAGAAGCTATTGGAAAATCTATGCGTAAGTATATTACTAAAGATTTACAAGATATATTTAAATTGAAGTAGAGTAACTTAACACATCCATTGTTTTTTCAGAACCATCTTGGAAGGTTATATGGTAAAAGGGTAAGTATGCTACTCTCTTGTCTACAGGCTTTCCACCCAATAATCTAATCCAATTAAATACTTGAGCTTCAGGTATTTCAGGATCTATTTTTTTACCATCGAGGTTTATGTGTGTAGGCTTTGTGAAGAAATTCAGCTTTTCTAGATTAGCCAAGTCCTTTATATTTTCAGACAAGAATAATCTATTATTGCTTATCTTAACCAAACCTTCTCTCTGTAGATTATTTGCTATAGAAGTTACTTCATTAAAACTCAAGCCTGTTTTCATGAATAATTCAGCAATAGTACTTCCATTAGCATATGCTAAAACTTTTCTTTGGGCTGGAGAGAGGTTACCCAATCTAGAAGGTATCTTTATCTTCTCAAGTTTGTCCTCTAACCTATAGAAAGCAGGCTCTGTTAAGCTCGCCAATACATGATATGTTTCATTACCCTTACTCACATTGACAAATAAGTTAGGCTGTAATAATATTCTAATCTTAGCTATATCTTTTTCTTCCATTTTAACTACATCCTTCTCAGCAACCATCAAATTAAAGCCATATATTAGGTTGTTTTGAGACACCGGAGATATAGTTTCAGAGAATTCCAAAGGTTTACTTCTTCCTCCATGCTGCGTTTTCCTTACCCTTATATCAACAAAAACAGGGTAATCTGATGCACCTATTACAAGAGCCCTGCCTATAGGTAAGGCTTTGATCTCATTTTCAACTTGTGTTGAAACACCTTCAAATGCTCTAGATATCGCTTTCAAATCATTTGGATTGGTAACTTGTAAGATAACCTGAGAATTAGCTTGAGATAAGACGTTCTTGTCTATTCTTGCAGGTCTTTGGCTTACCATTGCTAATCCTAGACCGAACTTTCTACCCTCAGAAGCAACTGTTCTAAGTATATGAGAAGATTTTGCTTCTCCAAAACCTCGCTCAGGCATAAAATTATGAGCTTCTTCTATAATCAAAAAGAATGGTGGTACTCTATCGAGTTTTCTTTCTTCAAATAAAGCTGTAACTAGAACTTGGACTATTGTTTCCTGCATTATTGGAGGAGCACCCCTGAGGTTTAAGATTGTAACTTGCCCCGGCTTTATTAGTTCGTGAGACGAAGTGAAGTTAAATGAGAAAATCCCTGAATTTTTCATGTCTTGAAGTAGAGGTATTAGTGATAATTTAGCACTTGATTCCTCGATTTCTAGAGATTCTATTAAGTCTGAGAATGTGAATTTAGGGCGGGTTTCTTTTAGTTCTTTGACTACAGAATAAAGCAATCTCTTCTGAGAGTCAGAGATTTTAGAAGGCATAGCTTGAATTAAAGTGAAAGGATCCTGAGGAATAGGTAGTTTTAATTGATAGGTTCCTACGTTTATATTTGGGTCAGTAGAGAATTCTTTAACGTTTTTTATAGCACCAGGTTTAATGTCATACAATTCAAAATATTTCTTATCATCAGAATTTGTATTTTCACTTTTTATACTAGAATATTCACCGTGAGGGTCTACAATCAAAAGAGGAATTCCTAATTCTGCTAGTTCTTCTATAATTACTCCTAGAGCATAAGATTTACCAGCTCCAGTCTTAGCTAGGATTGCCAGATGTTTTTTTATTAGTTTCTCAGCATTTAACCTTACTTTTAAAGAGTCTCTTCCCTCTAGCAAGCCAACATAAAGTCCCTTATCAGATAAACCTAGATTTTCAGTTATTATTTTATCATTAGAATGATAAACTGGAGATTTTGGTTCTATAGGAGTTTTAGGTTTTCTCAGAAAACCCCTTTCTGTTCTTTTTCCTATGACTATACACGTAGCAATAGTGGTTGAATCTTTTTTTTCAAGATCTGTGACTTGAGCTAACACAGAACCAACCTCGGGATGTATAATTTCAATATAATCCCATTTCTTAACAGAATTCGCTCTAACTATGAAATTAAAATCAGTAGTGGAAGTTCTATTGGTAACTTCACCTATCTCTTGTTTTTCCATAGGTTTAATTCATTAGTAATAATTATTTAAATATTTATAGAATTTAATTAATAAAAGAAAAGTAAAAATAAGCGTTTACCTCAGTTCAACCCATAAATAGAAGGTACTTGCTGTTTCATCACCGCCAGTTCCGTCTTCTGGTAGGAGTATCTGATAGTCTGCCGTCTCATTTTCATAATCCGTACCACCTGTCACTACTTCTCCTGCCCATACAAGAACGCCTGTGCCATCATCTAATGAATAAGTGTACCAGTTTGTTGATTCAGCACTTTGAGTCGTACATCTTCTAGCGTATATGCTAAATAAGTCAGAGTCCATAAGTATGCTACCTATAAATGTATTATTATATCTATCTCCATTATTATCTGTAGCAGCTATATATGAAGGCATATCTGCAACTGTTGAATTACTCAAACCAGACCATGCAATAGAAGATTCATTAGAAGCGTAAACGACTCTTCCTTCTGCTGTCCATGTGTACATTGTCTCATTATTAGCATCTGCTAAGATTATATCTCCTGAGACATTACCTGTCAAACCAGCCCATCTGTATGTACTCATGTTTGCAGCCAAGTTAGCAGAAGTTATATTACCAGATTCTATTATTGATACAGAGCCTGCACCGCCCTGATCATATTGTCCGTGATCTGTTTCTCCACTCACTACTGCTCCTGCTGGTTCTGTAGCTGCATGAACGTAGGTTGAGAGTGCTATAATTACAAATATACTTATCAGTAATTTTAGCTCCGGTTTCATGGTTATCAAAGTATACTACGCAATATTTATATTAAAAGGTTGTGTTGAGTTTTTAGAGTAGTAATAGAACTCAACACAGCGTTTTTTCTCAAAAATTTATCTTAATTTTTCTTTATTATTAAGTAATAATCATAGAATTTAGTGCGGGAGACGTAACTTACACCTTAAGGTTTAGGTTATTTCCTAAGCTGTTTATGTGTCCTTATTTTTTAAGCGCTTTTATCTGCTAATATTGCATCACGATGCATCAATTAATTTTTGTTTTAATCCTTTCTTTTTTATAAATTGTAAAAGTGTATCTAAATTTTGAAATTCAGGCTCATCATTTTCACCGTCCCAGGGATGTGGAGCATATTCACAAGTAAATTCTAATTCTTTATCGTGTTTATTAATGAGCCAGTGTATTTTATACTCAGGAATAATGATGTCTTGACCTTGAAGATATTCTTTAATATTTGTCTCTCCTTTTTTCATATCAAAATATGCAACTAGAAAACTTTTATCAAAATCAGTTAGCAATTCTTCAAAAGGTTCTCCATCTCTTGGAGCCACTAAATGAACTTGTGGTGGCTCAACAGTAAGTGGAGGAATCGCACCTCTGAATGCTCCTACTTTTCGGCCTTCAACTTTACTAGTAAGATTTCTAGGCTTTAGTTTTCTTTTTATATTATAAGTTGAAGGCCAAGGTTCGACTTCATATTTTACCATTTTCTTTATTCTTTAAAAGAAGGTTAATTTAAGTGGTCATATAATGATTTTGAAAGTTTTGTATGGTTATTCCATGAAAATTTTTCTTTGAAAAGTAACTCATCATTTGGAGTATTTTCTTCTGTTTTTTCTTTTACTTTTGCTGAGATTGTAACATATCCTTCTTCAAATATTCCATTTTTAAATCCGAAAGCAGGCTGACTTAAATTAGGATGAGCTCTAAGATCTAAGTACTTACCGGCATGTTTACCTTTTTTGATTGTACAAACAACATGCATATCTTTTAACTCAGTTAAAATTATAGGTGTGAATTGTTCTATTAGATATTTAGTATCAGAAATATTGCCTAAGTAGTCTTCACACATAGTTTTAATTCCTACCTTTGATTTTTGCCATTGTGATATTTTATCAAATGAATTTTTAGAAATAGGATCATCTGCTCTAATGACATCTTTTGCCATCATATAACCTATTGAACCTACTGGATAAGCGCTCATTTTACACCTCTCAATTACTATTTAAGAGGTATAATACTATTAAAAAACCTTTCCTTTAGTAAATGCGGGAGACGAGATTCGAACTCGCGCAGGCACTAAGCCACTACGCCCTCAACGTAGCTCGTTTGACCACTCCGACACCCCCGCATAAAAATAAGCTAAGAAATAGTGAATATAAATCTTACTCTTTAATAAAACTAGGAAGTTCTATTTTGTATATTTTTTTAACGTCACTCAGAGGTTTATGTGTGTCTTCTGTATAAGAGACAGACGCACTCTTAATTAACACATCATAAGAGTTAATATGTGCAGAGTCACAGTTATGATAAAATCTAGCTTTTACTATATTGCTCGTCTTACTGTATATTAAGATTAAATCATTCTTTTTTAAACCAGTTTTTTTGTCTTTAAGTCTTTCTACTAAATCTTTATTGGTGATGTCTTCTTTGTCACGATTCACAATCTCAATCAATTTTATATTTACTGTTTTCATTTTACAAATAATACTAAAAATTTCTATTTTAGTTTAGCGTCCTTAATCTTGCTGTTGATTATTTTTACACTTTGTTTTAGGATATCTTGAGGTGGAAGCTGACCCCAGCTTTCAATTGTGAAAATGTATTTACTTGCCTCACCACTTATCTTGATAGCACCATTTGTCCTGTCCTCACAAGATTTACATAAATTACAATTCAATAGGTTTTTCACCTTGAGTTTCTTGTTCTCTACCTCAAAAACATCTTTAGGACAGTGCTCCAGTGCAACCTTAACACTCACCTTCTTTTGGTCTATAGTTATCTTAGGATATTTTTGATAATAAGCTAAACAAGGGCTCCACTTGGCATGCTCTTCACCAATTCCTAGGATAGCATGTGCTTCTAATTCTATTTCTTGACCTTCGAGTAACTCGACAATTAACATTTCAGGATAAATTGGCTTTACTTTTGGATCTTTAGCTTCTAAATCACTAGCATAAACCATCTTAGGACCTTTTACTTTTAAGGTTAATTTAGCCCTACATAGAGCACAACCCTTACCCTTACACTTGCAAGTTTCCTTTAACTTGTATTCTTTACCAGTTGTTAATGGAATTAGTCCTAATCTTTGAGCAAGTATCTCATCATAAAGTGCAGAGCTATTGTCTATAAAAAATATATCTTCAATAGCCATTACTGGAACTTGACTAGCAGCTGCTCTTTTTATTTCATTTACAAATGCAGAATTAGCATCTTCAATAACAAATGTTTTTTCCAAGTCTTCATCAACCAAAATATTGCTGATCTTAACCATTATGGTCTTCTACCTCTTCTACCACCCTTTTTTCTACAACCTCCATGAGGTATAGGGGTTACATCTTCAATTCCTAATATCTTTATACCTTCCCTAGTAAGTGTCTTGATTGCAGGTTGAGCACCTTTTCCAGGGAATACAGGACCATTATGTCCTCCAGGAGCTCTTACTTTGATGAAGACTTCTGTTACACCTTTATCTTTTAAATCTTCAGCTAGTCTTTTAGCAGCTCTTAGTGCTGCTGTAGGTGAGGACTTTAGTCTTTGTTGTTTGATTACCTGTCCACCACTTACTTTAGTTAAAGTCTCACTACCACTTATATCTGTGGCGTGAATGATAGTATTATTATGAGAAGCATAGATATGAATTACTCCTATTTTACTCTTCTTGACCATTTTCCTCTTCTTCCTTTACAACCTTTTTCTTTTTTGGTGGTGCTGCCAATTTTTTCTTAAATGCAGCTGTTAGGTCTAAATTGTCTTTTAATTTTACAACATAAGATGGTGAAGTTACAATTTTACCATTAATCATTACTTTTTGATGCGTTATGAATTGTCTAGCTTGCTTAACAGAAGATGCTAAACCTTTTTTAAAAACTTGTGTTTGTAATCTTCTTTCCAAGAGATCTTCAACCTTTAAATCTAGTACATTTTCCAAGTCTGCTTTTTCACCAAGTACTCCTAATTTTTGCAGTTTAGTTATAATAATATTTTTTTCTTTTTCAGCAAGTTCACCCCTCATCTCTGTTATCTTCCTTGCTTGCTGTCTCCATTTTCTTACTTTAGAAGATGCCCTCCATATTTCTCTCTTGTTTTTTACTCCGTATTGTCTTGTGAAATCTTTTTCCTCAGTGATTCTACCAGCTTGCCAAGGATGTCTTGGTTTCATATATTTCTTTCTTAATTTTCTAGGATCTCCCATATTACCTTCTAGCCTTAGCAGGCATCTGCTTCTTTCTTACAACACCCACTGTTTTTCCTTTAGTTCTAAAAGCGCCTTTAGTTCTTTGACCCCTAACAGGTAACTTTAACATATGTCTTACTCCTCTATAACATTTTATCTTTTTGAGGTTTCTTATATCGAATTCTTTTTGAAGATCGAGTTTAGGGCCAGTTAAATGTCTACTTTCACCAGTTTCAGGGTCAAATCTTCTATTAAGAATCCAGTTAGGAATATTATATTTTTTAGGATTTTCTACTACGTCTTCTACTTTTTTAATTTCTTCCTTAGACATGGTTCCAATTTTTTTAGTTAAAGGAAGATTCAAGACTTTACATATTGCTTTTGCAAAAGAAAACCTAACACCTTTTAATTTTATAAGAGCATGAAAGATAGATATATCTCCCTTTACGTCTTTATCCCCAATTCTTACAATGCTTGTAGTTTGCGATTTTTGCTCCATGTTATGTTTTCAAAACTCAAATTTGACCCTATATAAATCTTTTGAATCGATATAATTAAAAATAATGGCTAAATCTTAATTTTTCTAAAAGTTCCTTTTTTTATCATTTCATCTAGTATATGTTTTATTTTTTCACCCTTTCTTTCAGACATAAAGTCTATATATTTATCATAAGGGAGTTTGTAATTTTTGTGCCTTAAAAGAAAACGAACCATTTTGGGATTTTCAGAGTTTTTTTCCAATTCATTTTGAGATAATTCAAGAGCAGTTTTTAAGTGTTTTAAAGCCTCCTTTTTGTAAGGACTTTTGACCCTTCTAATGTATATAGCAGATTCAATATTGTTTAATATAGCATCCTCCTTTTTTTTGTATTCCGTTCCCTCCCACAGCAATACATCAGACATTGTTATATGCGAAATAATATGATCTCTGTTTTCATCTAATGCTTTTCCAAGTAATTCTTTTATCTGAGGGATATCTTCTTTTGTTCTTTTTAGTAATAACGTTTGAGCCTTTTTAGAATACAGATCTTCCAAAGAAAGCAAGTTTCTCAGTTTAATATCTTTGAGGTCCTCTTCTTTAACTTTGTCTAAATTCCCAATAATATCTTCAAGATATCTAAAAGACTTACTATCTTGATACATTGAAGAAAGTACTTCAGACTTAACGAAACGTGAAAGACTATTATCAGATAATTCTATAGAAGTATTAACTAATTCTAATGACTTTTTTGCATTTTCACCACATAATAATTTCGATAAAGCCAATAGAGCATAAGTTTTTGATTGATATAAAGGTGTCTCAGCAATCGAGTATTCTCTAGCTTTTTCCAATTCATTTACAGCTTTTTTAAGAGTTCCATCATACCATTTATATATTCCTTTTTTATTAACATTTAATTGTTCAACATCTATTAGGTGGTTTAATCCCATGTAAAAGTGTGCCTTAGAGCTTTTATCATTTAATTTTATGACTTCTTCAAATTCTTTTCTAGCTTTAAGATAATCTCCCTTGTTCATTAAATCTAAACCAGTACTTAATTTCTGAAATTCTTCTTCTTGGGACTTAAGAGAATACAATACCTCTTTGAGAACATTAGTTTCATCACCTTTCTTGCCCGGTTCCTTGACAATATTTACGATTTCCTCATTTGTTGGTATCACTCTGCTTGTTGTTTCTAAAAAATCAGAGAATTCACCTTCAAAATCCTCACTTATTGTTTGCGAGTATAATACTCGCGCATTTAGTAATTTATCTAAATTATTTTTTAAACTTACTTTTAGTTTTTCCAAATTCTCCCTGAATTCAGTATGCTCTATTTTTGTTTCAATATCCTTCGCCATGTTATTAAATAATTCTAGAAGCTCTACGTTCTTATTTAGTTCACTGGCATAAGATATTATACTATCTACAAATTCACTTACTTTTTCTCCCATTAAAGTAGGATTAAAGTCTTTGAAATTATTTGCAGATTTTTGATGTTCTTCTAAAGTAAAACTATAATTTATTTCAACTTTATCATCTAGATTTACTTTATTTGCCCAGAACTTATAAAAAGCATTAAAATGCTCTTTAAGAGAGACGTAGAGAGTAGCGCACCCATAATCTTTTACAATGTTTTCTAAGGAATCCCAATTAAAGCCTAGTTCTCCTATTTTTTTAGCTTCTGTAATCGCAGAACTTCCTATTAAATAAGTATTTTCAAGAGATTCAAATATATTTTCTAGTCTATTTATTTGGTTTTCCTTATATTCATCAGAAAAAGTAGGGTGTTTGTATGTCTTCTTAAGACTAGGAATAATTAAGTCTGCATATTTTTCCTTGTCTTTGAATATATCAATAAAATCTTTTTTTCTTTTTACCTGAGTTGCTAAATTGTCTGAACTAGGTTTAAGACCTTCATCAAAATCTATCATGTTAGTTTAATCTAATCTTACACCGCACTTGTCACAGACAATAGGACGTTTTGATAACTCCATGTCAACACCAGCCCCCCATTCTACATCAATTTTAACAATATTACCACAATGAGGGCATTTTACAGTAGTCTCGTATTTTGGTGGAATCTTAACTTCATCAATTTCTTCTACCATCTTACTAGATTAGATTACGAGATTCTAGTTAATATAAATTTATTTAAATTTTTCCTTTAGATACTACTGGTAAGTTAGTATGAAGAAATGTTTAAAAAGGGAAGAAATTACATTAGAAAGAAAAATGGCAAAAGAATTATCCCTCGAAGTACGTTTATTAAAGCAGAGTGAAGGTACTTTTGAGAATATGACGAGTAAGTTATTAGAAAAATTAGATATTTTATCAACGCAACACAAAACTACTATTTCAAAAACTGAAATAGAAGAAGTTAATCGATTATCTATGTTAAGTTCAATAGCGGAGCATAGGTATAATCTTGCTTATACGTATGTTTTTCTAAACCCTTCTCCTTATGCCACAGAGGTCATAAAAGAAATTAATAAATGCTCTACTATGGGAGAAAATGTCTATAAAAATTTAGAAAAGGCTAATAAGCTAATTAAAGAAACAAGAGAAGCATTGAAGATACAAACAGGTAAATATCTATTACAGGATACAACAGAGTGGAGCTCTCAATTATATCAAGTAAGCTTAGCAACTGCTATAAAAGAAAAAAAGCGCGTAAAGAGGAAGCTTTCTACTGAAGAATTATATAACATAAAGATTCAAGCATTAATAAAGGAACTCAGATTCCCTAAAATAGATTTTAAAGAAAGAGCGTATAAAAAAACCACCCCATTACTGCAAGATAATATCTGTATGTATGGATAAGCTAGGCGTTTAATCTTCTCAAAGCATTTATTTTTTCTTTTCTACCTATTTTAGCTTGTTCTATAGCATCCCTTAAAGTCATTATGCTTCTATCATACCTCTTTTTATTAACTGGATATGGAATTCCGTCCTTGCCTCCATGAGCGAAACTATATCTTACAGGATCCTGCCAAGAAGGTTCAGCTCCATATACTAATTCAGAAATCAATGCCAAGGCTCTTACTGTAGCAGGACCAACACCTTTTACAGATAGTAAATTTTCATAATTCTCTGGCTGTATTTCATAAGCTCTCTGTAATGTTTGAAAATTTATTCTCTCACTAAACTTTATGTCGTGACGTGAAGGGAGATTCAATATCTTTTCTTTAGCATCTGTAAATAAATTAAGAGTAGCTTGCTTTTCGGGAAGGAAGTATTTTCTTAGGTGCGAAGGATTATCTCTTATTAAATCAAGAGATGTTTTTCTTGTCTCTCTACTTTTTTTAGAAGTCATATCTAATGTATTCTCATGTTTATAATCACAACAAATTCCAGAATGAGGCTCTTCCACAAAACTTCTTACATCATCTGAAAGCCAATGGTATCTACGTGCCCAATTATTCTTTGACATACCTTGTTGAATAGTTATCCATCTACCTTTTTTATCAAATACGAAAGAATGATGGTATAGATTATAATTATCTTGAAGTAAACAATTGTCTACTTTAGCAGTTATTATACTTGCATGTCTTAATTTTTCAATTTTTTTATCATTCAATGAAAACTCCTCTCCTATTTTCTCTATTTCTTCTGGTGTCTTTCTGGAAAATTTACCCTTACCTCCAGTAACAAATATTCCATGTTCTTCAGGATTCATCGCTTCTTTTAAAGCACCCATAGTAACTGTAGTACATCCACTAGAATGGAAATCAAATCCAAGAACACAAGCATACGCTTGGAACCAATAAGGGTCCGACAACTTTTTTAATAAATCATCTTTTCCATGTTCTAATATTATTATTTCATTTATGTTTCTTGCTAACTTGACCATCCGTTTGAATAGCCATTTAGGCGCTTTTCCACTATGCAACGGTAGATTTGCTATACCTGTTTTCAATTTCACTCACCAAGTTTTTGAGTCTTTGTATTTTATCAACATGATAAGAACCAAAGATTTTATTAAATTCTAGAATTTCGGATTTTCTCCTAATGCGTATTGTATACCAAACCCCTAATTTAGTTTTGTGTATATAAGGACCTGTAAATTTTATATTCAATTCATTGAAAAGACTAATAATTTGTTCTAAGAATTTCTTTTTAGCTTGAGATGTAATAATACTGGATTCTTTATATGAATCACTAATATAGCCTTCAGAATCAATTAATCCCATCAGGAAATATTTTTTATTGATAGAATCTAATCTATTTATGAAATAAGGAATCTCACCGACTTTTATTCTCAAAACAAGTGTTAGGAATTTATATACTGTTTTATTTCCGAACTGTATCGCATAACCTCCTTTATATCTTCTAAATATTGGAACGTCTATTGAAAACAATTCTTTTATTAACGGTTTAAGAACGTATTCTAATTGATTAACAGATTTTTCACTGATTTTTACAAGATAATTATGACTTTCTTTAAGATGTCCATCACCACATAACCAACCGATTAAATAGGATAAATTAGGTGTTATATACTTAGGAAGCATTGTTTTTTGGTGCTTAGAGTGTGTCGAAAATAAGAGCTGCTCATTGAAGATTTTATCCCATTTCTCCTTAAATTCCGAGTCTGTTTTACTACATTTTTCTTTCCATAGACATAATAGATTATATAACATTTGTATAGATATGGCTTTCTTACCATTTTTATAGCCATAGAAAGACGTAGAATGTACGCCTAATTTTTTAGGTATAGTTTTTCTTACGTTTAAGCATTTCCAATTGTTCTTAACTATCTCATCCCAAATCTTTTTTATAATATTGTTAATATTAGAAATATACAACGAATTTTCTTTTCCATCTGAAGAAGTAACTAATTCTAATAAATAATTGTGTAAAGGGATTTTTGGTTCGTTAGGAAGATTAGCAACTCCAGTTCTCATGCTTAAAAATAAAGGATTAACTTTTTATATTCTTTATTATTCTCAACTATAGTGTTTAAAATGGTAGAACCTTACCTAAAGATAGGAGATATAACTATAGAATGGTTAGGTCATGCGACATTTAGAATTAAATCAAAAAGAACCGTTATTTATGTAGACCCATTTGTTTTAGATTCAAATGCTGAAAAAGCAGATTTTATCTTAGTGAGTCATGAACATTATGATCATTGTGACGATGAAAAAATAAAGGAAATATCTAAAGAGGATACTATTATAATAGGTCCTCCGTCCTGTATTTCAAAAATAATGGGCAATCTGAAAGTTATGCATCCAGGAGATAAGTTAAGTGAAGGAGGCGTGACTATAAGGGGAATCCCTTCATATAACGTAGTAAAGCCGTTTCACCCTAAGGATTCGGGAGGACTAGGATTTGTTGTAGATTTTGCTGGAATAAAAATATACCATGCTGGAGATACAGATAAGATTCCTGAAATGGAAGAACTAGCAAACGAGAACATTACAGTTGCATTGCTTCCTATTGGCGGAACTTATACCATGGACGAAGAGTCTGCAGCAGAAGCAGTTAAAATGATACAACCTATGATGGTTGTCCCGATGCATTACGGAGCTACGCCTCAGATTACTCTAGATGCTGATTTGGAAAAATTCAAGGAATTAGTAGGAAATACAGCAGAGGTTAGGATTCTAGAAAGAAGAGCTTGAAGAAAGAGTTATTTGAAATGATCTAATAATTCTCTTAAATTTTCAATTATCAATTTAGGATTATGCTGTCCTAATTGTTCTTTAGAATTCTTGATTTTAGGGTCTGCTCTTGCTATGGAAAAACAGCCAACTTTGTTTGCATCAATTATATCATCTACCGCTTGAGTTACAAAGGCAATCTTTTCAAAGGGGAGGTGGTTATAATAATCGGAAGCATATTGTAGATGATATGCTCCTTTTTTGAAATCTTCATCTTTTCGAGTACCTAGAACAAAATCAAGAAGTTCTTTTACTTCAGGATAATCTCTTAGTGTTCTGTCTAAGTCATCTTTAGGAACTGGACTACATGAAAATAATCTATAACTTCTTTTTTTTAACTCATTTAAAACTGGTAAAGTATCTTTGAATAATGGAAGTTTATTTTTTAGGTACGAATCAGTAAAGCTATCACTCCATTTTTTCAAATCTGCTTCATTTAATCTCTCTAAATTATACCCCTCTTGAACCAATTCTAATTGTTTAATCCTCAACGTACCCCGTGTGTTAAGGTATAATTCTTCTATCTCTTTTCTATTTTTTTCCAAATCAGGGTGCTTAAATTCATAGCACTTTATTATAGATTCCGCAAAACGCTTAGATTTAGTAATCATACTATTTACTAGATTTCCATCCCAATTAAAACCAATTACTTCTATCTCGGAAACATCCATAATTAATTCTCTTAAAGTAATATATATTTAAATTTTTTGAATAGTAAGTTTTTAATATAAGTACTTTTTACCAATTTTTGGTGTAAAATGGGAGAAAAAGAGATAGGAAAAATAAGTCATTTCTTTAGTCACATAAGCGTAGCTGTAATAGAGCTTACAGATACATTGAAAGTAGGAGATGAAATACATGTACAAGGAGCTACAAGTGATTTTATACAAAAAGTAGAATCAATGCAAATAGAGCATAATCAAGTTGAGGAAGCCACTGCAGGGCAATCAATTGGTTTGAAGGTAAATGATAGAGTACGAGAAGGAGACGACGTATTTAAAATAGAGTAAATTTTTCACTTTTTAGAAAGAGTTTTATTTTTTACTAATTACTTCTTCTAAAGAGTATTATGGAAAATCACAGTGTTTACCAGGATCCGTTGGTTAGCAGATATACTGATAAGGAAATGCAGTATATTTTTTCTGATAATTTTAAATATAGTACTTGGAGAAAATGCTGGATAGTTCTAGCAGAGGCTCAAAAAGAACTCGGTCTTAAGCAGATTACCCAAGAAATGATTGATGAATTAACCAAAGCACAAAAAACCATAGATTATGAAGTTGTAAAAAACAAAGAAAAAGAGATTCGACATGATGTTATGGCTCATGTTTATGAATATGGTACTCATTGCCCCAAGGCAAAAGGAATAATTCACTTGGGAGCAACTTCTTACTTTGTCTGCGATAATACTGATCTGATACAAATTAGAGAAGCTCTAAAAATAATCAAGATAGGACTAATAAATACAATTAACAACTTATATAATTTTGCAAAGGATTACAAAGATTTAGTTACGTTAGGATTTACTCATTTTCGACCAGCTCAACCAACAACAGTTGGCAAGAGAGCAACGCTCTACATTCAGGATCTTATGTTTGATCTAGAGCAAATAGAGAACATAGAAAAAATAATAATAGCTAGAGGTGTTAAAGGAACTACAGGTACACAGGCTTCATATCTGGAAT
>CP070803.1:751117-784079 GCA_020343615.1 Candidatus Woesearchaeota archaeon | reverse complement strand
ATTTGCAGTTTTTAGAGCCTTTACCTATGTAAATCTGCTTACCTTTGCTTTTTAGATACTTTTTTACCTTCGTAAGGGATATGGTATGCTGAATTGTAGAAATTAACCCTATTTTCTTATAATTCTTAAGAGCATTAATGTTCTTCTCCACTGCTGGAATTAGGTCCAAATCTGATCCAGCTTCTACAAATACAGTCTTCATAATAAATTTGTATTACTTTTAGTATAAAAATTATTCCTGATTTCTTTGAATTTGGTTAAAAAAGGAATAGATATTGCTGCCAATTTCCAAAGCGGATCTTTTCTTCCTCTATAATTTGCTAATTTTATTTGTGTTTCTATTGCTTCTTTTTCATTACCAGATTTATCTTTACCGTAAAAATAATTGTATATATGACCTATTAATTCGTGATCCATACCGCTTTGGTTCCATACTTCTTGAAATTTTTTAGGAAGATATTTTGAAGGATTAGCTTCATATACTTCAATTTTTGGTGGATTATATCGAGCCCAACCGTAAAAGTTTCGACCCCTAAATTCTTGTGGAATTACTTCAAGCTGCGTGTTATCTAGTAAATTCAAAACCTCTTCGTCTAATGATAGTTCTCTAGCTAAAGATAAAGTGTTCTTTTTCCATTTAGATAAATCTGCTTCTTTTATTTTCATAAGCTGTTACTTATTAGTTGATTATAAATAGTTTTTGATTAAATAAAAAAAGGAAAAATAAAAACTCAAAAACCTTATGGCTTGAGCTTTGAAAAAATGGTTATTGCCATCGTTATTGCACCAATTAGTACTAGGATGAATGCTATTATTACGAAGATCATGTTTATCCATCCAATTGCCTGTACAGCACCAGAGCCTGAGAATGTCTGTGTAACAGTTGGTAGTACTGCTGCTACTAATAAGAATGGTGCAGCACTAGCAATATACCCTAGCTCTCGTGAGATGTGCTTCATGTAACCACTATACTTCATCAATGCTATACCTATTAGTAAACCGATGGCTATTTCGATTGTTGGACTAAATAGCACCATTTTGATCAATCTAATACGGTCATCCGAAATATAAAAACCTTCTTTACCACTAAATAAAAAATAAAAAAAAGGAAAAACTACCCTTTAATAAACTCAAAAGTAGTCCAAAGGCCTCCAATCAATATCAAAATAAAGGCTATTATTCCCCAAACGTAACTAATCCACGTCTGAACGCTAGGATAAAATCCTGTCCATAATCCCCATACTTGGTTTATTAAAAGAAACAAAGTACCTCCTAAGATGTAACCTACGGGTCTTTTCATTTCTTTGGTTAAATAGCCGCTATATCTAAGGAATACTGCAATCAAAAAGACAACTAATATCAAATCCAACTCTGCGCTAAATACCATCGGCGTTGTAAATAGTGGTAGTAAAAATATATAAACTTTTAGATTTTTGTGGAAACAGAATTATGACCTATATTTATAAGCAAATCAAAGCCTAGCTTCTCTAGATAAAAAGGATAATCGCAGCCGCCGAAGTTGGATCCCATCCAAAGAAATATCTCTGCATTTGTCTTTTTTTCTAATTCAAGAGCTATTTCCCTGGCTTCGTTTTTTAAACCATCGGGAAACTGAAGAACAACTTTTCTAGCATTGCCTATTTTCTTTGCTAATTCATCAGAATTCAGATTGTGCTTCATTTTCTTCTTTAGCTACTACTTTTCTTACTGTTTGTACTGCATCAGGACTTGCAGATATTGAGGTGATTCCTTCCTTAACTAAGAATTTTGCCATTTCTGGTTTTGAACCTGCTTGACCGCATATGGAGGTCTTTACACCTTTAGCCCTGCATGTCTTTATTACGTGAGCTATCTCTCTTAGAATAGCAGGATGCATCTCACTGTATAACTTCTGGACTTTACTGTTGTTTCTATCTACTCCTAGGGTAAATTGAGTTAGATCATTAGTACCAAATGAGATGAAGTCAATCCCTACGTCACATATTTTTTCTATGGTTAAGGCTGCTCCTGGAGTTTCAATCATAACTCCAAATTCGCAGTTTAATCCTACTTCGTCATAGACTTTCTTAGCTTCCTTAACCTCATCTGCAGAGATTATCTGAGGCAACATTACTCCAACTTTATCGTATCCTTCATCATTAACGCGCTTTATTGCTTCGAATTCTGCCTTTAGTATTTGAGGTTCATCCAAGCTTCTTCTTATTCCATGCCAACCCATCATAGGATTGGCTTCTTCAGGTTCTTGCTCGCCTCCTTTTATGTTCCTGAATTCGTCGCTCCTTATGTCTGAGGTTCTAACCCACACTGGCTTCCCTTCGAAAACCTTTGCTATTTTTCTAATACCGTCGGCTATTAAGTCAACGTACCCATCGTAATCTCCTTCTCTCATAAACTGAGCAGGATGTTTCTGACCTGAAGCAATGATTCCTTCAAGTCTTAGTAGGCCAACGCCATCTGGTTTCTGTCTTGCTGCTCTTTCTGCATAATCTGGTAAATCAATAACAACTTTTACTTTGATGTTGGTTGGAATAATTTCAACTGGCTCTTCTAATTCCTGGGCTGGCTCAACTTCTACTGAGCCTTCATAAACTTCTCCTTTGGATCCGTTTACAGTAATAATCTGACCATCGTGTAAAACACTTGTTGCTTTTTCCGTTCCTACTATACAAGGTGTTCCCATCTCTCTAGAAACAATTGCTGCGTGACTTGTAACTCCACCTTCATCAGTTACTATAGCCACTGCTCTCTGCATAGCTGGAACCATGTCAGGATTGGTCATTTTCGTAACCATAACATCCCCTTTTTTTACATTACTCAACTCGTGAGGAGATAATATTATCTTTACTGGTCCAGATGCCCCGCCAGGTGACGCGCCCAAACCTGTAAGTATGGGTTCTCCTGTAGGCATCTCTATTTCCTTTACATCCTCATGTTTCTTTAGTGTTGTAACAGGTCTTGACTGTACGAGGTATAATCTGTTACGGTCGAAAGCCCATTCCATATCTTGAGCACATCCGTAATGTTTCTCTACTCTTACAGCTAAAGACCACAGTAGTTTTAGCATGTCTGCGGAAAGCTTTTCATTGTACCATTTTTCTTGCGGTATTTTTTTCTTTACAGTTTTACCTGTAGTGTAATCTCTGGTGTACATCCACTCTTGTTTACTTTGTTTTTTGTCTACCAACTTCCCTGTTTGTTTGTCTAGAATATACTCGTTGGGGCTTAATTCACCACCAACTACAGACTCTCCTAAACCAAAAGCTCCTTCAATTACTATTTGACTTTCATCACTTGTAGCAGGATTTACGGAAAACATTACTCCTGAAACTATGGAGTCAACCATCTGTTGTACTATCACAGCTATTGCTACTTTGTTGTGTGGGAAGTTATTCTTTTCTCTATAATAGATTGCTCTGGGTGTAAACAAAGAAGCCCAGCATCCTTTTACTGCTTCTATCAAATTATCACTCCCTTTGATGTTCAAAAAAGTAGATTGCTGTCCTGCGAAACTTGCTTCTGGTAAATCTTCTGCAGTAGCTGAAGATCTTACTGCAACAAATGGTAAATCTCTCCCTGCCTTAACTAACTCTAATGCTTTATGATTTATTCCCTCCAATTGTCCGGAATCAAGTTGTAAATTCTTGTAGGCATTTGAAATAATTGTTACAAAATTACTCGGAACATCTGCTTTCATGAATAATTCTTTAATGTCTTCAGAAACCTTGTCCAGTTCATCCGAGTCTTCTACATCTAGTCCTTCTAATTTTTTATTTATTTCTTTGTCTATTCCTAATAAACTGATGAATTCTTTGTAAGCATCTGCACTTACTATAAAACCTGGTGGTATTGGAAAATTAGCGTTGTATAACTCTCCTAGATTAGCACCTTTTCCACCGGCGATACCTACATCTCCTTTATGTATTTCTCTAAACCACTTAAGCCAACCCATTGGTAAGATTAGAACATACGCTTAATAAAAAACTTTTCCTATGGTTTTGATACTCTAATAGTAGTCCTCATAGGATATTTATGACTTACTTTTTTTAATGCTCTTTTTGCTTCCTCTGTACCCTTTTCATTGACATATACTGAGACTAGTATCTTTCCTTTCTTTACTCTTGCAGCTAATCCAATAGGTTTTCCAAAAGCTCTTGTCATTCCTTCTTGGAATCTATCAGCTCCTGCTCCAGTAGCTAAAGGATTTTCTCTTAGAATATGATGAGGATGGGTTCTTATCTCAAGCTTAAAGTTTTCCCTGTTTAATGTCTTTTCTAGGTAATTGGAAGCTACCCTTCTTCCTGCTTCTATGGCATTGTGTCTTAGATTCATATCTTCAAGAGAAATTAAATCTACACGGCAGGGAAAAGAATTACGCTTATTACCCATAACATATCTAACTATTTTATTTTGAGGTGTACTCTTTATGTAAGATTTAGCTCTAACTTTACTTTTTCTTGTGTATGATCTTTTTAGTCTACGATAAGCTGATGCTGCTCTTAGTCTTGCCATAATTAGTTAAATTTTAGAACAAGGGTTTATAAATATTTTCTAATATTACGACAACATTAATTATTATCTACATTTACACGCAACAGTACACTCTCCTACTGCGCAACCAACACCTGGAATTCCATAATCACATTCTTCCCATCCTTGTGCAGGAGGACCAATGCCATCTCCACATAAACAAGCATTCTGAGTGCAATTGCATTCTGTTAAAATAGTTCCATCGTCTAAATCAATATCGCAGCGGATATTAGCTCCTCCTATATACCAGCAAGGTAGTCCATATTCCCTACTAGTATTTATTTTTCCGTCTCCATTAAGATCAACAGTTGCTGATCGCATACAATAAGGAGAAGTTCTCCATTCATCTGCGTCTCGATATAGTGTTGATTTACCTTGATTACATAAACTAATACAAGCTAGTCTCTCTTTTTCAAGAGGATTTGTAAAAACGTCTTTAATATTCTCAATTTCAACCATGCCTTCCGCTACTCCTCCTCTTATGAAATATATCATAACCACAAGAATCAAGAAGGCTATAGCTGCTGCAACTATCCAATAAATCCCTATTACTCCTTTTTTATTCATAATCATAATTTAATAAAATAAAAAAATATTAATTACTATGGACAAGAGACATCTTGTTTCCACTTTGCTCCAGCTATGGCTTCACAATCTCGCGGGTTATAAGCCACTCCACCTACGCAGCAAGTTCCTGGGCATCCATTAGGTGTACCGCAATTGTCATGGTTACAAGTGATCCCGTAACCGTACGCATCTGTTTTAGTCAGAGTACATCTTTCACTTATTGGAGCTTCCCAACAATTAAATCTCTCAGTAGTTGAATTTATTACTCCGTCTCCGCTCATATCTATTCCAAATTGATCCCAACAATAATTGCTGTCATTCCAGGCTCCGTATCCTCCATTTACAGCGGCTGTACACAACTCTTTGCATCTAGCCTGTGCTGTTGATACTTCTATTCCGCCTTGTCCTCCTTCTCCTGCTTGGAATATAGAGCTGAAGAACTTTCCTAATCCACCTGTTGCAAATGCAATAACTAATACTAAAACCAAAGCCGCTATCGCTGCGACGACTATGAAACTTATGGAAATTCCTTGGCCTTTCTTATTTACCATTTTTACCACTTTTTATTTTAACTTAAAGTAGTTCTTGATTATTTTTAAAGATTACGTTGCAGTGTTCCTATTATGAAGTTATAACTAACATGAGTAAAGTTATTTAAATTATAATTGATAGAATATTATTATGAATGATAGAGGAGAAATAGGAGTAGGCACTGTTGCCCTTGTTATTCTTGCTGTAATTTTCCTAGCATCTATAGCTTATTGGGCTACAGGACACGTAATACCTGTGATGGGTGAAAAAGTCCAAGAGGCTGAGGAATGGGTAGAAGGTGTAGCTTTGGAATGTAATGATATGCCCATTATAGATGCAGATGAATGTGCAGAGGCAGGAATTAAAGATTGTAAGCAATCTGATGATATTGATGATTACTCAACTTATGCTGTTAGAATCCCTGTAGAAACTGAATACTGGGTAGATGTGAATATAAGTGTAGATGAGACTTGGGCAGATGACCCTGCTCATCGAGATACAAATCATGCTCATGCATGTAGTTTCAATGATCCAGATGAATACCCTCCGCACGAGTATCGTCCTCTGATATTTGAATTTAGTATTGGAGATGCTGTAGGCACTTATGAAGTATCTCCTGACACTCCTGACGGAACAGAACTAAATGTGAGTATATATTTAGGGGTAGTTGACCCTGGAAATAATAATCTAAGATGGAGAATAGTTACAGATTGGCATGATGTGGGTGCTGCTGATCCTGATTGTAACGCAGCTGATGATCTTCCATTGGATCCTTTTGGAGATGTTAACAGACAAGGCTATCTAGCAGAAGATAAGATAAAAATATATTGTGAACTATTCGAGGGGGAAGAATGATGAAAAAAGGAACTGTTCAAAATTTTATGTGGGTAATAGGTGTTATTATACTAATACTAGCTTTTGTGGTTATTTTTTGGCTAATGTCTAAAGGTTTGTTAACTAAAGGTGGATTTACTCTTAGTGATTTCTTAGACCAAGCAAGTAACATAACATTAGATCTGTCATGAAATATAAAAAAGCTGATTTTAGTGGGTTTGGTATAGTTGTAGCAATTGCAATTGCTATAATTGTTATATTCTTTTTAAGTCTATATTTATATCCTAGAATTCAAGAAGCTGGTCTTCTTGGAATAAAAATTGCTGAAGGTCCTCAGGTAGCAGAAGGTTCATCAGATCTAATAGTAAAAGCTGATGATGAAAATTTCAATTGTGACGAAGAGTACGTTAATGTATTCAACGTGTGTGAACACTATATTGAAGACGTTGAAGTTGATATTAGTGATGGTTTTGGATTTAGAACTGTAGTAGTAGATCTTCCTGGCGGAGCTGTTCTTCCTCTACTAATCGAGGCTGTAGGTGGAGCAGTAACTGTAGAAGTAGATCCTGCAAATAATATAGCAGAAGTATCTGAAAACAATAATCTTGCTACAAGAAATCCTTGTCCTTAGTAAATATATAATTAAAGATCTTCCATAAAGTCTTCATATTCTTGACAAGTTACTTCAATCTCAAAGGTAGGGCTTGCTGAATATATAACCGAATACCTCTGATTTATTATTTGAATATCTCCATCAGCAGTCCCTGTTATTCTTATTTTAGTTCCTCCATCTATGGGTGGAACATATAATCTAGATTTAGCTGCAGTGCTATGAGTAGCCTCATCTGCAAGGGTACCTCTCTCTGAAACAGGGGGCGTATGTGCTGGGTTCCAGTAAAAGACTCCGTAAAGAGGTGGGTTTACATCAGAATACATATTTTCTAGAGAATAGAGTTCTAGATACTTTCGCATCGCTAAAGTAAAATGAATCTCTGAAAATTCTATTTTACCATCAACATCAGCAAAACAATCAGCTCTGTCTATCGGTACTTCCATTTGTCTTAGAGCATAGAAAGTTGATAATCTAGCTGATTCTTCTACGTAATTTCTTATTTGTTCTGCTGTGATATACATGTTGAAGAGTATAGCTTGTTTTCTTCCTGTTTCTACAGTATATTCTAAAGGTGTTGCTGTAGACACCCATAAAAGTGCTACAAACATTATGAAAAATATAGATAGAGCAAAATACCATATATTGTCTATTCCTTTCTTATTCATGACTTTTCACCTTGTTTTTGCAATTGTTTTTTATTTTTATCGAATCTCTAGTGCTAATTGCACCTTTATATGTTCATCTTCAGGATTAAATTCAGGAAGATAAGCTTCACAATAGTCTATAGATAGTCTTTTATCACACTTACCACAGGGAGCATAACTTAGAAAAGGCTCTTGGTCACCTTCACCTTGTGCTATTATTTCAAAACAATCTGTAACACAATCTAAAGGCCTTTTAATAATATCATTTTCAATGATTTCCTTTAGTTCTATTCCAACTGCTGTGCTCTCTTTTAGCTGCTTAGATAAGATTATCTTTTCTCCATAAGTAAGCCCCTTGGCTGGATCTTTATATCTAAGTAAATTCAGTAAAAAGATGTCACAATCATTAGTATAATTTGAAGAAACTACTACAGCGTTTAAGTGCATTACTGGAGGATGTCCTGCTAGTCCTTGGCTTGCTACTGACCATATCACTACTACGGTAATTAAGAAAATGATTATTAAGAGTAGAACTCCTCCTATGACTCCAAATCCTTTTTTTCTATTCATCCTACTGTTTCGTTAAGATAACAAAATCTTATTGTCATATTTAACACTCTATTTTCATAGTTTCCTGCATTATACAGTAAAACAGGATATAATTTTTTTCTGGTAATTGATGCTCCTACAAGACAAACACTACCATCCCCTGCTATTCCCTCAACATCAAAAGATCCTTCTGGTGGACCAATATTTAAGGTATATTTATACTTATCTGTAATCGTGTAGCCTACACATTTGTTTATTATATTACTAATATCTTTAGGATTTGCATCGGCAGAAATCTTAGCAGCGTCCCATTTATTGTAATCAATAATACCTAACCTCACTAACTCGCTTTCATGCCTCTCATCAGTATTTAGATACCAATCAGCAGTAATTGTTTCACTTAAAGCGAGGCAATTTTTAGAAAAGATAATTCTTGTAGCGATCTTGTCCCCTTCTATTGCACCTGATTCAAATATTGCTTTTATTTCTTGTCCTGTGATAAAAAACATTACAGCTATTGCCACTATAATGAAAAAAATTGCTCCTATTAATATATGAACTACTGTCCGAAAATCATCAGTACCTTTTTTACTACGTATCACTTTTAATAACCTCTATTAGATTATAATTAAATATGTTTCCTATTGGAATCATAAACGCGGAATTTGCTCCAATCATCTTTGAAAAACGCTCTTTGAAGAAGTTGTTAGCTTCTTCTACACCTCCCATTCCAACACTTACTATAACTATAAGGGCTAACATTGCTAATATTATTACAAAAACGATTACCTTTACAATATACTGCATTCCTTTTTTATTTACCATATTTTAACTTCCTCCCACAATAACATTAATATCCATTTTATTTTCAATAGTTTTATTCAAAAATAGTATTCTAGGAGCATCTACATAATTAATTAAGACTGTATCTGTTTCAATAAGACCTGTCCATCTTTTAGCCTTTTTTTCAGGTGTGAACTCTGGACTCTCGGGCGTTATCCCTCCGTCTTTAATATAGCTATAGAGATATATATCTCTTTTACATAAGTCAATTTCTTCTGAATAAATGTCAAGTGTTAATTTGTCTAGTGCTGCTTGAACAAAGGACATACCTGGAACAGCACCGAATAGACCTGAAGCAAATTGACCCATTTCGATAATAAATCTCGTAGTGTAATCTGTCTTAAAACAACACATGCCTAAGAAATGGCCGGGATGTGGTAAACCTAATACATGTTCTTCAAAGAAACCAAAAGTTATTCCTATTGCGTCTCTTGCTCCTGCTCCAGTAGCTGTTCCAGCAGGAACAACTCTTAATGCGTAGGCTTTTGCTACTTTTATTTCTAGACCTACTGTATATTTTGCAAACATTTTCGCTATCTTTGAGGGCCTTAGTGATAGTTTTGTAGTTTTTTCTACAAGCTCTTTGCTAGCACCAGTAAAGAACACCTCTGCTGACTCCTTTGCCAGTACCCTAGCTACAAAATGCTTTTGGAAGGCATCGTCTCCTGTATCAATAACTGCTTGCCTTATAACGCTATTAGGAATCATGCCACTTGAAGCAAAGTCTTGAGTAGCTCCCGTGAGTATACCTGTAGAATCACCGTTCCTCTTAAAAAAATCTAGTAATGGATCAAGATTTCCAGACCATCTACATTCTTTTACTACAGCATCTAGACCTCCAGCATACCAAACAGTAGGGGACCTAACAGAATTTGCTTCAACATAATCTAGAATGTCATCAGTATATACGGCAGGTACCCAAGTTAGGGTATTTATAGAATCATCCAGTGTTTTGAGTCCTGGGCCTACGTCATAAGGTAATAAAGTCTGTGGTTTATGAACTATAGCTCCCATAAATGCCTCACCAGACTTACCAGATTTCTTCATTACAGCAAGTGCTGCTGTTTCAAATTGTTGCTCTACAAGTTCCTCTCTGAGATTTGGGTTGTTTACAAAAAGTTCTAAAACAGATTCTGAAAGAAATTCTCCTTGTACTTTCTTGGCTAGGTCTCCAGGTCCTACAACGTCTTCAACACCCTTAAAAAGAAGTCCTAGTTTCTCTTTTAAGTAATTTTTTGCTTTTTTACCTAGTGATTCGCCTAATAACTGTTTACTGATTGATTGCCATGCTTGTTTAACCAGTGTCTTCTCAACTGCTTCACCACTTGCTTGCTCTGCTGCCTCTTTTAAAAATTTAGTACCAAATACTTTACCTAAGTATGATTTTGAGCCACTTTTCACCATCTTCTTTTTAATATATTTAGATGCTGCTGATCCTCCTTGCTCCTCAATAAACTCTTCCATTATTTCTCTAGTGCCTTTTTGAGCTACTGACTCCATTCCTTCTTTAAAAGCTTCACTCACTGCCCTAGATACAAGATGACCCGCAAACCAAGCAGTTGCTACTTCCCAAACTCCTTGAGCAGTATCAAATGCCAACATAGCAGCCATTATACCTGTCATCAAATTAAAATAATCAATACATCCATCACCACAACGAGAAATCCCCATATGTGTTCCATGTACTAAATTCCCCTCCGAATCTTTATTAACGTCAAACAGAACTGCCCCTATGCCGCATCCTTCAAAATACGTCGCAGGAAAGATATGCGGTATGTGTACATTTTCCGGTGCATTTAATGCGTAATCATATTCATTGGAAAGCTCTCTTACTTCTATTGCTGGATATTTTTCTACAGAGAACGTAAAAACTTTATAGAGAACTACAGCTATGAATATAATTGCAATCAAATATGCAAGTATTGACAACATGCTTGCTTTTTTTCTCATTTTTTATAGCTCTGGACGTCAATTGAATTTATCCAACAATTACCTCCTGACTCTACCTTAAGGCACCATTTCCTATGATATGTAGCTTCTGTATCTATTTCTACATAATTTGAAACACTTATAGGATTTGAATAGATATAATCATAATCTAAATTCGGAAAACTTGTTACGTGGGTCCACACCACTGCAGGATCATCGCATCCCTCTGGATCTAAACCATCTTCTACAGGCTTTCCGAAGTATATTTTAATATCACAACCTGTTTGAACTCCTTCACATCCGCCTCTAGCTCCTACTTGTAATAAGGGAAGTCCTGGAAAATTCATCTGTCTTATATTATCCATATTTTGTACCACATATGTTCCTCTTTCAATAGTACAATGTCGTGCAACTGCATCTGGCTCGCATTCTATTGGGAACTGATGATTCCATCCTATTTCTTCTATACCATCTCCGTCGCAATCTCCCTCTACTAGTGTAGATTCTTGCATGCAAGGATGGAATAATTGTACTTTTAGTTTATCTACTGAACAAATTGTAATTAAATCTGTTTCAGTAAAAAATTCTATAACCCTTATTAAAGGATGAAAATAAGCAAATGTAGCACTTACATAACACGCTGGGTGTTGTTCAGCTGATGCTTTTATTTTTGTAATAGGACCTTCATAATGATGGCATTTGTTCTTCTTTCCCGCTCCTAAGCTGCCAGTAACTATACAGGGCATCTCTCTACCAATGTCTCCATCTTCTATCTTTCCTACATACCCTATAGGAATCTCATCTCCTTTATCATCATAAACATAAACGAATATTTTCTCAGCATGAAGACTGAGCATACCCTGCCCTCCTGGAGTTATATAAATTGCCAATCCTTTTGCATAATATATTTTATTAAAATCTATTATTAAATCTGAAGCCCAGTAACCATAGGTTTCTCTTCCTTCGACACAATATTGATCTGCTCTTAACCCTTTTGTTACACCTCCAGCAACAGGTTCATATACAAACACATACCATGCCCAAACACAAATTAGTGTGATGATTATAGCGATAATAATTGACATTATGAGATCTTCTGTTCCTTTTACTTTCCGCATATCCAATCATACCTCCCAGCATCTAGATAATCATCTATTGCTGTTTGAGTAGCTATACTATCCACTGTAACCCCGACGAAATTCATTCCTGGATATAAACTTACTGGAGCCCAACCGCCGCCGCCGGGAGGTGGTGGTGGAATAGCAGGATATACTAGATATCCTACTCCACGACTTAAAGCAAAATTATTATCAAAAGGGGGAACAGGGTAGTTACAAGAATAGATTGTATAGTAAGGCACGTACTTTTCTTCAAGATCGTCTAAAACGAATTCTCTTTTTGCTACGTATTCAACGGTACCATCGCAGAGATCTGCAGCACTATCTTCTGGTCCTGAAGTTCTAGTCCATAGAGAAAAACCTGTAAAAGGAGTCCAAGGTGTTAGACATGCGCTCCAATCAGAACCATCTGCACAACTTGGAGGTATCCAACTATATTGGGTTAGAGGTTTACAACCCCCATATCTCATATACACGGGATCACCATCGTCCTCAGTATTATCACAAGTACACCACCCATTAACACATTCATATTCACCAGTATCCGGATCAGTGTATAAATTATTATCATCTGCATTATCGCATACTTGACCACATCCTCCACAATTATTTATATCTATGCAGATATCTATCTCACAAATTGAATCATCGTCACAATCTGCTAGGCAAGGAGGACAGTCGACCTTACATTCACATGTGTCAGTACAGTAAAACCCGTCGTCACAGGGCTCTCCCGGATACAAACCATCGCAACTTGCATCAGCATTACACCCAAGGTGTCCAGAAGCACTACATTCTCTATCTTCGAAACCACATGAATCCGTGCAATAGTCTAAACGATTAGGTACACCTTTGTTACAGCGAAGCCAACCGAAGAAACTTTCTTGATACTCGCCAGGAACATTATCGTCGCAATTTGGATGTGCTCCGCAAGCGGATTCACAATTACCATCTCCAACAATGGGAGTAAACTTTGGATCCCACGCATCATCATTACAGTAAATATCGCTAGTATCTCCGTAAACTAGATTTTCTAGAACGCCATTGCATGTTATACATTTTCTGTCCCAAGCATCCCAGATTGCACCAGTAAAGTCGCTACTGCCGATATGCCCATCGCATCTTAGAAAACAAGTATGACCATTATAAATCGAAGCAGCTGGACATCTTTTTAATCTAGCTATATCCCCATATCCAAACAAACAATCACTAGCTATATTACATGGATCATGTTTACAATCTCCTTCTTCTCCATTACTTGGATCACCATATACTTCACAATAATCTTCATGATGGCCTAAATCCCAACCTACCCAAAGTAATCCAATAAATGTAGGTCCGTCGTCATCGTCCTCTATAGTATGACTTCCACAAGTAAGCCAAAAACTGTCACAAGTACAACCTGCTACGTCTTCAGCTATTGAAAATTTTGAGAGAAGTGGGACTAATATAAAAATTGAAAAGATTATGAATATCGTTTTCTTGGTACTGAATTTACAATTTATCTTATTTATTTTCATCCGTCCCATATACCCTCTGTGCTCATATTAAGTATATACCCATTACCACCTTCTAATGGATCTAATAATATGATATCATCTCCATCTGGGTTATAGAGATGATTTGTGCCTTCTATATCTGGATGGTATTTGTTACAAACAGTTATGTACCTTTTTCCTGGATATTTCCAAGGTATAACTTCCCCATTAATATAATCTAAATAGGAATTTAATGTGATAACTTTTATGAATCTAAATTCATCTCCAATTGGGAGAATTAATTCTTGTTTTCCAGGAGGATCTGGGGGAGTATAATATCTCGTATGATAAAATTTATGCCAATCAGCTTCTTTTCCAGTAGCTGAGTAATAAAATAGAAAAATATATGGTTCAGGATACTTACAATAAACTATATCTCCTATAGTCACACCAGTGTATACCGTGTCAAATTGACAACATTCGTCACCAGTACAACCTTTAGCAAAT
This sequence comes from Candidatus Woesearchaeota archaeon, assembly GCA_020343615.1. GTDB lineage: Archaea > Nanobdellota > Nanobdellia > UBA10117. The sequence goes on along the minus strand of CP070803.1, from coordinate 769,939 downwards.
GAGTCAACTTCAAACGTATTTTGAAGATAATAATCTATATGAAGAAACTTATCTGTGTATTCCTTACCCATGTCCAAGATATGTTCATAAACAAATCCTCTACAACAATCATAACCTACACATTCGTAGTACTCTGGGTATACTGTTAGACCTATGAATGTAACTTCATCGAATCTTACATCTTGTGAAGAAACTCCTCTTTTATTACCACATTCATCGTAAGGTCTTCCCATGTACAAAGAAGGGTCTAATGTTAAATTTCCAAAAGACACGTTAGCATACTCTTCTGATTTTTCGCTTAATTTAATTCCTGTTTCTTTAAATGGAGATGATGTAGTTGAATAAACAAGTATTAAAGAAAGGACTCCTAGGATTATAATTACTGCTACAATCACTATTGCTGCTGTATCAAATCCTTTCTTTCCTAAACGTATTTCCACCATATTTTATACTCTCCTATTTTTAAGGTTAAACCTCCGAGAAGGTTAGGATGTATTTCAACTGCTATTCTTCCTTTCAAAGGCCAGCTTCCTTCTGAGAAGCTAACAAAATCTACAAGTGCATCTTTATTATTTGTAGCTGAAAATTGCTCTCTTACACATGGTCCTATAAGTCTATCTTCTCTAAAACAGCATCCTGAAAAAATACTTTCAACACATTCACAATTATTACACACTGTTTCTGCTGTATCTGCTGTACAATCAGAAGTACGTTCACAGTCTTCTACAGCAGGATCGAATATACCGTCGCCGCACGTAGTACATTTACAATCATTGCAGACTTCTGTTCCTACACAACCGACATAATCGCCGACTCCCGCATCATAGTCACATTCTTCAGGGGGGTCATCCAACATACCATTACCGCATGTAGTACATTTACAATCATTGCAGACTTCTAGTGGGGGTCCTATACTACACTCTAAATCTTCTTCACATTCTTCTCCTTGTTCATTATTCACCACACCGTTTCCACACAAGGTCCATGGTAGATCTTCTTCACCCGAATGCCCATAAAAATCTATAATAAACACTCCATCTCGATTATCAATATTGTAAATTGTTTCATTACAGTAGTATTGAATCCAGGTAAGATTATCGGTTTTATTTTCAAGTAAGAATGTAAGTCCTTGAAAAATTCTGGTCTCTCTTTCTTCTTCACCAGTGTAGGTACCAACGAATTTAGAATTAACATTTGGAATATTTCCTATATTATCAAACCTGCATACTCCATAATCGCAACAAAAAGCAGGAGTCTCTGATTGTCTAGCGACAGGGTAACAAAAATCACAATTTTGTGTACGTGGTGCTTTTCTTGTGCCGACCTTAACCATACAAATACATAAACCTGCTCTACATTCTTCATAGTCTGAATTCATATCTGGATTATATCCTGTAAGCTCTAAATCTGCTAATTCTTGTGTTAACTTCTCAAATCCTCCTGAACCTATATCCAAACCGTATATGTACTTGCCTATAGTCCTAGCTTCTTTGTCATTTTCTATACCTTCCCCGTGTTCGTCTATCAAATCGTTTCTTATTTCATCCTCATCTCTCGGTAATCTTAAGATTTTGTAATTATCTATCTCTTCAGGTATACTTATCTCTGCTTTCATATCATACCCATATTTACAGGCTATATCCATTTTTTCAGTTAATGAGTCTAATGAAGCGCAAGGTTTTTGGGACAACCATAATAGTGATATCCCTCCGAAAATTTCACTACTTACTATCGAAAGAATGAGTAGTGTTCCTACAATTATTGCAAGGATTATTATCGCGGTTATTATTATGCTTGCTTTTCTCATTCGAGTACCTCTGATAAGTTTAATGCGCAGTTTGGAGCTGCTGTGTAGATGTATGGGAACTTTTTGAGATCGAAAACTCCTCCAAATTCTTTACTAACAGGGTGACTAATAAGTGATGTAAATCCAAACCAATTCCATCCTGGAGATATATTTACTTCTCTATCACCTTCAGGAACTTGACCCCATAGAGTGAATCCTACTTTATGAGATTCTGCTATATCTAATAAATAAGCCACATCTGGATACATCAGTATAATAGTCTGATCTAATTCGCCACATACTGTAGTTACGTTGTGTTGGAAAATTACGGGTCCATGGATTGTCGATGTTTCTACAGCTCTTAAAGTGGGTATACTATAGCACAGATCATTACTGGATCCGAGCCAGTGAATGTCCGATCCTTCTTCTGGCTCTAGCAGAGGATAAGAAATTAAAGTTAATCCTGGATTTAACTCGAAATTGAAATATTCTACTAGTTTTACGCATTGACATTCTTCTGTACATAATCCTCCAATATCACCAGGTTCTCCATCACACACTCCATCACCATTGTTTTCAGCACAACATACACTTCCAGGAGGTCTAAGTTGACATTGTGGATTTATTTCAAGATGGCAAGAATCACCTTCCTCGCTAGATATATCTGGGTCGTGTATAGTAGAGTAACATACACTACTAGTCACTGCTTGGCAGTCTTTATTACATATCCTAAGCATATTATTACCGCACTGCGGTTCTTCTTGTCCAGACCCCGATCCCTTTGGATATTCAAGAGGTGCTACTTCGTCACAATATGGGTCTGATCCGCAAGCGGATTCACATTTCTTAGAACCACCTTCTCTTTCACTTCTACCTTTCGGATATGCTCCGTCTTTATCCGCAATGTTGAACTCTTCAAGGTTTCTAAGACAAGTAACGCAGTGGTCTTCAGAAGCATCCCAAACACCTACTTTACTATGACTCCTGTCACAAATCAAAATACCTCTATAAGCTTGTACAGCTGTGCATTTTTGCCCATTTATTGGGAAAATTTCTTTGTTTAATGGTAAACCATTATCACAGACGCAGGTTTTGTCGTGAGAATATTCGTAACCATATCCTCTAAAGTAACAGTCCTCATATGTGTCTGGATCACTAGGAGTAGAAGGAAGTGGTTTGTAGCCTGTTATTGTATATCCATCGCCAGTTACTTCTCCAATGTTACACACTCCATCCTCCAAAGGAATATCATCTCTGGGTTCTTCTCCTTCTTTAGCACCTATACATGTTATAATTGCAGGAGGATCAATAGTAGCTTCTGAAATAGTGTCTCTTAATTGTGTCCCTTTGTTTAAGCAGTTGAAAAGTTTCGTATCTATGTCTTGACAAGTACATCTTTCAGTTGTGAAATCGCAATCTAAACCATCTTCTAAATTTCCCACTCTACACTGCTTAAAAACATCTGGAGAAATGCAACTATGTTCCTGTTCGTCCGCCATTGCTCCCACTTCGTCTCTTGAATACACCATTCTATCTACTTCAATAGTACAACCCAGATCATTATCATGAAATGGCTGATAGTCTAAAGCCAAGCAATCTATTATATTCCCATCAACATCTTGTTCAACCAAGCAGTCCATATCACAAGGGTAGGGTGATCCCAAAATTTCGATTACTTCTCCTAGAGTATATAAAACAATTCTAAAAGCAAGAGGTATGCCTTCTGTGAATATCCATGCTAAAAATTTAAAGAAAGTTACAAATGCTTCTATAATCCAATTGGTCCATTTTGTACTCTCACGGAAAGTACAGCCACCATCTTCAGGAACATTTTTAACTTCAATTATTATTTCCCTTATGACACATCCTAATTCACCAGGATCGTCTCTAAACACATCAGAAAAATATTCACAATCGCAATCTTCTGATGGTGGGTTTATAGGATCATTTTCACACTCTTCTTCCGTCTGGTAGTATCTATACTCGTCATCAAAGCAATACTTATTATTCGAGTCATTCCAATATCTCCAAGGATGACATCCTGCCCAATCATCTAAAACTATACCTGCTTCTCCACCAGGTAAACCAAGAGTATCTCTTACATATTTAGCACAATTGCAGGCTTTTTCATCGTAACAATTTACTGTAATCTTCTCACCAGCCGGATCACTAGGGTCTGGGATTAGACATACCTTATCCTCATCTTCACAAGGGTCTGCTCCTAGAGAAATACAACATGGTTTTAGATGTTCATTGCCTTCATCATATGTCGAACTGGCGTCAATACATAATTCGTTAACCCTTGCAGCTTGATCTGGAGAATATTTACATTGCCATGAATAATAACAAGTAGTAAATATACCACAATCATACTCGCCACAGCCTTGTCTAAATTGTTCACACTCTTGTCTATGATCGTCGTTGAGAGGCTCTATTGCTTCACAGCCTAAGGGAAGAGCAGCATCCTGCGCATGTATTATTGTCGCTAAATCTTGCGGTACACAACCCCAAGCTTGATTAGGATCAGGACAATCACTTTGATGATACATGTATACATGCCAACAATCTTTATCTAGTTCTGCCTCACATGGTTGCGTTTGTTCTGCATATTCCCCGTCTCTCTTATAATTAGGCAACATATAACAACAAGTGTGTGGGTCTATCCCTTCTTCATCACATATTAAGCCTCTTACTACAAGATCTTTCACTTCAGAAGTACTATGACCTAATGTGTCTGTAACTGTTAGATTCACTATGTATGTATGCGCTCTACTATGACTATATTTATGCTTTACTATCACGCATCTATCTCCTACTGCTTCTGATTTTCCTTCGCTATAAAAAATGGGTCTTCCTGCATAATTACAGTCTCTTATATCTGTATCCCCGTCCCTATTCCTATCACCGTATATTTCTATGTATCCTGCTTGATAATCACAGTCATCTACGTCTCCATCAGGATCAGGTTCACCTGGATCTACACAGTCTGGAGGATCCCCTCCTATAACGTCCCTACATCCTGAATAAAGGGCGCCGAATGTACAATCTTCTTCGTTAAGTATGGGAGGTTCAGTTTTTGGATCCCAAATACCATCGCCATTGAGATCCTCACCGTCCCCATTTCTATTCATAACTCCAAAATCATTCTCGTCTAGAATTCCATCTTGACCAGGTAATCCTAAAGTACTGTCCCATGTGTCTAAACAAAGACAGTCATATATATCAACAACATCGTCGTTATTCATGTCCCAATAACCATCGAATTCGTCTATGATTGTATCGCCATTTTGGTCCATACACCACACAAGATGAGTATCTACACTTGAGTCGAATAATGTGCCGCAACTACACTGATGAATAGGTTCTAACTCATCTGTCCAACATAATTGTCCGTCTCCAAAATGCCATGTATAGCTTAGTTCTTCTACAGGGTCTTCAACATCATAACTATCAGTAGCGATAAATGTAAACCAATAATGTTCATGCAGAGCTGCATAATACTCTGTATGGTCATAAACCCCATATTCATTAGCTAACACTCTATCAGTAACTCCCTCTAAGTTATGGGTCGTAAATGTCCAAGGTCCGGCAGTTGTGCATTCCTGTTCCGCGGGATCACCGCTGCACACTTCCCAGTGAGTGTCGCAAGCTTCAACTGACCAAAAATAAACCACTTTTTCCTCTAAGCCCATAAATAAGAAAGGTACTATGGCACCGTTTTCTACATCAGTTACAGTACCAGTTTGTATTAGATTCATACCAGCATCGTATAAATTAAATGTAACATCCATTTCATCGTTATTATCATCTGTGACTTGTACTTTAACAGTAGGATCTAAAGGTACATTATCATCCCCATCTGCAGGATATATTAGAGATACTGTAGGTGCGTAATTAGGTTCTGTTGTAAAAAAAGCAAAATGACTGTAAAGAGAATAAAATCTTATTGGAAACGCTCCTGGGACACGATCATCATAAAACTCTCTTAGAATTTTATCAGTTGCTACAACTTGCCAGATATAGGTTCTCGAGTAACATAAGCGTTCTATATCATATTTATATTCGAGACATCTACTATCCTTATCAATCACTCCATTATTATTCCAGTCATAAGTAGCTTTATAATCTCTGCTGGTTCCTGCTGGGATAATTTGACCTAAGTAAAAAGGTCTGAGTAATCTAGCAAAAGGAATCTCCACAGCAAGAAGATATCTAAGAGGAGAATAGAAATATATATCTATCGAATCGTCGTCATAGTAAAATGCAAAATCCTCATCACTAATAGTAGCTGTTAATACTGGCTCTAAAGAAACATCTGTTGATTCGTGTGGAGGATCATATTCTATTTCAGGATATGCATTAGATTTAAATTGATCAGAGTCCACACCTAGATTATTTACGGATTGCAAATCGTCTGCTATTACCTCCCAATCATACCATATACCTGCATATTGTAATTGCGGTGTAATTTCGCATTCTACAATATCTGGGTATGGAGGACGTGCTTCTAAATTACAAGTTCTAACATCTAATCCAGCTGCATGGCTCGTAAAAATAACATCTATAGGGTCATTCTCAGGAATATCTGCATCAAATATTTCTATTTCAACAGTAAATTCATAGGGTAAACCGTCTGCTCCGTGTAAATCTATTGGCTTATCTTTTTCCTGTACAGTTACTATTTGTGGCCGGCAGTTAGTACAATATACATTACTTGGATCTTCCCAACCTAAACATGATCCCACTTTTTCTTCTTCACATTGACAATCTGCATAAACTATGCTCGAACCGCAATGAGCCGCGCAATTTACAGGATTACAGCTACCTGCACCATTACAATATCGGGGAGTAGAGGCATCTGTACACTGCATACAATCAAATAAAGGACCTGACTCCCATCCTAAAAAATAACCATTACAATTACCAGTTCCACATGGCGTACCTGCTGCGTCAGGTACACAACTACAACCGTCACCGCTGCAGTGTTTACATGTACCGCAAGGACAACTACCTGTATATGTACAGGAACCATCGCAATTGAGCGGATCTCCACTCCAACCACTACACACATAACACCAAGGAGGTTGACAATCAGAGTCGGAACAACATGCTTCAACTGGGACTGATTTAGCAATTAATAATATGAATACACATATAATTGAGGCTAGGAAAATCTTCTGAAATTTCTTATTTCTTAATTCTTTTACGTACATGTTACTCCAGAGGGTTTACCTGTATAATAAAATCCTTCGTAGCATATATGATAAATGGCATGGGGATATTGATCTACAACAGTAATCCATGTAGTAGTAATACCTGAGTCTCCGTCGCAATTTTCGTCCTTATCTTCTTCAGTTACCCTAAGTATAACTTCGTAAATTCCTTCGTATTCATAAGCATGAGTAATTATACTGCTACCAGGTCCACTATAATCCCAGGTCCCATCTCCATCAATATCCCATTGGTAATTAACAATATCACAGCTAGGTATTGGTGAAAATGAAGCACTTCCGTCAAATGTTATATCTTCAAAAGTTAGAGCTGATTGTGGATCAGCATCAATGATGGCAATTGGACCCATATAATCCCATCCAGGGATAATTACTTCTTCTTCCTCTACTAAATGAGAATAAACCCAGTAACCTTTACCTGGCTGTAACCTATCATCTTCTCCAACCTCACAAAGCTTTAATGCTGGAAAAACTTCTGCTTTAGCATAATCAATGTCCTGGTTAAGAGATACAAGTTTTACATATCTGAATTTAGCGTCTTCTAGATCATCAGTTGATCTAATGTAACAAGAGAAAATGTATCCTTCTTTGTTGGCTTTATTTATTATTTCCAGATCATACTCATCAAATGTTTGGTCACAGCTACCAAGATGTACAAAAGTAGAAGGATCAGGATATTGTGAATACCAGACTTGTACACTTATTGGAAGTTCAGTATGAGGAATAAACCTAAATTCAACTTCTTTATACGCATAAGGTTTACCAAAATCAAATGTATGGTTGACTACATCACAACAACAGCAATCTCTAATCTTGGAAGCGTGGAGTTCATTATTGTCTGCATGGTCACATGCATGCCCAGTAGACCTCTCAGAATATCCTAGAGCATTGCCGCACTCATCCTCCCCTACAGGCTCACCTAATAAGGCTAATTTCATAGACAAGTACTCAGACTTTGCCCTTTTTGCAGCTTCCTCGGTGAATCTTTCTCCAGATTCTTCGAACTGACCTCCAAATACGATGTATATAACTGCACCTATGGCTATTAAAATTATTAAAAACACTATTGCTGTAATTATACCTCCTTTCTTATTTGATATCATTCTCTATAACAATTTATTAAAGTATGATCCTACTTCTTCTAGACTCGTCGGTAACACTCCTGTTATGAAAAATAGAGCTAGCAATAGGAAAATTATTGTTAGAATCAATATTATTAAGGGGGTAATTGGCATGTCTGCTCTTTTCATTCTATACACCTATTCCCATAAACCTAGCCAATGCATTTGAGACTAGGGATTTTAAAAGCGTTGAAAGGTCTCCACCTACATAAGATATGATTATTATTAAAACAACAATGGCTAAAATTAGTATGGCCGTCCAACCCAGTATTGCTCTACTGGTGGCTCTATTTTCGTGCAATATTCTCATGTTTTATTATTCTTCAATCATTACTTATAAAGCTTTTTTTAGCAGAAAACGATTTTATCACTATAGGGTGGGTTAAATGTAGCCCAGAGAACACTTTGAATGTGAATATCTGCATATACAATAGCGTACCTGCTTCCTTCAGGGTAGCCTTTTTCAACTGCTTTATTTTCAACGGCAGGTATTAACCAAGAAACAAATGATTCCGGAGATCTGAGGTAAGGTACAAAATCTGGACAGCTTCCAGTTAATTTAGGTTTTGGTAAATACTCCCTATATGTTAGATTTTCACGTAAATCTGCCCAGTTCATAGCTTCACTTACGCTATCAATAACATTCTCTGGAGGAACCTCTACAAGGGAAACCTCTATATTTTCTATTTTACCTCCAAAGCAAGCAAATGCTCCGGGATTCCTTCTTCCTTCTAATCCCATAGACCAACAGCTAGCTGCTAGCTTTCCTAGTTTTAAAGCAACCCATTTCTTTTTCCACGTTTCAGAGCATTTTCCACCAGACATTTCTGTTTTACATAAATAGGAATATTTTCGGGAAGTTTCGTCAGAAGTTTTTGGAGGAATTTTTAACATGTCTGTTAGAGTAAAGGTGTTTACTCCATCGAAAAAAGTCATTTCTATATCTACGATATTTACCTCTGTACCTTTTTCGTATAATGTATCGAATACAAGGCCTATCTTACCCTTAGCAGGAACTGGGCAATCTGATTTTACAAGCTCATGCCATCCTGGGGCAAATGCTGTATCAGAAGCACATGATTTCCATCCACTAAATATACCTTCTCCTTTAATTTTTATTTCTACTTTTTCCGGCTGATTTGTCAAGACACCGTCTATGTATATTCTAAAAGAAGTTAGATTATAATCAAAGACTTGTTTAACTTCAAACTCCATTACTACTTTTCCCTTATCAGCAACAATCGAAGTATAAGTATTTATATCCCCATCGTATAAATTACCAATAGGATTTTCTGTCTGCATAAATGCTGTAAAATCTTCACAATCACAGTCATCTGCGTTTATATCTATTTCTATTGGATCGCAGAGAGGTTTGGGGAAATGCATACCTATATCCCTGAGTAAGCCGTAAGCTGCAGCATAGTTATTTGCTTGGCATCCAATTGTATGAAATATTTCACCTTCAACAGAAACAGTTTCTGAAACAAAAAAGAATATAACCCACACTACAATTGCTACAACAATGCCTATAATTATAAGTACCACCCAAAATACTGACATTTCTCCTTTTTTTGTATCTAACATTATAGATCCCTTCTTGCCTCTTCTACAGTTCTACCAAAAGTAAGTATTACTCTTGGTTTGTCCGCAGGGATAATAATTGGTGCATACATGCCTGGTACAGTAATTAGTAATAAATCTCCCCGGTGATACTTTATATAAAAGCACTTCCCATTTTTAAGAGAATCTGTTTCCTCTACAGCTATATTTTCCATAGTTATTAAGGAATTATATGGAACATATTCATCTTCAGTAGAACTTCTAAAGTAATTATCATCTAGAGCTTGCTCTAAGGTAGTGTAGTATATCTCGTCGGATTCATCTGAGTTATAATAAACGCATCCTACAAAGCAATCAAAATCCCCCCAATAGCCTCCGCTTCCTCCCATTTGCCAGCATCTCATTACTAGTTCCGCTAGTCTCTTAGTTACCCATCTCCTCTGCCATACAGGAGTACAATGTTTAGTACCCATTGCATTACTATCAGAGATACATTTGTCTTGTTGGTCATTTATTGTATAGTACTTGAAAAGTATATTCTTTATAGGTATTTTATCTAGACTAACATTATTTACCTCAATTTCCTTAATTTCTATAGGAAGTAGATTTCTGTCAATGTCTTTAAATGTTATTTTAATCGCTGAACCTTGGGTTTCATCTATGCTACACTCTAGAGGAGCTAAATCTGGTTCATTAATCTCATCTTCTAATACTATTACTCCTTCTGTACATTTTTCATAATTTGTCCAAAAAAATCTTTTTTCTTTTGTATAAATAGTATAGTTAGTGGAAACAATATCATTAAAATAGACTCGCAAGCTACCTAACTCTGTCTCGTCGTAAACATACATAGATATTTCACTTTTATTATCTGATACTGGAATTCGACTGTATGTAAGCATATCATTATCAATAGTAAGAGATGGACTAAAATCAATAAGAGGTCCGTAAAATTGGTCGCATGAGCATTCTTCTACATTGCCTAGCTCATTCTTAAATACAGTTGTTTTACCTTCAGCATCTAAGACAACTGCTCTAGCATGACAAGCAAAGTTAGGTGCTAATAACCATGCATGCATCGGGGTTACGGAATTCATAGCAGCATTCCATTTACACAAAGAATCTGGAGATTGTTCCCCCATTTTTGCTACTACTGTGGTTCCTGGAAAAAGAGCGATATATATGAAAAAGATACAGATTACTATCAATACTATTTTCCCTGGAGTTATAGTTGCCATTTTAACCTAAATTGAATATTCTGGAGGATACTGCATATAGTTTATCAAAGAATGATGGTTGCGGGTAGAATAATACCAGTATAAAAGCTAGAACAATGAATATAAAAGAAAAAACTACCAGTAAAACCACCATTCTTAGTGAAAGGTAAATGCCCCTTTTGCCTAAGAAATCATAAAGTCTTTTAACCATTTTCCTAACACTTTAAAAACAAATATTAACACTATTATTCCTAGACCAAATATTATTATAAGCCTCATAGTTGGCCAAATATCGCCCTTTTTAGACAATCTATCCACCTGCCATAGGCATTATATTTATTATATTTGTTAACATTATACTGGTTAATGCCGCTACTATACAAAAGAACGGCACTGCTATAAATAAATTTCTTCCTATTAGATACTTCAGTTCAATTGTATCGTAACCATTATTTATCCCATTAACTAAGTATGAAATTAAACAGACAATTTGGATTATATATATACCAACAACAAGCGCGGCAATAAATGCAGGAATCATAAATTCAAATTGAAATATGGATAATAAATCTGTTCCTAAATTCATTTGAGCTGAATCTCCGCCTTGTATTGGAAGGTCAGTTAAAACAGCACCTAGATTTCTAAGAATCGTAGTAATTAGCACATTAAGACCTACAACTAGTCCTGTGATTAAAGGTATGAACATTGATATTTGCATTTTCATAGAAGAGGTTGTGTCTGCTAATAGGTCCTTTAACCTATCATTAACTCTTCTCAAACTAGTTAAATACTTGGAGACTGAAAAAAGAGATTTTGCTGCAGATGTAGGTCCTTTTTTTGCAGCATCAACTAGAACAGCCATAGCTGATCTTATGATCCCTGAGGGATAATACGCTATAGCTCCGTATCTTTTATTAAATATAGCGTCTTCTAAGTCTGTGCCCTGTTTTTTTAAATTGTAGTCTATAAGCCAAAACATTTCTCCTATGTCGCTTTTATGTATTGATTTTGCGACTTTTTCAAATGCTACTTCAGCAGGCACTTTTTCTTTGATTCTATTTGCTAATTGAAAAACTCCTGAAGGGAATTCTGCTTCAATTCTCTCTATTTTATGTTTTACTTTAATCAGATAATGAACTGAATAATAGAAATATACTCCTGTACCTAACCCTACTGCAAGAATCATATCTAGAGTAAATAAAAGGGAAGGTATACTAAATAGTATTTCCTTGCCAGGAAGACCGCTCATATAGGTGATAGTTAAACTAAAAAAGTAAAGTAATCCTGGAAGAGCTACTATAAAGAAAACAATAACTCCGAATAAAGCGGGCGGTATTCTTAATTTTAAACTTCCGATTTTTATATAAGGTTTATGATACTTAGCTAGCATGTATGTGTAACTATCTCCTCCGCTGGTTCCTGCTGGTCTTTTCTGTAACATATCTTTTCCAAGATAATAGACTAAAACAGGGAACATCAGATTATACATTATAACAAGATGGTACCATTTTATGTTGGCTCCCATGAAAGCTCCAATTAGAGGCAGCATAACTAAAGCCATAACAGGTAAGACGATACCCAACATGTGCAATGCCTGCATTGGTCCTTGTAAGGAATGAGCATACTTTAACATGTGTTGATGTGTTCCTTCTAAAACTACGATAGTAGATCTATGCAAGGTTCTTCTTCTCTCGTCATCATCTTTTTGTTGAAGAGAGAACTGTACTAAGTGAACTGCTTCTATAAAATCATCGTTCCAACCTCTCCAAGTTTTTATGTATTCTTCAAGAGATTCTGAAACAGAAGAATAAATTTTACTTTCAACGTCCCATAACACTTTCATAAAGTCAAGAGATACGGGAGGGGCTGTATGCCGAGCTACAAATTCTATTGCTAATTCTAGATTGGAAACTCTCTCCATTTGGATAACCATATACATAACCGCTAGAACTAACTGATCAGAAGCTTTGGCACGCCATTTAATAAATGTTGTTTTAGGGTAACTCGGGATATAAAATAAGACAAATATAACCAATATTATTCCGACAAGAATCACATAAAAATTACCTATAATCATGGTAACAACTATTGAAGCAATCAAGGCGACTAAGCATAAAAAGTATGTTAAGCTGTATACGCTCTCAGGAGAAGTATCGAAGTGGGCTAACCTTAGAAAAACTTCTATTTTTTCTCTATCTTTTTACTTTATTTTTACTTTTAGAATGCTATATGCTTTTCTACATAGGAACTCGAACAACAGATGAAATTTGCCAGCTTGTTCTTGCTTGAATGTTATATAATCGTGAGAATATGACCTATTCAATCCTTCGTCTTCAGGGCTTAATTCACTTTCTAATCTTTTTTTGTATCTGTATATCAGTCCTCTATCTATCTCTTCGTCATCGCCCCAATCACTTTGATATTCATCTTTCATTCTTTTATTTTTGATTTAAGCCAAAGTTCCCATTCAGAGTAAATTCTTTTTGGATCAGTAACGCCTATCTCTTGGCTTATTGCTTCAGCAATTTCATGGAACTTATCATTAGATTCTACCACAAATTCAGCTTCTAATAGTTCATTATTGTCTGTTTTTTTTGCAAGGTCTACTAAAGCTTTCTTTATTCTAGCTCTTAAAACAATGTTGTCCCATACTGCGTCCCAATCTCCTACCCATTCTCTTACATTACTGGCTATTTCCTTTAAAATATAAGAATCCCCTTGTGTAAAAACATCTGTAGGTACTATTTTGTCTTCTCTAGCATCATATTTCATTAAATCTGCAAATCCTTTTTCGTCTAATGGATCCTTCTCCCAAAATTTCCTAACTTCTGAAACCTGGACTAGTCTACGATTTCTCTCGAGTCCTGACGCTGACTTTATAGGATTAGCTACGGCGATTATGTCAGTAGCCTTAAAAGATGTTCTTGGAACACCTAAATCATTTACAACTCTATCGAATACATCGTATGGAGAAGAACCGTGAATTGTTCCTGCTACAACATTCGCTAAAGCTCCTACTCTCATTGCCTCATAAAGTGCTATAGCTTCTTTTGACCTAACTTCTCCTATTATTAAACTAGAGTCTCCTAGACGCAATGAAGTACGAATACCTTCTGCTGCAGATAATTCGCCTTCAGCTCCTACTATTACTGACCTTACTTTCATTGGTTGGATATCATAATTTAACTTTTGTAAGTATGAGACAGGCAGCTCTGGAGTATCTTCTACTGTAATTATTCTGGAAGACCTCATTATTTCTACTAGTAAAGAACTCATCAAACTTGTTTTTCCTGCAGATCTAGTGCCTGCTATTAGAATTGTTCTAGATCCATCTATTAAGAAACTAAATAAACCTGCTGCTAGAGGTGTTAACATTCCATTTTTTATGAATAATGGTAAGGTCCATGGTCTTTCCCTATGTCTTCTAAAAGAAAAAGCTAAACCGAATGGAGACAATGGGTCTTGAATTACACAGACTCTAGATCTACCACCAGGTATTTCTAGATTAGCATCTAAAACAGGATTGGCTTGATCTAATGGTCTTCCTGACAACATTCTTAGCTTAGTTGCCCAAGAATCAATCTCTCTTTCAGTAAAAGAGATGTTTGTTATACATTCCCCATGATCAGCATGTACAACGTTAACTTTATTAATCCCTACGGGAGCATTTATACTAACGTCTTGTATTTTTGGATCTGTTAAAAGAATTTCAACCAAACCAAAACCAATTGTATACCTAACCAAAATCTCGCTTAATTTTTCTATTTCCTTATACGTCAGTTTCAATTTTTCTGTTTTAATAAGATCTCTTATAAGGTCCTTTTCTATATTATAAAAAATACTTCTTGTTCTTTGTGGATCTATGAACTCCTCTTTCTTTGGTTTGTGCTCTGCTATAATCTCTCTAGCTTTACTTAGTATCTCATATTTTGGCTCTGTTAATTTAAACTCGGGCGGTACCAGATGATAGGTATATCTCACATCATTAGGTAATTTTAGTATAGAAACTTCAGAACCATCTTCTAGAATATAATTATCTATTTCTTCAGCATCAGTAGGATATCTACTTGCTATTTGAGTATACATAAAATTCGGTCTTATACTTGGTTTAAACAATCGAGTATATATTGTTCTATCTCCTTCTTTATAATCTTTAAGAAATGGTTTGCTTCTACTTATTATTTTAGTCTTCTCTAGTTCTTTTTTTATGTAATCTAAGGTGCTTATGAAGGTTTTTTCACATTGAATACATTCTTTTAATAACGGATGTTTTAATCTTACACCCTCTTCAATTATTCTTCTTCTTATTTTTCTATATGCTACAATTGGATCTTCTTTAAGTTGATTGTAGAAAAGGTCTCTCAGAAATTCCCTTCTATTTGAAAAACATCTGGTACATTTTTGTCCAGCAGGACCTATCTTTTCAGAAGAAAGAATATCTTCCTCTTTTGTTAATCTATAGATTAAGTTCGCTATTTCTACTAAGAGTGCTGTTTGTTCTGAATCATAGACGTATTCTTGCTTTTGTAGAAACGAAATTTTTGTTATGTGCCCTTCTTCTAGAATATTATCTATACTTTTACGCATGCATAGGGCGTGGTCTTCTATTGATGGGGAAAAAATACACCCTTCGCAGTTGATTTTAAGAACGCGGTCTCCACCTTCTTGGGATACGATGTGCGAACAAGGTTTAATTTTCTTCATATATATTGAAGTATTATCTGTAGGTTTTTATATTTTCTTTTCATAAAGTGCTACTCGAATATAATTACAAAGTTTTATTACACTTATACCGCCCATAATATAAATTATGGAACAAAACATTCCTCAACCTCTTGAAGCACCTTCTATACCGGACCAGCAAAAACACAAAAAGGATTATTCTTCAATGAAGAGTTACGTTGAAAAAGAAATTGCTTCTTTATCGAGAAGAATTAAAATCGTAGAAGAGCAAATAGATACGTTGTCAAGTAAGGTTCAGCTAACTGAAAAAGACACGATAGAAAAACATAAATCATCTATAAAGAGGATAAATAAAACAGAAGGTGATATGAGAGAGATTAGAGGAAAGCTGCAAGAAATTAATGAATTGACAATGAGAATTGCAGATAGACTAAAGGATCTTGCCCCTAAAGAGGACATAGAAATATTAGAAAGATATTCTAAATGGTGGCAGCCCTTGAGTTATGTTACTAAAAAAGAAGTAATGGATATGATTAATAAAAACAAGGAAGGTGATTAGAGATGTTTAGCTTAGGAAAAAAGAAAAAAGAAAAAATGCCAGATATTGGCAATTTACCAGATATCAGTCAACAAACAGGTCCAGGTGGAGATTTTCCATCGTTTCCAGAGGGACTTCCGGCTCCAGAAATGCCATCTGCTCAGCCAGTTCCAATGCCTGATAAGGATATAGCTGCATTGGCTCCTCCAGCTACTTCTCCTTCTCCTACTAAAGAAGAAGTAGAGGAAATATCTGAATCTGTATTCTCAGAAAAAACAGCGGAGGTAGTAAAAAAATTAGATGATATAAAGGTCTGGCAAAAGAATGTTATATCTAAACTAGAGTTACAAGAAAAAGAGATTGGTTATCTAAGAGGTGGAATAAATGGATTCAGAGATGATATTGATGTTAGGCTTACAGATTGTCAAAAAGGAATAAAGGAGATTAGAATAGAACTAAAAGTTATGGAGAAAATATTCAGCGAAATAATGCCTACATTCGTTGAAAAAATAAAGGACTTAGCTGATCTAACAGATAAATTAAAGGGGTTCTCTAAACCTGATAGACTAGGCAGAAAATAAGCTATTTGCCTATAGTTATTACGTAGGCTGCTACTGCAAACACTGCAAATAATACTATTAAACCCATAACTGTTGGAGTAAAGAATATATCTAAAATTTCTCCGAGCGCGTTAATGGGCTCGTCTTCTTGTCCGCTTGTTCTTGTTTCTGGATTATATTCTGGAAATACTAAATTCATAATTACAAAAGTCATAACAATCATTATTATAATAACAAGAAACCATCCACCTCTTTTTACTCCTGAAGCTATGTCTCCTATGTTGACTCCTGTGGAAGCTGTAACTAACATAAATAGGAATAATAATACTAAAAATGTTATAAAAAAAGGAATTAAAGTATTAATAAACTCAACTGCTTTAGAAGATAAAACAAAAACAAAAGCTACGATTAGTGATATTATCACTGATATATTTTTATTTTCACCAAAAACCTTTGTTTGAGAAAGAATACCGTAAGTTACTGCAAGAATCAAAAAAAAAGGAAAAATAACTCTATAAGCCCCAAACTTGTCTAAAAATTCTATTCCGCTCACAAGTGAGGCCATATTCGATTTTTAATCCCTTGAAATATAGTACATAGTTCCAAAGATCACTATAAGCATCAACGCTACTGCTCCGAATATCTTTAAGCTTTCTTCATTTATACCTACGCCTGGTACACTTATTCCGTTACCGTTACCGCCACCTAGGAAAAATACTACTAATTGGTGTATTATAGGGATGTTTGCAGATGATGTGTAATCTATCACTCCTAGGAATACTATTACAATCAATATAACAAGACCAAGTTTAGTGTACCACTTGTTAACCATTCCGTCTCCAACGTCTTTTATGAAGAACCCTAGTACCATTAATATTAACAGAGCTGCTACTATCAAATAAGCTGCTGCTGGTATTAAGCTGTTTATGGCGTCTACTATGGGTGTAGCTGCTACTACAAAAAACGCAGCTGCTAATGCTACTATTGCATTAATGTTCTTCTGTTCTCCTAGTACCTTCGTTTTTTGTAATATTCCGAAGAATATTGCAAATATTAACAGCCAAGGCAATAGTACTGCGAAGAAACCAAATTCTCTAAGGAGGTCTATTACGTGCTCAAACACATATACCATTTTTTCACCTTTTTTTATATCTTAATACTTAATCATTATTTATATAATTTATGTTTGACCGTGTGTGTTTTGATGCCTATCTTTTTGTTACTGTAAGATAATAAAATTAGAAATATTTATATCTCTATATCATCTAACTTAGTCTGTATTTCGTAGAAAAGAATGGGTATCTTCAGAAAAATTAGAGAAGAGGATAAAGTAATTGTAAGAGAAGGATTAGAAAGATTGGCCAGTATTAATTTCGACAAAGAAACTATAAAATTTATATTTGAAAATTATTTTAAGAGTAAAGAGTATAAAGATCTAATAAAAGTTAATATGGATGAGATAAACTGTGTATCTACTTATAGTAAAAACGACTTCCCTGAAATTGATTTGCCTTTAAAGGGAAAAATAAATGTTAATGAGATACATAACCTTGAGAGAGATAGTTATAAAGTAGCTCTAAATGTATGCGGTCCTTATCCTATTTTATTAGATATTGATATGGATAGAAAAGAAAGGATTCTTGAAAAAGAAGGTAGTGAGACTAGGAAGATTATAACTCGTGAATTAGAAAGTTTTAATGAATATAATGTCTACTGTCTTAAGGGTAAATCCGATACCTCTAATACAATCGGAATAGTTGTTTGGAAACCGGATAAAAAGACTTTTGATAGTGACTGGGGATTTTGTAAAAAGGTTTTTCTTAAGGACGCTTATTTAATCAAATAATTTATTACTAGATAATAATAAAAATAGAAATATTTATAAAACAGATATTACTTGAGTTTAAATGATTAACTGAAAATGTTAAAATTATCTTGGAAAATTGCTAAGGATGTAAATGCAAAAAAAGGAGATGTAGAAATAGAAGGAACTCTAGATAAAATTATTAGTATAGAGTTCGAAAGAAAAGATAGTGAAAAGAAAGTTCTTGAGTTAGCTTCTAAAGGCGGTAAATATACTTCTTTCAAAGAAGTCCCACTTTGTAATAGGGATGTGAGATATTTAT
>CP070803.1:734669-751017 GCA_020343615.1 Candidatus Woesearchaeota archaeon | reverse complement strand
TCTTTTCTATCTCATATTCAAGTGGATTTGGGTTCCCACCACTTCTATCAAAAGCAGTATTATGGATATGAACTACTAATGGTTTTCCTGATAGCTCTTTTGCATTAATGCCTGCTAAATAAGTCAGCCAATCGTGAGCGTGAATAATATCGTATTGTTCCATTAATGCTATAGCTCTAGACTTTTCAGCATACAAATGTACCTCGTCGTACAAGTCTTTTCCAAAGAAATTACCTGAATAATTCAATTTAGCTTTATCATAAGACTTAGAGGTTAAATATGCCTGTAATAATGAACTTATAGTATGAACTTTAAAATTCAAACCAACCATCCTAACAAAATCAACGCTCATACCTTCCTTTAGAGTCGGCAGAACAAAAGTAACATGAATGTTCTTTTTGCTCATGGCCTTCGTCAAGCCATAGCAAGCTGTACCTAGTCCTCCATTGATGAAGGGAGGGAATTCCCACCCAAACATCAGTACCTGAATAGCGCTACTCATACTGTAAATATTAGATACTCTAGGGCACATTAAAAGCGTTCTCTTAACACCTTAAAGTGGTATTAAAGCAAAAATCACTAGTAATACTTAGCAGTGGTGTAAAAATATTTTATATGCTAGACATTATTTTTCTTGTATGGAAAAACCTAAAGCTGACATTCTTTTCGAAGTTTCATGGGAAGTATGCAACAAATTCGGTGGAATCTATACTGTAATAAAGTCAAAAGTCAATCAAACAGTTAAGCAGTATGGTGATAATTACTTCTTGATAGGTCCGTATTTTATGGACAAAGCACTTGGTCTATTTAGTGAACAATTGCCTCCTGAAGGATATAGAAATATATGCAAGGAACTCAGAGACGAGGGAATAATAGTAAAATTCGGGAAATGGTTAATCAAAGGTAGGCCTAACACTATTTTAATAGAGTTTTCTGACTTTGCAAAACATAAGGACGCAATTAAAAAAGAATTATGGGATAATTTTGAAATAGACTCCCTCTTTACAGACTACTTTGATTTTGATCAGCCAGTAATCTGGGCCTATGCTGTTGGTAAACTTATTGAAAAGATATCTGCTAAATTCCCAGATAAGAAGATGGTACTACAAGCTCACGAGTGGCTTGCTGGACCAGCTATATTATACTTAAAGAAAAACAATGTTCCAGTATCTACTGTTTTTACAACTCATGCAACTACTTTAGGTAGAACTCTGGCCAATAGCCATGTTGACTTATATGCTGTTCTAAACGATATAAAAGCGGATGAAAAAGCTCGTAGTTTTCGTATTCAAGCAAAACATCAGATGGAAAAACAAAGTGCTATGAATTCTAGTGTATTTACAACAGTATCAGAGATAACTGGTATTGAAGCTGAGCATCTTCTAGGGAAAAAACCAGATATCATTTTACCGAATGGTCTTGACCTTAGAAAATTTCCAACTTTTGAAGAATTATCAATAAAACATAAAATTATGAAAGATAGAATAAAAGAATTCATAATGTTTTTTTTCTTCCCGTATTATACATTCGACTTAGACAACACCTTGATATTTTTCATAGCGGGACGTTATGAGTTTCATGACAAGGGAGTTGATGTATTAATCAAAGCACTTTGTAATTTAAATGAAAAATTCAAAAAAGATAAATCTAAGAAAACAATAGTTGTATTCTTTTGGATACCTGCAGGTATTAGAAATATAAGACAGGAATTAATAGAAAATAGGGAATTCCTTAAAGACATAAAAAATGATCTTTTAGAGCAAATACCTGACATAAAAACACGTTTACTCTATTTAATACTTTCAAAAAAAGTTGTTTCTGAAAAAAATTTACTAAGTAATGATTTTTTAGATGCAAGTGAAGGAAAAATTATGAGATTCGAAAGAAAAAACCAAGTCCCAAGTGTTTCAACTCATGATTTGCAGAATATAAATAATGACCTTATATTGAATAGTTTACGTAATTGCGGTTTATCAAACAGAAAAGAAGATAGAATTAAGGTTATACTTTATCCAATCTACTTAACAGGAGCTGATGGTTTGCTTAATACAGACTATTATGAATCCATAATCGGTAGCCACCTTGGTATTTTCCCTTCATTTTACGAACCTTGGGGATACACGCCTCTAGAATGTGCGGCTTTAGGAGTAGCATCAGTAACCACAGACTTGGCTGGATTTGGACGCTATATAAGAAAAGAGATTGATGGTAGGAAATATCCTGGAATATTTGTATTGGATAGGTTGGATAAATCAGATGACGAATTTGTAGAAATACTAACAGAGTCTCTATACAATTTCTCTAAACTAAGTAAAAATGAAAGAATAAGTAATAAAATAGCTGCTAGAGAATTTGCAGCTAGGGCTGATTGGGAAAACTTCATAAACTATTACATCCAAGCACATAACTTAGCCATCAAAAAAATGTACTCTTGAAAATGGAGCTACGTAAGGATTATATACTTGATAGATGGGTAGTAATAGCCTCAAATAGAGGTAAAAGAGCACAACAACATAAAAATAATAAACATGGGAGATGGGTAGAATTTTGTGCTTTTTGTGCTGGTAACGAACACGTAACTCCTCCTGAAATATATAGAATCCCAGACGGAGATTCTTGGAAAATAAGGGTTTTTGCAAATAAATTCCCAGCTTTTGATATGAATGGGGACTTTAAAATTAATACTCATAACAAATACTTCACTTTTTCCCATGCTTATGGCGCGCATGAAATAATAGTTGAAACATCAGATCACTATAAGGAATTTACTGATATGAGTAGTGAAGAAATTAATGAAGTACTGAGGGTATATAAACTCAGAATAGAAGAGTTAAGTAAAATGGAGGGTATAAAATACGTTTTAGTAGTAAAGAATAATGGTTTTGAAGCTTGTGAAAGTATAATTCATTCACATAGCCAAGTATTTGCTTATAATAAAATACCTTCTTTAATAAAGGAGGAAGTAGAAGCAAATAAAGGAGGGTGTAAATATTGTAATGTAGTTGAAATAGAAAAGAAAAGTGACAGGAGATGTTTTGAAAATGAATGTTTTGTTGCATTCACTCCATATGCATCAAGGTTTAATTATGAAGTATGGATATTTCCAAAGAAACACATAAAGAACCTTACAGAAATGAATAATTCTGGATTAATGTATTTGGCAGATATTATTAAGTCAGTTCTAGTTAAATTAAAAGAACTAGGTGCTTCATATAATTTTGTTTTACATCAGTCTCCGGAAGGAGAAGATTTACATTTTCACATCGAGATAATGCCTAGAATCAGTACTTGGGCGGGTTTTGAGTTCGGATCTGATGATGTAATTAATACAGTACCTCCTGAAGATGCTGCTAAATTCTATAGAGGTGAGGAAGCGTGACAAAGATAATTCATTCTTTAAAGAAGGAAAGGATTGAAAAAGACATTGATAATGATTGCTTCATTTTAACTAATAATATTGGAGGCTATGCTTCTTTCTCAAATAAACCTATCAGCAAATATCAAGGAGTAGTTTTTAATAAGGATTTCGAGGTTTTTAAGACAATAGATAATATTGAATTATTAGGTGCTCCGCCTGTTGATACTGTCATAAACAGCCTGGATCAGATTACACGAATAAGAGGTCATATTAAAGAGCACTTCTTAATGCCTAAAGATCGCAATTCATTAATATACTGGTTAGAAGAGAATCATACGATAAAATTAACCTTTGACTGTAGAAAATTATTTGATATGAGAGAATGGGGAAGAGGTTATGCTATTTATGAAGAAGAGGGTAAGGTGATTATTGAGTATGATAAAAAAAACGATAGTAGAGATCATGGTGCGCACCATAGTTCAGAGGAATATAAGATTTTTATAGCCATTGCTGCTGACACTGACAATTATAATAAGATTGGTGCATGGCGGGAAGAATATTACAAATTTGATGAAGATCGTGGTTTTGTCGACCGCGGTAAAAGACATATTTACGATGCATTAAGTTTAAATTGTAAAACACTTGTCATTGGTTTCTCTACGAATAAAGATGAGGCTATAAGTGAAGTTAATTATGTTCTAGAAAATTTTTCAAGAGCGAAAAAGAGGGAATTAAACTTCATATATGGTAAAAAAATCTATAAAGAAATAAATATGGCTTATATATGTACTCAAAATTCTCTTAATCAATTAGTGCAAAACATAAGCAATGTTATAGGAATATACAGTGGTATTTGGTGGTTCTGCCAGTATTGGACAAGAGATACTGCAGTATCACTTAAAGCATTAATGCTAGATAAAAAATACGATTTTGTTAAAGACATACTTTTTGATTACATTAACAGATTGGAAAAGGACGGTAGAATCCTAAACAGAATCCCTAGATCAGACCTTGATAGTGCTGATGGTGTTGGTTGGGTTTTTAAGAGACTCGGTGACTTAATAGAAATTTTAGAAAAGGAGGGTAAGCTAAAGAAATTTATTAGTGATGAAGATATAAATCTTGCAAAGAAAAAGTTGAAAAAAGCTGTAAAAGATTTAGTAAAGTTCCATACTAAAGATAGTCTTGCGATCAACTCTAAAAATGAGACGTGGATGGATACTTCCGCAAGAACTCATGATTTTAGAGATGGCGCTAGGATTGAAATACAGGTTCTTAGACTAAATATGTACAAGCTACTAAAAAAGCTGGGTAAGTTAACTAAAGATGACCGTACATTTGGAGAAGCAAAGAGGCTCGAAGATGATATGTTAAAGAAGGTTAGGAAAGTTTTCTGGAACGGTAATTATCTTAATGATGGTAAAGGTGATAGAACAATAAGACCGAATGTATTTCTAGCATATTATATTTATCCCGAATTGTTAAGTGATAAAGAGTGGAACGATTGTTTCGATAATGTACTACTTAGTTTATGGTGCGATTGGGGTGGTTTGAGTTCAATTGATAAGAAAAATAAGTTATTTACTCCTAAACATACTGGTGAAAATAACTTGAGTTATCATAGAGGAGACTCATGGTATTGGCTTAATAATCTTGCTGCATTGTGTATGAATAAACTAGACAAAGAAAAATATTCTGTTTATGTTACAGATATTCTGGATGCTAGTACTAAGGAAATACTGTGGAAGGGTTGTGTGGGGTGTCATGCTGAAATAAGTTCTGCTGAAGAACAAGAATCTTGGGGTTGCCTTGATCAAGCATGGAGTAATGCCACATTTATAGAACTAATAGATGAGATATTCAGATAATCTACTTCTTATTTTTTTCCAGAAGAATTAGGTCTTTCATCTTTTTTTAATACATCACTTAAGCTAAATATCTTAGATTTATTATTAGATACCTCCAAGATGGATTTACCTGTTTTTCCATCTATAATATATTTCTTGTTTGTCCATTCAAGATTAATATATCCTTCTGCAAGTTTATTTTTTGTATCTGATTTTACAAGAGGGACACCTAGTTTTTCAAACATTATTTCATCTTTAGTTCTAGCTTCAAGATCAGGATCTATTACTTTTGGATTTGATGAATGTTTTCTAAACAGCTGAATTATCCTACCTCGACGCTTTTTTGCAGAAGGCCAGTTTCCTCTATATGTTTCATCCACAATGTAAGTATCTCTATCTGTTCTTATTATGGGAGTATAATTTTTTCTAATAGGGCAAACCTTTACGTTAGCTTCGACTGCGGACTTTCTGACTTTACAGTCTTTGATTTGGCTATGGGATAACCCATATCCCCTCGTACCTATCTCTAAATCTTGGATTCTCATATGTTTATTTATAAAAAAGTAACAAATAAAAGTTTTTTCAAAGTTGATTATTCAGTAAATTTAGAACTATTTTGTTCCAGTCCTTGGGCCCTTTAACTCTAAAATGGCTATCTGTATTCTTAAACATAGGTACATCATTTTCAGAATCCCCTAATGAAACAGTTTTTATTTTTTTAAATTCTTGTTTGTATAATTTCGTTAGTATTTTTACTGCTTTACCTTTATCATTCTTGCCTAGGATATGATAATATCTTCCTCCTTCTGTGTAATAAAATCTTAGTTCTTTAATCATCTTCTTTGCTTTACCCCAGTTCTCTTTCTTCATCTTAAAGGCTTCATCGTATTCTCTTTTCTTTGCTAATTCTGCTTCTTCTAGAGTTAAACCGCAATCATCTGCAAGTTCTTTTATACTCATATCCCCAAATCCTTTGATTTCAGGAAATGTTTCTTTTAGTTTACTCAAAGCTCTTCTAAGCTTAGGGTAGTAAGTACCGATTTCTATTACTTTGTAATTATTCATTGATATATACTTAAAATTTCTAGAGAAATAGTTCTTCGGGATGAAAATTGCTCCACCGTTCTCTACAATAAATGGGTGTTTATTTCTCATTTTCTTCCTATAAAACTCTAATTCAGCTCTTGTCTTACTAGAAGAAAGAACTAGTGCTATTTTTTTCTTCTTAATCAAATCTAACGCTTTCTCCGCATCCTTAAATGAATAATTACTATCTAGCAAAGTACCATCCATGTCTGAGAAAATTACGAGTTTCATATTAGCTTCTTTTCTTTAAGTTTATGGTATAATATTATAAATTCTGCGTGAGTCCAGGTAAGAGGAGTTACCCAATAACTCAATCCTTTTTGTTTATATTCCTTGCTTGTCATTACTTTCTCGGCTTCTTCTTTTCTACCAGATTCATAGTATCTACCTGACTTTTTAGCCCCTTCTAACCACTCGAGAAATTCTTTCTTCATAGCTATATGCTCTGGAATATAACCATCTTTATTATATTCCATAAACCATATAATGGTTTCTCTAGCTCTGTTTAGTTGATTTGTGTCAATATAATACTGAGCTAGCCAGGCAGTATACATGGAATATGGTCCATAGCCTCCGTTGTTTCTTCCTGGTTCACCATATTTTTTCAAGTAACGTCCTATTCCTCCTAGATTATCCTGCCACAATCCTTCTCGGATGTACTCTACCGTATTATCAAGTATTTCGTCATTTGGAGAAATTATCTCCAGAACATATGGAGCAAGACATGCTACATCTGGATCATTTATATCAATATGGTTACTAAGCTTCCTGAATTTTTTATCATGTATAAGATGCACGGAAATACCCTCCCATATGTTCTTTGCAATGTTATCCCACTTATCTTTCTCTGTTTTATTCAATAATTTTGCAATCTTTGATGCTGCATCTATGCCAACATAACAGGAACAATTAGCCCAGATTTCATAGCCTGATTCAATAGGTGGCCATTCATGAATTGAGTTTGCAGAGAATAACATTTTCTCTTCTGGAATGTAGTGTTCTTCTATGAATTCCATACCTTTTACTACATTTTTCCAATATCTCCTTAAGAAGAGAGTGTCTTTTGTAGCTTCGTAATATTTCCACATAGACCAAAGAATCAAACCATTGGAATCTAATTGTGATGGTCTGTAACTTGCTACGTTTCCTTTTTGAGTATATCTCTGTGCCCATTCACCTAATTCACTCTGGTTTTTACAGAAAAATCGTAAAGTTCTCTTAACTTTTTTATGTTCTTTTAGTTTAAGTAGAGCTCTTATTATCAAAGCAGAATCTCGAGGATAGGCATAAGCGTATCTATGTGTCGATGAACTGGCCAAAATAGCTCCGTTACTATAACTTACTTGGTTGATAAACTCTAGACTTCGATTATAGATGTATTTTAGTATGTTTTTTTCAGCCGATGTAAACATATTATATAACAAAAAATGAAGCTATATTAATCTTACTTTTTAGCATACTCTTTGATATCTGATTTACATGCGCTTCTTAAGTCTTTAATATATCTAGGATAAGCATCTACTATCCTTTTTATATTTGGCAATAACTTATCATATTTATCTTCTTCTTTTACTATTGCAACAGCATCTTTCCAGCCACTATATAACTTTTTATTGAAGTCCTCTACAATCTTTTCCTCTCCGTGTCTACTGTAACTTATATTATTAAAGTTAGCATCTGCAGCATATTTAGCAATATAATCTTGGGCAGTTGTCTTGTAAGCTCTTTGAAGAGCAGAGATCTCTCCTTCACCTACTACTTTCCCCTCTATAGCCAGGACTTGGATCATTGTTTTCCCTATTCTTTTGAACATATCTCCTAGATTTTTAACTTGCTTATGTTGATGATCATAAAAAGCTAAATCTGTTTGGCAAATCACTCTGGGGTGTATTCTTCTACATGCTTCAAATAAAGATATAGTTTCTAATTCCCAATGTGTAGCAAAAGTCATTGATAAAGCTAAAGGCTGTATCATTGCAAATTCACCTGCTAAAGGATAGTTAAATTTTTTCATATGAGTAATAAATTCTGATTCTCCTACTACTGTTTCAAGACTATCTAAAAGAGGCCAGACTCCTAATCGAGTTACTCTCCCCCACATAGTGTCAGGTTCTACTTCTCGACCTTTTTTAATTCTAGCATAAAACCCTTTATTGAAGGAATAACCTAACTCTGGTTCAACTAGAGGATAGAAAAGTTTAGCTGGAAATAGCGAATCATAATTTTTTATATCTAAATCATGCAGGCATGTAGCGTAGGAATCACTAGCTAAAGCCAATCCTATTTGAGCATCCCTACCTTTACCTTTTTCTTTCATGGCGGGTAATTCATGTGCTTTTTTGTCAATAACGCCTTGTATATTATTACCATCACACCATGCTATAGTTACTCTATCTTCTAATTCTAAATTTGAAATTTTATCAAAGGTTTTCTGATAATGTTTTTCTTTACTAGCACTCAAAGGAATTATTATTTCTTTTATAAAACTGCAATCCTTTGATTTTAGTGAAGTGAGTATTGTATTAAAACTCTCGTCTTCTAACACCTTACTGTCATATTTTAAGGGTAAAACTAGGGACATGCTCCTATCTCTTTTTAATTTATTTAAACGAGAAGGTAAATGTGAGTAATTATCTGTAAGTCTATGGAATGTTGTTATCCCTTGTTCTTGTTTAAAGTGCATGGTTTATAACTATAAATAAGTAAATTATATAAATTTATCTAAAAATTCTAACTTAAAAATAAAGATGTTACGCCTATGATCCCTGAGTACTTAGCTCCTTTTAAAACTCTAGGCATTTTGTTTATTGTTCTCTTTCTAAATTCTTCCATCATTTTTTTGTAAAAAGAATCCCAAGTATTTGACACTCCTCCACCAATTGAAATAACTTCTGGATCAAGAATATTATTGATATTTGCTAGAGCAATTCCTAGATATTTTGCAAAATCTTTCCTACTAGCTCTTGCGTCTCTGTATAATTTTTCAACACAATTGTTTCCACATTTACTTTGAACACCATCGAATTTTATAGTGGAGTGACCTATATGCCCTGCGTTTCCTTTTCCATGAAGTAACTTTCCATCAACAATAATCCCTCCGCCAATGCCTGTTCCTAGTGTTAATCCAACTAAGTTCTTGGTTTTTAATCTCATAGATTCTCCTATAGCAAAACAATCAGCATCGTTCTCTATAATCACTTTTTTCTTAAATTTCTGAGAAATTACTTTCTTAATATTAACCCCATTTAATGGGATATTTGGAGAATTTCTTATGATTCCTTTTTTATAATCAGCAGGTCCAGGACAACCAATTCCAATGCCTTGAATCTTCTTATCAAATAGAACTTCAATTGATTTTATTATATTATCAATGACTTCTTTTTTGTTTTTACCTGTTTCTAAAACAACTTTTTTTATTATTTTGTTTCTCGAAACAATTCCGCTTTTAATATAAGATGCACCTATATCTACACCAATTATCATTCTTTGAATACCCTTTTTGTAACAGTTATACTATAATCATGACCTGCATCTGGCTCATAAATTGTTAAAACTTTTAGAGGTTTGTCTCCTACATTCACCAATCTATGAGCATATCCCTCAGGAACTATTACCTCTTCATTTTTTATAAGATCTATAACTTTAGCTTCTTCTTTATTTTGAATTACTATTTTACCCTTGCCTTCCAATAAGAGATAACTTTCAGCGCTTGGCTTTTTATGTACGTGTCCTTTAGTCATGTAATACTCTTTTCCTATAACTCCAGGTTTCATAATATTCAAACCGTAATCAATATTCGGTGTTTTCTTAATAAACACTTCATAGATTAGAGGGTTATAGTGTTTTAGAATCTCATTAACTTCTTCTTGATCGGAGTAGCAATCTTTCATATCCTTTAAAGTTCTAACTATTTTATCTTCGTATTCCTTTTCTAAGTTTTTACCAATTTCGATTAATTTGTTAATGTCTGTTTCCATATTAAATATATACAAAACGATGCTCTATAAATCTTTTTATATAATAACATTTATAAAGTACTTATAAAAGAACAGTTTGATGGCAATAAAAATTCACAGCGTTGGCGGTTTCGAAGAAATAGGCAGAAATATGACCTGTGTGGAATACGAAGATGAAGCGGTAATATTAGATATGGGCTTGTATTTAGACAAATATATTTCTGTCCAAGATAACTCGAAAACTCTGACTGCTAATCAATTAATACAGGAAGATGCTATTCCTAATCCTGATTATATTAGACATATAGAAAAAAAGGTAATTGGAATTGTGTTAAGTCATGCTCACTTAGATCACATAGGAGCTGTCCCTTGGATAGCAAAGAGGTATAACTGCCCTATCATTGCAACCCCTTATACTATTGAAATAGTAAAGAGCATATTAAAAGACCATAAGAAAAAGCTGAGTAATGAGTTTATTCCTTTAAATTCTAATTCTTCTTATCCCTTATCATCGAATATTACTATTGAATTAGTCAATGTAACCCACTCTCTACCTCAGGCGGCTATGATACATGTAAAAACTCCTGAAGGTAATATTGTCTACACTGGTGATTATAAGTTCGATTATAATCCTATAATTGGTAAAAGAACCAATAAGAAAAGACTAAAGCAAATAGGAAAAGAAAATGTTCTTGCATTGATGCCGGATTCTACTAGGGCTGATGAGGAAAGGAAAACGTACAGTGAAACCGTAGCAAGGCAAATGCTTAAAGATGTTCTATTAGATATGGAAACTCAAGGTCATGGTATAATTTTAACCACCTTCTCTTCACATATTGCTAGATTGAAGTCTATGCTTGAGCTTGGTCAAGAACTTGGAAGAGAAGTTGTGTTTGTAGGTAGATCATTAAAGAAGTATATTGATGCTGCTGAAAAATTGAAAATAGTTAAGTTTTCTAATCGGGCTGAAATAATTCCTAGTGCTAGATTTGCTAAGAAAAGATTACAGGAGATAAATAAGATCAGAGAGAAGTATGTACTTATAATGACTGGTAATCAAGGAGAACCAGATGCCATATTAACAAGAGTTGTCAAAGATGAGCTTTCTTTCAACATATTTCCTGAAGATTTTGTTGTATTTTCATGTATAACTATTCCCACTCCAATAATACAAGCTAATAGGAGAGTAGTAGAAAGAATATTGCATAACAAAAAGGCTAGAATATTTAAGGATGTACATGTTTCAGGCCATGCTTCTAGAGAGGACCACAGAGACCTAATTAAGATATTAAAGCCAAAACACGTAATTCCATGCCACGGGGACATGAATAAAAGAGCAAGCTTAGCAAAATTGGCTAATGAGATGGGCTACAAAATGAACAAAGGTGTTCATTTGTTACAGAATGGCCAGAATATAGTTCTTTCTTAAATAATAATCTTTTTAAATTGTTTTTAGTCTACTTATGGGTTAAAATGATATACGTAAAAGACTTAGAAAAAACAATATTGGGAAAAGAAGGACCTTTTAATAAATGTCTTGTTAATAAAAAATGTAGCAATGATGTTTTCTTCTCAGATTTAAGTAAAATTCTAAGCCAATATGAAATAAAAGAGCACAAAGTAGGTTTTGTATATCATGATAAAAAAAAGCCTACTGCTAGGTTATATATAGTCAAACCAGAAGCTAATGTTAAAATTCGGATGCATTTAGTTAAAACGACTTCAACTAAAATACTAGAAGAATTAGCTAATACGTATGCTGCTCCTGGAACGACTATTAACATTTTACATAAACCTCCTAGTAAAACTTACTTGAACACATTAGCATCTTATGGTATAGTACGTTTCTCTAGAATCCTATGCCCTATAATTAAAATAAAAGATTTTGAATACAGTATGTTAATTAAAATAGCTAGAGTAGATCATAAACGTAGACTTAAAAAACAGTGGGATTCACTGTGGAGTTCATATTAGGAATTTATTACTCTCACTCCTTCGGATATAAAATTTGGATCTATTTTCTTTCTGATGATTTCCTCTACAGGGTTAACTTTTTTTGCTCCTAATGTTCTGGCAAAAGAAACCAGGTCACTGTAATTTCTTAACTCATTCTTATTGGTAGCGAATGAGCAAATAATTATTGTTACCTTAGATTTCTGGAATATTTGGATATTTTGCTTAACTCTTCCTATGAGCTTAATCCTCTCTTTTTCATTTAGAATTCTATTGAAATTAATAGCATAGGTTATCTTACTTTTCAGAGCCTGCTTCGCTAGAACCTGGTTTAGCGTAGATTTTCTGTAATGAGTGTGCTCCTTTCCTTTAGCTGAACTTACATCAATTATAATATCAACATTTTTGTTAGATAGAATAGCTCTATTCACTTCCTCGCTTCCATCTCCTTGTGCTACGATTATATTTTCACCTAAATCCTTTTTCTTTATTTTCGAGATATTTTTTCCTTTGACCAAAAGTCCAGTATAAACTTCAAAATCTCCAGATTTAACTTCCTTTGTCTTTTTAGGAGGATACAAAAAAACAATACCAGAATAACCTAATTCCTTAGCTATTTCAATCAGCTCTTTTTCATTATTCTTTGGTATGCAGATATCATACAATTTCATATTCTTTACTTCCCAAGCCTAATTCCTGTGCAGCAGTTATCTGTTCCATTGGGTCTATACGGTTTACATCTTTAAATAAATTCTTACCAACTTTTTCGTTAATTAGATCAACAGAAGCTTTTTCTATTGCAACGATATCTTTAGAAGCTAAAATGCCGATATCTGGACAAATAATTTCTGATCTAGGATTGCAGTCACATAGCTTGCTTATTTTTTCTAGCACATTTATATAGAAGATGTTCTCAGGGTTAAACGTACTTAGAACTCCAGAAGTCACTTCTACTAACATATTCGTAACATAATTTTCTGAAGTTAGAGCATTATTAGGGCAATATCTAACACAAACACCACAACCAATACATTTGCTATAATCTACGGTAGCTTTTTCATTGAGTTTTATTGCACTTGTAGGACATAATTCAGCACATGTTCCGCATCCAGTACAATTCTCTTCCGAGAATTTAGGTTTTCCAATAGTATGTTCTCTTTTTTTCTCATTTTTCATGGCTGCGCCCATTCCTAAGTTTTTTATTGCTCCTCCGAAGGATGCACACCAATGACCTTTAAAATGTGATAGAACTATCATATTCGGGACTTCCACTAAATCTTTTGATATTTCCACTTCTTTTAGTTTACCTTTAGTTTTGACAATTTCGCCTTCTTCTCCAATTCTTATTTCGCAGAAATCAAAACCATTGGCTTTGGCTGTTTTTATGTGACCCTCGGTATTTTGTCTACCTCCTCGAGAGTAAGCAACATTTGTGTCAAATAAAAAAGGTTTAAATCCTAATTCTTTTAATTTATCAACGATTACTTTTGCTATTTCTGGTCTGATATGGTAAGTAGGATACGCTTCACCGAAATGTAATTTTATAGCTACCTCTCTTTCTTTAAAGCTTTTAGCTAAATCCTCTACTAAAGCTGCTAGCTTCTCTAGTTCTTTTGTAAAATAAACTTTAGATTCCATTTTAATAAGGAAACCACCAGGGTTGTTTTATTGTTTTATCTCTTGATTTAACAACGGTTTTCATGTTACAAAATTCTCGGATTCCATATGTTGACAACTCTCTACCTAATCCGCTCTCTTTTATTCCTCCTTGTGGACATTGCTGATAAGGTGTTCCGAAATCATTAAGCCACACCATTCCGCTTTGTATCGATTTTGCCACTTTATCTAACACTTTCTCATCTTGTGACCATACTGAAGCACCTAATCCATACTTAGTATCATTTGCTAATTTAATCGCTTCTTCAATTGAATCAAAAGGTATTAATGACGCTACTGGTCCAAATACCTCTTCTCTGAAGACAGTCATATTTTCTTTTATATTTACCAAAACTGTGGGTTCATAGAAATATCCCTTTCTGCTTAATCTCTTTCCACCGCATAGAGACTTAGCTCCTTTATTAATTGCATCCTTAACTTGCTTTTCAAGATTTACTAATTGTTCTTTACTTACTATTGGACCAATTTCAGTATTGCTATCTAGAGGATCTCCTACCCGTAGTTTTTTTACCTTATCTACAAAAGTACTAACAAACTCATCAAATATTTCTTTTTGTACGAAGATTCGTTTAGCAGCGGTGCATACTTGACCGCAGTTTAGAAATCTACCAAACAATGCAGCATTAACTGATTGTTCAATAATAGCATCTTTGAAAACAATAAACGGGTCGCTTCCGCCTAACTCCATAACTGTTTTCTTTAAACTCTGACCGGAACCGCTTAAAACTTTCTTACCAACTTCGCTGCTTCCTGTAAAAGATATCATATTTACTTCAGATTCTACTAATGCTTTCCCAGTTTTAGCTTCACCAATTATCACATTAAATACGTTCTTTGGAAGACCTGCTTCTTCAAGTAATTCTCCGATTCTGATTCCAGATAAGGTAGAAAGTTCAGAAGGTTTGAATATAATTGTATTTCCTGTAAGCAACCCAGGTACTATTTTCCAGATAGGTGTATCTAATGGAAAATTCCATGGAGTTATCATTCCAATTACTCCAATTGGTTCGTATGATATTTTAGCACTAACTTTATCTAAACCTATGTCTAAGTCTTCATCTTTTATAGCCTTAGGCGTCTCAGATATAAAATAATCAATATCTCCTAGAGTAGCATCAATCTCTCCTTCAGCTTCTATTACACATTTACCCATTTCAGTAGAAATTAATTTTGCAAAATCTTTTTTGTTTTTCTTTAACAATGCTTGAAATTTCTTGATTATTTCTATTCTTTTTGAAATATCTAACTTACTCCAACTTTCAAAAGATTCTTTAGCCTTATCCACTGCTTTTTTAACATCTGATGGTGTAGAAATAGCTAATTCCTTAATTACTTCTTCAGTAGTTGGATTTATTATTTTCATTTTCTTTTTAAAATCTCAATAATCTTCTTGGGTTCTGCTTTTCCTCTTAATTGTCCGATTATTATGCCAGTTATTTTATTCTCAGGAGCATTCTTATGCTCCTTTAATAATCTATCTATTTCTTTTTTCAAATCAGTATCTGATAATGTTTTGAATTTACTTAAGTCAATCTTTCCAGTCTTAGCTAGCTGGACAAAAACATCAAAGATAGACTCTTTTACTATCTTATTTTTAGACAGTAAATCAAAGATATCGTGATATTTTTCCTTTGAGAATTTTACTTCCTTACCTATTTCCTTCCTAACTCTTGATTCTATGCTCAATACAGTATCTGCAATAATAGTTGGATTTACCTTGTATTTGCTTGCAAGTTCTTCAAATAATGCTACTTTTTTATGCGTAACTAATTGCTTTGCTAGATTATCTGACAATCCTAATTTCTTGAATTTACTTAGTTTTTCCTCATGAGTTTCTGGTAATTTTAGCTTAGCTAATTTCTCTTTAGTAATATGAATTAAAGGGATATCTGTTTCAGGATACATTCTAGCTGCTCCTGGAAGAGGTCTCAGATATTTTGAAGTAAAGTCTGGTTTTACGTTTCTAACATGCGGGACTTCGTCTTTACTGGTTTGTTGACGTTTAATTTCAACGTCAATATATTTATGCATTAATTTTAAGTCCTGTACTCCTTTCATTTCAACTCTACAATGACCTCTAATTGAAACATTAACATCTTGTCTAACTGTACCTATGCCTCTCATTGCTTTTCCAGTTGCGCGGACTAATAATCCGATTTTCCTAGCAACTTCTGCTACTTGTTCTGGCGTCTTCATATCTGGAGCAGTTACAATTTCTAACATAGGAATACCTAACCTATCTAACCTATAAGTAACTGAATTTTTGTCTTCAGCTACTCTTCTTCCTGCATCTTCTTCAAGGCTAAGGAAATTGATACCAACTTTACCGAAAGGCATTTCCAACCAACCATCTAATCCGACTAGGACAGTACGTTGGAATCCTGAAGTATTGGATCCATCAATAACTGTTTTTCTCATAACTTGAATAGTATCTGGGAATTCACAATTAAGTAATTTAGCAATTGTCAAAG
>CP070803.1:710067-734569 GCA_020343615.1 Candidatus Woesearchaeota archaeon | reverse complement strand
CTATAATTGCAGTAGTTTTACTATTAATGATGACAGTAGCAGCAGCAGGAGCAGCATTCTATTGGTTAACTAGAATGCAGCAACAAGCACAAGCAGGAGTAACAGGACAACAACAACAGTTGATAGAAGAAGCATCCGCATCTCTATCATTAGTATCTCAGAGTTATAGTTCGACCACTGACACTCTTGCAGTAGATATAATGAATTCAGGTGGTAGAACTATAAGCGTAGGTGGTGCTGATATTGTTATGGTTCTAGAAGATGGAGATGGAAACGCTGTATGTGCGGCTGACTGTTTAAATGGTTCGGGGGCTACTTGTGCTCACAACTTTAATTGTACAGCTGCTAATGGATGTTCGGGTAGTATCATTCCAAACGATGTAACAAGATTAACTATAGATACTTCGCCCTGTGGTAGTCCTGGAGCTGGTATTACATGGTATTACCAATTAAAATTCCAAAAGGGAGCTACTGTTTCTGGATCAATTAGCGGTTAAATTTTTTATTTTTTAATAATTTTTTTAATATATAACTTCCTAAAAGAATATAATATGCCTAAAAAAATTGCTCAAGCCAACATAATTTCGTTTATGTTAATAATAGGCTTATCTTTGTTTCTTGTAGCTGGTACATTCTATTGGCTTCTCCCAACAATAAGAGAAATAAATTCCTTGAATGATGTTAAAAGCATAGAAAGACAGATGTTGACCTTGCATAATGCAATAACTCAAGTATCAAGAGAGAAATCTCAAAGAACAGTTCCTATTAATATAAATAAGGGAACTATAAGGGTAAGAGATGATAGTATATTTTATAAGGGCTTTTACCATTTGCCGGAAGCTGAAAAGGGAAATGAGATTTTAGTATACGGCGGTATAAATGTTACTACAAGTAGTGGAGGTAATCGTTTAAATTGTTCTAGGGGAACAATAGGGAGATTGGGTTTTGATGAACCTGCATGTTTATTAAGAAAAGGGAGCGTAGAAATAGAACTTCGTTATTTACACTTAAATGATACTTTTACAGGTAATATATATCGGATTAAATTTAGAACTTCGAAAAGGTCTCATGGCGGTCCAGAAAGTCGTTATATAAATGTAGAATGGGTAAATAGAACAATTAGAGAAGATGGTGATAAAAGGAATACGACTAGCTATATAGCAGTAGATATTTATTAGTTAGGTTGGAATATGAAAAAAGCGCAATCAGTTATGATCTATGGGATACTAACCGTTGTGTTAGGAGTTATAGTTTTATCTTCCACTTTTATGTTATCTAAATCTATAAGTGAGTCTAATTCAAAAGAAATGGCTATCTTAATTTCAGACACTATCCTCGCTAAGGCTGAAAATAAAATATTAGAAAGTAAAGCTTTGGGTGAATTTTCAGACAATGAAATAAGATTCATAATTGATTTACCTAAGCGAATAGGCAATAGAGAATACAGTATTGTCGGAGGAGGTGATAAATTAAGTGTAAGAATTCTTGGTACAGATACAATAATTAGAAAAAGAAAGATAGGTAGCAACATAACAACATACGGTATTTCCTTCCCGCCGAGTATGGAAATTATATACGACCCATTTACGAACTCTGTTACTATTAAATAGTATCTAACTAAATATATAAAATTTGAACTCTAATGTTATTTTTAATGGTTAATGACTCTCCCATGAATGACTTTTTTTCTAGACTAAAGGTACAAAAAAAGCCTGAAAAAGGTGATAAAGAAAAGAGTGTGGATAAAAAAGATAAAAAAGAAAGCGAGGAGAGTAAAGGTTCACAATTAAACTTTATGAATTTATTTTCTGGTTTAGCTCATAAAAAAGAAACTCACAAAAAGGAAACTGTTGAGAAAAAAGAAGAAGAGCCGAAAGAAGAGGAAGGTAAGGTAAAAATAAAGTATAAGGCTGAAGATATCCTTAAAGTTGATCAAACAAGTTCACTTATAAAAGTAAAACGTCAGGAAAAATTAGTACCTCTGGTTAATTCTAGAATAAGATATTCTGCAAAAGAAGAAAGTCTAGTATACTTCTTAATAGAACCTAAACTAAATAAAAAGTTAAAGGAAGTTGTGGATAAAACGATAACTTTTTTCGAGGAAAGAGTAGACATTCCTCTCGATAAGTTAAAAGCAAGTAATCAAATATATTCTTATCTAGGCGAAAAAATGAAGGACGCTTGGAAGGTATATAATTTTTCCTTAACAATGGATGAAATCCTAGTTGTAAAGTACTATGTTTTTAGAGAAACATTGGGTTTAGGTAAAATAGAAGCATTAATGCATGATCCTAATATAGAGGATGTATCTTGCGATGGAGTGAAGTTACCAGTTTATATTTATCATAGAAATCCTCGCTTTGGGGAAATGCCTACCAATATTATATTTAATGATAAGGAGGAACTAGACAATTACGTCTTGAAATTAGCACAAAAATGTGGCAGATCTCTATCTGTAGCTAACCCTTTAATGGATGGATCATTACCTGATGGATCAAGAGTACAGGTTACATATGGTACAGAAATAGCAAGACGTGGGTCAAATTTTACAATTAGAAAATTCACAAAGAAACCATTAAGTCCTATTGATTTGGTTAATTTTGGTACTATTAATGAAGATCTTTTAGCTTATTTATGGTTTTTAATAGAAAAACAAAAGTCACTATTAGTTACAGGATCAACAGCAGTTGGTAAAACCTCTTTTTTGAATGTACTTTCTTTATTTATAGACCCAAATGCGAAAGTTGTATCTATAGAAGATACATCTGAGTTAAGATTACCGCATCCAAACTGGATTCCTGAAGTTTCAAGAATTGGTTTTGGTCCACATCATTATGGAGAAGTCACTATGTATGATTTGTTAAAATCTTCTTTGAGACAAAGACCAGATTATCTAGTTGTTGGGGAAGTTAGAGGACAAGAAGCAAGTGTTATGTTCCACGCTATGAGTACGGGACACCCAGCTTTCTCTACAATACACGCTGATAGAATGGAAACAGTTATAGATAGACTAACAACAAGACCTATAAGTTTACCTCCTTCTATTTTAGAAACTCTAAATGCCGTAGTATTCCTTGTAAAATCTAAACATCACGGTAAACTTATTCGTAGGTTAGGTCAGATACAAGAGATAGAAGGATATGATACTAAAGAAAAAGAACTCAAATATAATTTGTATGCTAATTGGGAGCCTACAGACGACAGTTTTACGATAAAAGATAGTATAATCCTAAAAAGGTTACCTAAAGAGATAGGGATAAGTGAAGAAAAGATATTCGATGATATAGCTCGTAAGAAAAAAATTTTACAATGGATGAAGGAGAAGAATATTTCAGATTATAGAGACATAGCAAAAATTATACAACTTTATTATTCTAAACCTGAAGAAGTCTATAAACTAATAGAAAGGGGAAAATGAATATCTATGAACTTGCTCTGAATTTATTTAGACCTATAGTAGTTAAGAGAAGTGATAAATTAAATAAGTTATCTAATAATCTTAAAAGAGCACATTTTACAAAGTTCACAGCAGAAGAGTATTTTGCATTTGCTATACTGCTTAGTATTATAGCTTATCCTGTTTCTCTAGCAGTGGTTCTTTTTTTTATTATAGTTAGCGGGTTAACCCTTAGGAATCTCCTGCTCGGAGTAAGTATATCTCTGCTTGTTTCAGCAGGAACAGGATTTATTACTCTCTATTACCCTAAAACGCTAGCTGATGCTAGAAAAAAGAAAATAGAGAATTCGTTGTCTTTTGCTACTCTTTATCTAACCACAATGGCTGAGTCAGCTATACTACCTAAAGATATGTTCAAATTAATGGGGGGGTTAAAAGAATATGGAGCAATTGCAGATGAAGCAAGAAGAATATCTGAAGATATAGAAGGAGTAGGTTTAGACTTCCCTTCTGCTGTAGACAGAGCAATAAGACGCTCACCTTCTGTTGAGTGGAGCGAATTCCTTTCTGGTTTTAAGACTACAATAGTGAGTGGTGGTGAGCTAAAATCATACTTAGAAGAAAAAACAAGAGGCTATACTGAAGAATATAAAGAAAGACTCATTTCTTTTGGAAAAATGTTAACGATGCTCTTACAAATGTATCTTACTATAGTTGGTATAGGTACAGTTTTCTTTATTGTAATATCATCATTAATGGGTGTAATCGGAGGAGTTTCAACAACCATGGTAAAAGTAATGCAATATTTAGTTGTTTTAGGGGGGATACCTTTGATGACCGTGGCTATGATTATAATAATAAGAATGATCTCTCCTCTATCTGTAAAATGAATTTAGAAAACTTTCAAGAATTGGTCAAGAAATTAAGTAGAAACAAAAAAAAGCTAATTGGTGGAGGTGCAGCAATAATCGGAGGTATATCTGCTTTAATGTACTTGCTATCGATCTCAAATACAGTCATAATATCCTTTGCTGTTTTTGCCACAAGTTTTCTATTTCTAATATATTTTTCTGTAGACTATACTCTCTTTTTAGAAATTAAGCAAGCAGAAAGGAGCTATCCTGACTTTTTAGAAGACTTAGCAGAAGCTAAATCTTCAGGAATGACCATGGCTCAGTCTATTAAATATTGTAGTGGTGGTGAGTATGGCTCACTTATGCCTTACATATTGAAATTAAACACTAATGTCTCTTGGGGTATGCCTTTCAGACAAGCATGGCTAAAGTTTACAGAGAATGTAAAACAAAGTAGAGTAATGTTAAGATTTAACACAATAGTACTAGAAGCTATGGAATCTGGAGCAGATACTGCTTCTATTTTATCATCTTTAGCTACAAGAGCTGGCACTATAAGAAGTATAGAAGACAGTAGAAAAGGGGTTATGCGCCAGCAGGTAGTTATGATGTATATAATATTTGTTGGTTTTATAGGGATTATTATATTACTAAAAAAAATATTACTTCCAACATTATATATTCAAAATTTAGGTGCTGAAGGATTCTCACAAATAGTGGAGAATGTTTCTATTACTACGCTAGATGCTCCATACTTCAAGAGATTATTTATGTTAATTATTTTAGCTCAATCCGTATCAACTGGCATTCTTATAGGGCAAATATTAGAGGATAAATTAATAGGAGGCATAAAACACATAGCAATATTGCTTGGTATTGGTTTTATGGCTTTTCTTATATTCATTAACCCTGTTGATGTTGCTGTGAATCAATTTATTTCAAATACTCAACCATTTAAAGGTGAAGTTATATCTATGGGAGGTACTATAAACGTAGATGGAATACCTGCGTCAAATTCTAATATTGAAATAAAAATT
Organism: Candidatus Woesearchaeota archaeon; assembly: GCA_020343615.1. Classification (GTDB taxonomy): domain Archaea; phylum Nanobdellota; class Nanobdellia; order UBA10117. The sequence goes on along the minus strand of CP070803.1, from coordinate 729,281 downwards.
AGTGGTATGGAGCCTATCAATATACTTACAGGCACTGATGGTAGATTCTATACAGATCTCCAGGTACCTTCAGATACTGGACCTCATCTCATAACAATTATAATACGTTACAAAGACTTGACTAAAGTCGTTAGAGAATATATTAATGTTCAGTAATGATAAAAGGCCAAAGCATATTAGGGGATATTTTTGTAGCATTCTTCTTCTTAATTATAATCATAGGACTAGTTTGGATGTTCTTTGAGCATATTCCTCAACAGGTTAGTAACATAAAAGAACAGAAAGCATGTGCTGAAGCAGAAACTATGTCTAAATTTCTTTTTGAAGTTAATGAAACAAATATGACAATAGAACCATTTGTAATAAATTACTCTAAGTTTTATAATAAAAATTATACAGAAATACTAAATGAAACTGGAGCAAAAGCATCGTTTAAGATAAAATACTCTATTTATGCTTTTAATAATGATGTAACGGATGATACTTCTATAAATCCTACTGTAACGCCTCCTGATGTTTATATTCTAAGAGATGGTGATGATATAATTGTGAAGGCTGGAACTATCGGCCTGTCTGCTTCTTTTTATATGAAATTATTATTTCCTCATATAGCTTTTGATGAAATAACAATAGTAGGAGTTGGAGATTATTATATTGTTAATAACTACTCTTCGCCAACATCTACTTCAAATATATCAGAAATTAATGTTAATGGGACTATATCTGGTGGTGGGTTTCCATTAGCAACTATTAATATCTCTCTTAAAGAAATTCCAAAACTGGTTTATGTCCGAGATGCGACTTGTACAGGTATATGTCCTATATATATTGGAGATAATAGATCAAATATTACTGGGGAAATAGGGCCCGGTAGCTTATACAGAGAAAAAGATTACTGCATTATAAAAAGAAGGTGTATAATTATCAGAAATAATGATACATACTCTGCTGATCTTGAAATAATAGCATGGTAAATAAAAAAGGATATTTCTATGCAATAGAACTTTTACTAGTCGTATTTATATCAGTAATATTCGTGCTTTCAATGCCTGAATCTGAAAGAAGACATTCAATCTATGAGGAACAAGAAAATATAAAGGCAATTGGTTATGGAACATTGTTCTCTTTAGATAAACAAGGAATATTAGATTTATATATTGATAACAATATTACTCAATCTAACTTCACATTATTAAAAGAACATATAGAAACGTCTATAGATTCTGCGGAAATAGCTAAAATAGAATATATTTACAGTACTTTAGAAACAAATTATTCTAAAGTATTTTTTTTAAATTCTAGTGGTGATGCTACTGTTGGTGGAGAAGTTCCTAAAAGAAAGAGGGAGATTCTAGTTTCAGTTATCTATACATATTCAAGGACCTCAGATCCAATTACAATTAAACTTTATTTAAGGAGGTACGAGATTTAATGAAAAAGAAAGGACAGTTTCTACTAATGTCAATAGCAGTCCTTATTATTAGTATGTATTCTATTTTCCAATATATTTATACTAGCTCAGAAACATCAAATGTTCTATTTCAGCCTTCTTTCTCAGAAGAAGCTTTTAATCTTTTTAGGGCAATGGATAACAGGAATGAATGGATCGAGGCAGAATGGTATAACTTCTCACAATACCAAGCAAGAAGGAAGATAATAAATCCGGATAATGAAACTCATATGTTTAATGTATCGCTTAACTGTTCTGATGTAGTTGTTATAAACTCTTCTTCAAATTCTAAATTAGAAGCAATAGAAACTCCTTACGGAGTAACTAATTGTACTATTAATATATCTAATGCTACGGAAGGTGACTTTATTTACTATTCATTTGAAAAAGGTGTGGAATTTAGTGAATTTATTAATATGACTGTAGGTAGCGAGTCTTCACCTTGGTATTATTATGCTGGTAATAGAAGGAGTAAGTTATGTTCCCATGTCCGCGAAATATATTCTGAGAAACAAATATTAGTAGAATGTACTATTTACTAAAGATTAGCACTAACTAGCAATAAAATAATCTTTTATATCAAGATTAAATAATATATGAAGAAATGCTTAGAAAAATTACCACTATAAGTATTATGTTTTTGTTTCTCATGATTTCAGTTAATGCTCTATGCGGGGATGAATTATGTGAAAAGAGTGAAAGTAGTAAAACATGTTGTTTGGATTGTGGATGTTCTTTTGGAGAAAAGTGTCAAGATAATGAATGTATAAAAGCCATATCGTTTTTCTCTTTTAGTTCTGAAATTTCTCTTTTTCTTTTAATATTAATTGTACTACTTGCAGTTTTTGTAATAGGTTATGGTTTGAATATTGTAATAGAAGCACATAAGAAAACCGAAGAGCATTTTGAAAAGAAACTGGAAAACCCCAAATTAAAGGAGAAGCCAGAGCCTAAAAATTTAATAACAGAAGAAGATGTAAGAACCGAGATAATAGATTCTATAAAAAAGGGAAAAACTATCAATGAGATAAAAAAAGAACTTCTTTATAATAATGTAGATTCAAGCTTGGCAGATGACTTACTAACAGAAATTATTGATTCATTAATAACAAAGGCGGAACAAGGACTACTAAGCGTAGATTGGGATCCGAGAATTGTTGATTATGTTTTCAAGGAGATTATGAAAAAACCGCAAATTCATCGTAAAAGGAGAAGGTTACGCCATCATAAAAAATTATTAAAAAAAGAAGTACTTAAAGAGGTACCTAAGGAGATACCCAAAGAAGTAGTTGAAGAGCCTAAAGCAAATAAGGAGGAATTAGTCAGAGAGGTAGAGAAATTCATAGGAATTGGTTTAGCAAGAGGTTATAATAAAAAGCATATTAAAGCAAGGCTTATAGGTTCTGGCTGGAATGCAGAGGAAATAGATCATATATTTGATGATATAATCAGGAGAAAACACTAGTTATTGTAGAGTCTCCAGCAGGCAAAAATTTCATTATTATATCTATATTATTTCTATCGATTCCTAATTTTTCAATAATTTTCTTAGCTGTTTCGCTTTTTTTGTTCCATCCTGGTTTAACTATAACGTATTTAATTGTTTTTTTTGCAGTAGCTGAAACAGGACTGCCTATAACTTGATTCTCTCTTGTTACGCCAATTGCTAATTCTAATTTAACATCCTTGAAGATATTTTTCTTGCCCCGTATCATCCAGGCCCCTTTTCCTATGTATTCGCCAGAAGGAGCTGTCTTACTGACTTGTTCAGGTCTTATATAATATGCATCAGTACTGCTCAACCCCTCTCTCCACGCTCTAGAATATGATACTGTTGCAATAGCAACTTCTTCTAATTCTCTCTCATCTGCATCTGCACCAGATTTAAGTACAAAAAAAGGAGAACCTGCCATTTCAGTATGAAATATAAAGTCTCTAGGTTCAATGTATTTTTTTAGTAGAATATCATTCTGGGTTGCATCTCTCCCACCAATAGCAAGTTTATTATTTGAGGTATAAAACCAGTGAAATTTTTCAAACCACTTCTCCTTTGATTTCTCTTCTTTAAGTACAGGAATCTCTTGTTCTATTTCTTTTTCTATTTTAGATTCTTTGCTTTTCAAGCTTTCAATTTTTCTTAGGGTTTCTTCTATGATTCCTTCAGCTCCAGGTATTTTAGACTTGTATTCTTTGCTTTTTTCATAGAAGGACTCAGCTGTCTTTTCAATAGATTCATTTAATAAGAACTCAACGTCTTCTCCTAAATCTAAAATTATTCTATCTTCATCTATTTGTTTAACTAAGCTAGCTTCATATACTCCAGATTCTCTTTCTTCTTCTAAAGCCTCGCGTAATTGATCTAGAGTATAACCGGATTCCTTTGCTTCTTTTATCTTACTTATTATTTCAGAGATGATATCATAAGCGCTATATAATCTGTTAGCAATTCCTGAATATTTTTCACTTTTTTCTCTGTATTCTTCTAATGCCTCTCTTTGTTTTTCCAAAACCGTATTTAACTTAGTTATCTCTTCATTGAATTTTTCTTCTTTTTTTTCTATTATTTTTGTTTTTGTAATACCTGTAAAATAGAAATCAAGAGCTTCATTCCAGCTTCTAGTTCTTTCATAACTTGGATATTTATTCATTTCAAAGGGTATAGCGTCGATAATTTCAGAATCTTCTCTAACAATTCCTGGGCTTAGGTCCCGGTTTTCAAGTTTTCCTATAATCTCACTTAAAGCACTGAAAACCTTTTTTGCATCTGTTGGTTCTAGTTTATTAACAACTATGTCTTTATCTTCTTTAGCAAGAAAACAGACTTCTTCAGCATATACTCCACCAAGACCTAAATCCACAGCAAGGAATTTGACTAATTCCTTATCAGAATCAAACAAATTTACAAATGTTTTATAGTCCAATTCGAATAAGTCCATGGCAGATTTTGGAGGATATTTGTATATCTCTCCTTTTTTTACAGTTCTAGTTTTCCACCTTTGGACATTTGCTACGTTTATTATTTTATATTTCGAATCAGTAAGAATGAAATTACCTTTGCTAAACAATTCAAGAATTAAGATCAATTCGGTGTCTTTTGTCTTGAATTGAATTTCAATGATTCTCTCTAATTCCTTCTGATTTATATTAATCAGCTCTGCTCTATTAAGGTGTTTCCTCAGGAACATGCAGAAACTAGTAGGGTAAGGTGGTTTTTTAAGTTGATAATCTGTAAGAAATATACCATGACCTGAATCTATTCTTATAGCTTTTTTTCCTATTCCAGCCTTGTATAAATATATTAATAGTTCTCTAGAAGATAGCTGATAGATTTTATCCACTAGGGCTCCTTTCAGAAATTTTAATTCTTGGACTACTGCATAAAGTTCCAGAGACGTTAATACTTTCTTTTCCATTATTCAAGGTTTAATTTTTCTCCTTCTTGCAATTGGAAATAATCATAGAATTTCTTAGTTAGAGATAAAACATTTGTCCTACCTTTTTTATTTACCTCTACAAAACCTACATTTTTTAGTTCTTTTATATGATCATAAGCTTTATTTGTTCTTTTTTTGATTAATTCAGATTGCTTGATTTTACCTTCCTTAGCAATATATGCTAAAGTCTCTAGAACAGAACTGGGTAATTCAGGTTTAGCTGCTTCTTTTACAAGATCTAGGTATTCTTGTTTTACAATAAATCTCCAAACAGTGGCTTCTTCTACTATTTGAAAACCTCTGTTAGCTTGTTTATACTCTTCTTGTAGAGATTCTAGTGCTTTTTTTACATAACCTACAGAACCTATCCCTAGCATAGAAGCAAGCTTACGAGTGCTTACTCCTTCAGGTATACAATACAATATTGCTTCAATTTTGTTCTTTACTTCTTCCATTTTTAAGTGAAACGAATATCGGACCAAATGCCTCCTTTTGCTCTATTCTTATTTTTCCAGAATGTGCAAGATGCAGTAGTGGAACAAAGGTCCATATTACATCTCTTTTTTCTTGACTAGGTAGTATATCTACGAACTCGGCTGTGTTACCTTTTTTATCTTTTACAAATAATATAATCCTATTATATACTTCCTTAATTTTTTTAAATATATCTATTTTCTTCTTTCTATTATTGCTCATCTTCCTCTTCTTTTCTTCTAATATTTTAAGATCTTCTTTCCTTCTTTCTTCACGTCTATCTTCAACTTCCATAGCCCTTTTCAAGGCTTCAGTTAGTTCAGTGATAGTCACCTTTCTTTTTCTAGCTCTAGGAACTTTCAAATCAACCGCCTTATCTAGATTATCGGCACCAATAATTGATCCATCCATATCATCGGGCATAGGTTCGGGAAAGGCAATAGAATAAACTTCTTCTTCTGGTTCTTCTGTTAGAGATACGAATTCTTCTAAACCTAAACCTCTAGTTTTCAATTTGAGTAGAATAGCAGCAGCGAGAATAACCTTCCCAGAAACCCTAAAATTAAAATTCTTAAGATTATCCATCATCTTTAAGTATTCTTGAGATAGAACGGAAATATCAATATCCCAGGGATTTATTTTTCCGTCCCGTACTAATTGATATATTAAAGACTCCCAAGAAGGGTCTTCTTCATTGAATATTAATTCATATACTTTATCTTCCATTTTACGCAGCTAGTGTGGTTAGTATTAACCCGGACGTTAATAATAATATAATAGCTATTCCTAACACACCTCCCCATATTCTTCTGTCCCATCGTATGACCTTAGCTCCATCTAACATTCCTATAGGAATCATATTAAATAAAGCTAGCCAGACATTAACTTGAGCGCCTAAAGCAAATAATTCTGAAGTAAAAATTAACGATAAGCCTATAAAAATAAGAGCTAAGATAATATTTACAACTGAACCCGCAACAGCAATTTTACCCATTTTTTCTTTATCTACGTGTTGAAACATAGTATGGGCGGAAATCACTACAGCTCCGGGAGCAGCAAATACAAAACTACCTCTAGAAAATATGGCCATAATGAGCGCAAGAAATAGTCCAGTCGGCCAGGTTCTATATTCGGCCCAATATCCAAATCTTTGAGCTACTAATTTGTGACCTAATTCTTCATGTAATATAAAAGCTAGTCCTACAACTATTAGAGAATTTATAAAAAAACCAGGAGTATAGTTCCCAAAAAAAGAACCTCCACTTGAGAATATTTCATTTCGATATAAAACTAAAGAGAATGCAAAGCTAAGTACTAATAAAGATATAAATAATTGTCTTAATTCTTCGGTACTGAACTGTATACCTCTTATTTCGAATTTCATCATACCTTTAAGCTTACTATAGAGCTTATCCCATTGCTCATTGAAACACCATAGAGTTGATCTGCTTCAGATATAACTGAATCATTATGGCTTATCATAATGACTTGTGCCTTGCAAGAATATTCCTTCAACAGCTTAGCAACCTTTTCGGAATTTACTTTATCCAAAGCTGCGTCTATCTCGTCCATTAAATAAAAGGGGGCAGGTTCTAATTCCTGTATTGCAAATATTAAAGCTAGAGCAGTTAGTACTTTTTCTCCACCAGATAAAGAAGCAATAGGAATTCTTTTTTTCTTATCATTGATAATACTAATTAAAATTCCGCCTTCAAATGGATCTCTCTTCTTTTCTAACTCTAGACTACCACCATATGAACTAATCTTCTCAAATACACTTGTAAAACTTCTATTTACTTTTTCAAATGTATCTAAAAATACTTCTTTCTTCTTTGATTCAATCTCATTTATTACTTTTTCAATGTCTTGTTTTTCAGAATCAAGCTTTCCTATTTTCCAAGTTAAATTATCAAATTCTTCTTTCAGTTCTTTCCATTTTTCTAAAGCCTTTAAATTAACCTGTCCAAAAGTACTCATCTTTTGTTCTAGTTCTATTATTTTATCTCTAACTTGAGATACAGAAGCTTTTTCTATCTCCTTTACGTTTTTGAATTCCTTAATTTCTTCTTGAAGTGTTTCTAATTCAGCTTTTACCTTAGCACGCTTAATAGCTACTTTATTCTTATAATCATTCTTTTCTGAAACTTCTTTGGAAATATCATCAATAACTTTTTCTTTTTCCTTGATTTTTTCACTTACGTCTCCTTTCTTTTTGAAAGCATCTTTTAACTTACTATAGAAAGAACCTTCTTCCTTTTCTTTAACTGCTAATTGTTTCTTTATTTCTTCTCTGTTCCTCCTTTCAGATTCTATTTGTTTCTCAAAATCTTCTTTTTCTTTTTCTAATCCTTTCAAGATACGAGAAATATCTTCTTTTTCTGGAAGTAAACTATTTTCAAGAACAGATGATGCTTGAGCCAACCTACTCTCAACGTCAATTCTTTCTTTACCTATTTCATTTAATTTTTCTGTTGAACCACCAGCTCTTAAACCCTTTATCTTATTTTTTTCACTTATAAGAATCTGATTCTTAGCTTTTACGTCTTGTTCAAGTTCCTTTATCTGCGATTCTACTTTGTTTTTCTCACCATTTAACTCTTCAATTTCTTTAGCTAATGTATCTTCCTCACTTTTCCAATCTTCATCTACCTTTTCTCCGTAAGATTCTAATTTACCTTCTAAAAGTGCTTTCTCTTTTCTTAAGTTTTCAAGCTCTTTTTCTATTCCTTCTCTATCACTCTCTGCCTTATTTCTTTCACCTTTCAATTGCTCAAGCTTGCCAGCAACTTCTTCAATTTTTCCAGATAAATCTTCGGTCTTGAATCCTAAACCCCTGCCTTTAATCCTGTAACCTCCTTGTATTGCTCCGGAAACATTGAAAACATCTCCATCAACAGTAACCATTTGGTATTTACCAATACCGACCCTCTTGGCGGTTTCTATATCTCTTATAACTATAGTATTTCTAAAGATGTGTCTGAATATTTTTCTGTATTCTAAATTGCACTTAATTAAGTCAGCTGCTAAGCCAATTACTCCTTCAACTTTAGGAGTAGATATAGGATTAACAGATTTTATCTTGGACAATGGAAGGAATGTAGCAACACCTGATTTTGTGCTCTTGAGAAGGTTCAAGCATGCAATAGCAGTTTCAGTGTCATCAACTACTATATTCTTTACCCGATAACCAGCAGCTACTTCTAAAGCAAGAGAATATTCCTTATCTGTTTGACCTAAATCCATGACAGTTCCATGAATTCCTTTTATAGAACCCTTATTTTTAGCTTCAGTTATTGTTTTTATTGCTCTGTCTCTTAGAACAAATTCTTCTCGAGATTTATCATCAACTCTTATAGTTGATAGTTCATCTTCTATCTTGATTATTTCTTTTTTTATGTCACTTATTTTAACAGCTAATTTAGAATCCTCATGAACACGTCTTCCTATGTTCTGTACTAATTCTTTGTACCTTTTCTTCTCAGAACCAATATCAGTTTTTGATTTGCCTTTAAGTTTACCTTGTATATCATCTAATTTATACTGTTTTTTATCAATCTCGCTTTGAATGGAATGAATTTTTTCTTGTAAAGAAAGTTTATTTTCTTTTAATTTCTCTATTTCATTCTCCAATTCTTCAATCTTATTCTCAAGTTCATTTAATTTATCTTCACCAGATTCCTTTTTTAAGTCAGTTTCTTTCTTTAAGATAGATTCCTTGCCTTTTTTTAATTCAACAAGTTTAGCTTCTTCAACATTTATTTTCTTGTTAATTTCTTGCAGATTAGTAGCTAATTGTTTTCTTCTATCAGCTATTTTTTCTAATCCTGTTTTAGAACTTTCCTCTAAACTTTTACTTTTTTCAAGATTAAGTTTCAATTCCCCAATCTCTCTTTCTAAGGCTAATCTTTTTCCACCACCTAGCTTCTCAATTTTATCCTCGAGCTCAGATAAAGCATTTTTAAATTTCTGAATTTCTTCTTTCGTAGAATTAGATTTGTTATCTAACCCTTTAATTTCATTGTCTATTTTTTCTATGTCTTTTCCAATTGTTCCATCTTCTTTTGCTTTGGATTTGAGTCTTAGGTTAATTAGAGTGAATTTATTTTGTTTTAAACTATCAATTGTGTCCTTGTATTTTTCAGCCTCTTCTTTTTCAGTTTTCAAATTATCCATGTAATTTTCTTTTTCTCTTAGAACAATTTGAGCATCCTTTAACTTCTCATTAACTTTTTCTAATTCTCTCAAAGTCTTTTCTTTTCTTTCTTCATAGATTATAATCCCAGATATTTCTTCAATTAACCTCCTTCTTTCCAAAGCAGTCATATCCACAAATCTACTTACATCTCCTTGTAAGATTATATTGTGCCCCTCAGGTAATATTCTTGCTCTACTCAAAATATCTAGAATTTCTCTTCTAGTAGCATTTTTCCCATTTAACTTATATCTTGTTTGCCCAGATGGAAGTATAATTCTTCGTATATGTAATCTATCTGATTCTATTGGAAAAGAACCATCATTTATCAGACTCACGCTTACTTCTGATACCTTCGAATCAGTAGACATATTTCGAGAAATTAATTCAGAGTAGTTATCTGCTCTTAGAGATTTTGTAGATAATCTTCCTAAAGTAAAACAGAGAGCATCGAGAATATTAGATTTTCCAGAGCCATTAGGACCAACTATGACTCCGAAACCAGCATCGAACTTAAGTTTGATGGGCTTACTAAATGATTTGAATCCTTTTAATGATACTTCTTCGATATACGGCTGCATGTAATAACCTTTAAATACCAGTATTAATAAATGTTATTACATGTTATTCATAGAAAATTGGATTATAATCCTAATAGTTGCTGTTTTAATTTTAGTGATATACGCTGTCCTTTATAAAATCACACTGAGTAAGAGGCTACATACTTTAACAGAAGAACATAGAGTAAGTGAACCTCATAATGATCTAGCGTTACTTAGGACTTTTGTAGAAAAATGTTGGGAGAAAGGTTATTCCATACCTGAAATCAAATCTGTACTTGTTAAAAAAGGCTGGAATGAAGATACAATAAATAAAGTATTTTACAAGAGCAAGGTTCCAAATGAAGAAAAAAAGTTTAGTAGAGTGCGAAAAGCATTTAGTATTAAACCTAAAGAAAGTAAACCTCCTGTTGCAAGGCCTCAAGTCATAAAACCTCAAGTTCAATTAAAACCTTTAAAATCTGAAGAGAAAGTTAAAGCAGTTAAGAAGAAAAGCGAGCCTCCTGTTGCTACGAATGCGGATGGGGATCTCGAAATAGGTGAAGGTTCCACCGCGGTAGATGATGATTATAAAGAATCTGGAGAAGTAACAAAACTAAAAAAAGAAGTACTAAAAGACGTTAAAGATTGAGAAAGTTAGTTAAGGTAATAATCTACTTCTGTCTCTAGGGAACAAGCAAGCTTCCCTTATATTTTTCAAACCACAAATAATCATAGTTAATCTTTCTAAACCAATGCTCCAGCCAGCATGAGGTGGTATTCCATATTTCAAAGAATCTATAAAGAATTTGAAATCTTTTACATTTAGACCTTTATCTTTCAACCTTTCTTTTAACAATTCAGGATCGTGAATTCGCTGTCCTCCGGAAGCTATTTCCAAACCACCATAATCAGCATCAAAACCTTCACTTATCTTTCCGTCTTTAGTCATTATGTAGAAAGGCTTTTGGGAAGTTGGCCAGGAGTGAATAAATACTAATGTATTTTCTCCATAAATTTCAGCTAGTTTCTTCTCTGCATCAGGAGATAAATCATCTCCGTATTTTACCTTGAATTTATGTTTATTCAGAGAATCAATAACTTGCTTGTAACTCAGCTTCTTGGTTTGTGGAACTTTTAATTTTGGATTCAATAATTTAATTTCTTCCTTACACTTCTTTAGGACATCTTTTACAATATATTTTACACATCTATCTAAGTAATCTATTATAGAATGTTGATCCTTGAAAGCAGCTTCAATATCCATTTGTCTAATCTCATTTAGATGTTTTATTGTATTATGTTTTTCAGCCCTCCAAATTGGGATTATACAGAACACTTTTTCAAAATCAGTTCCAGTGCAAATCTCTTTGTACAATTCAGGACTCTGTGCTAGATATGCTTTACTTTCAAAGTAATCTACAGTGAATAAATCAGCACCTCCTTCAGGAGCAGCTTCTATTATTTCAGGAGGCCAGAATTCTGTAAATCCTTCTTTTATGAAGAATTCTCTAAATGATTGGGATACTTGTGCTTGGATTTTGAAAATAGCATTAATCTTAGGATTTCTTAGATCAATAAACCTCCAATCTAGTCTTTTATCTAGAGATGTGTCTACCTTTCCTGAAAACTCAATAGGTAATGGTTCAGCTTTATTCAAAATCTCTAATTCTCCTACAAGAATTTCTTTATTGAATTTCTTTGATTTACTTTTTTGTATTTTTCCTTTAATTGAAATTACAGATTCACGATTCAAATTTGATAACTCTTTGAAGTTCTTTAAGTCACTTTTCACGACAAGCAATGCTTGTCCAGAAGCATCTCTCAGGGTGATGAAAGCCAGCTTTCCTAGGATTTGTATATCTTGAGCCCAACCTGCTAAAATTACTGAGCCTGATTTTGCTTTGCTAGCGTAAACCCTCTTTTTCAAATCAATTGCCATACTAATGATAAAAATAAAAGGAGTATAAAAGTTTTTAGAATTCTCCTAAAGAACTTTGATCTTTTTCAGCTTGAAGATTTTTCCAAGTAGCCCATGTTTTTCTGATGTACTTCGAAACGCTGTTATTTAGATGCTCTCTTAAGAATTTTTGAGTGATTTCATCAGCAGGATAGCCAGAACCTATACTCTCACCTACTTCTTTTTCTATTCTTTTTACTTCAGAATCTCTGGTAACTTTAGCTAAAATTGAAGCAGCACTTACAACAGGATACTTATGATCGAACTTATGCCCTGCGTGAATATCTATATTATGGTTTTCGAGATGTTCTTTGATTAAATGCTTGAAGTGAGCTCCATCAGGAGACGTAGGGGAATCTACATAAGCAACATTAGGATTTAATTTATCTAGGACATTTGCTACTTTAAGAGCTTCTAGTTTGTTTAGATTCATTCCAACATCACATCGGGAATCTATTTCTTGTGCTGGAACTGTTATTATTTCATAACTGTGAGCTATTTTCTTTATTTCTTCAAATAGCTCTTGTCTTCTATTGGGAGAATGTAATTTAGAATCCTTTACTTCTAGATCGGTTAATTTAGAAATATCAGATTCTTTGATAGCTATACCTGCAACTATTAATGGGCCTATTAATGGTCCTCTTCCAGCTTCATCAACACCACAAATTATTTTCATTTTCCTTTATGAATTTTAAGATTTTGTCCCTTTTTTCTCTATGTTTTAATTTAATAATCTTATGAAAATCCAAAACATTTTCTTTTTTTATAGTTAAATAGAAAGTATTACCTTTATTAGGACCTGTAACGTTTGAAGGAATTTTTAGGTCTAACAGTAAGTTCATAACTTGGTTTAACCCTTTTTTATTTGTAGATTTAATTCTAATTCTTTTAGAAATAATGTCAAAAGTACATTCATCATCAAAAAAGGCCCTTATCCACTCCATCTTTATAGTTTTATCAGAATTGAAAACTTCTTTACTTATAAACCAAGAGTCGCTCTTTCCTCCTCCTAACTCAGATATTTTCTTAAATACTCTTTTAGATCTAAAACGAAATTCATTTCTAACTTTTCTAGCGTATAAACCAAATTGTTTTATCATATCTTTTTCAAATTCTCTAAGTAAAATATCTTGAGTGTTACAATATCCGATTTGATATCTTCTTCTGTTTTGGTAATATTTTCGTCCGTTTACTATATGTAAAGCATTTTTTTCAATGTATGTAGATAACCAACCGTCTCCACAAACATGAGCAACAATTCTTGCTTCTTCAGAGTTCATCCTACTAATGAAATAGTACATTGGAGGTTTAAAAATATAGCGGGGGTGGGAATTTCCCAAGCATGGAAATTAATCCAAAACTTGTTTTGAACCACACGGCCTCCGGGTTATGAGCCCGACGAGCACTCCAGACTGCTCTACCCCGCTGCAAAATACATTGATAATTTCTTTATTTAAATGTATCGGTTAATAATTATTGCTCCCTACGACGAATATAGAACTCTATTAATATGATTGTAAGCAATACGAATATTATTGTTATATAAATGCTAATCTCAAAATACGGATCTCCCTCTTCTTCTTTTATTCCTAAATCTTCTATTTTTTCTGTTTTATTTACTTCTGGGGGTTTATCCTCTACCACAGGTTCATCGGGATAAATAATAACTTCAGATTCTTCTTCTACTTCTTCACCGCTAATCGCAAAATATGAAAATGCATGAACTGTTGCAGAATAATATAGATAATCTTTGTCTTCACCAATTCGCCTAGTGTTAAATTTTTCCCAGTTAGTATCATATCTAAACAGATATATTTTACTAGTATCAATATTATTTTCATTTATCCAGGATCTGTTTATCTTAAAACTTATTGTGCCTCCTATTTTATCTGTTGAGCTAGTTATAGAAAAGTATTCATAAATAATATTAGGAGCTAATGGTAAACCTTCCGGTTTTTCATCTAAACTAGTTACAGTAACTTCGACATTATTTAATAACTCATTTGAGCTTACAGATAACTTCGAAACAGGAATATTCTTACTATCTAGGTTCATCTCTAATTCCTCTCCAGGAGAAATCTGACTAAATATCTGAGTTTTTGATGGTTGGTCACTAGTGACAATGATAGAACCTAAACCTCTACTACTTCTTCCTCCGCCTCCACCATTATTATCATCATCTCCATTACCGTTATCATCTTGTTGAGTCTCATTAGTTATGTTTATGAGAACATAGTCACTTCTTATAACAATATCATTATCTGCGTCACCTATTGCCACAGCATAAGAGTCATCTAGACCTGTACTAACATCCGATTCAGTCCAATTATTATTAGTAGTGTTATATTCATATATTCTAACATAATTAGCATCATAGAAACTTGCCACTATTTCACTATCCTCGTCGTTGTCAGCATCCCCAACAGTAACTTTATATGCATTATCAGAATTTCTACTAACGTTTAATTCATACCAACTATTATTGCTGCTATTGTATTTATATACATTAATATCATGTACTATAAACCAAAAAGCAACTACAACTTCATTATTCCCGTCGTTGTCAGCGTCTCCTATTGCTACAGATTCAACATCATCTAATCCGCTAATGTTTATTTCTGTCCAATTACTATTAGTAAAATTGTAAGAATACATTCTTAGTGCATTAGTAGCTCCCTGAAAACCAACTACAACTTCATTATTCCCGTCGTTGTCAGCGTCTCCTATTGCTACAGCGTATGCCATATAATTTAATTCAGAACTGATATTATCTTCGTCCCAATTACTACCGCTTCCATTATACATCTTGACTTCGTTAAGAATATCTGTGTCGTAACCTACAACAACCTCATTATTTCCATCATTATCAGCGTCTCCTATTGCTACATCAAAAGCATCATCCATCCACCAACTGACATTATTTTCATCCCAGTTGCTACCGCTTCCATTATACATTATTACTTGTGTATCTATAGAATTATCAAACCCTGCTACAATCTCATTATTTCCATCATTATCAGCATCTCCTATAGTTACACACCAAGCGTCTGTCAAGTCACCACTTACATTATTTTCATCCCAGTTGCTACCGCTACCGTTGTATATTTTAACTTCATTTACTATAGCAGAGTCCCAAAAAGCAACTACAACTTCATTATTCCCGTCGTTGTCAGCGTCTCCTATTGCAATTCCATTAGCTGTAGATAGGTTTCCGCTGACATTTGATTCAACCCAAGCATTATTGATGTTATGATAATCATATATTTTCACTTCATTATCTACATTACTATGGAAACCAGCTACTATTTCATTACCTCCTACTTCATTTATACCGTAAACACTAACACTATTATTGATATCAGTCTCATTAGATACTGCTGTCATATTAACATATAATACAAAGCTTTCGTTAGGTTGTATTACGCTTCCTTCGGTGACGTTAAACCAGTAAATCCATCCAGTTCCATTGCTAGTATGAGCAACACTTGATGAATTAAGGCTTAAGAAACTATTATTAAAGGTATCATTAATATTTACTAAACTAAGGTTAACATTACCAGTATTTGTGATATTAACTATATATTCTATAACCTCACTTACGTTGTATTCAGAATTTACTGCGCTTTTATCGATAGTAAAATTAATTACACCCGGAGGCGTGTAATCCACTTCAAAAGTTATAATAGACTGATTTATATTGTTAGAATAATCTCGGGCGTAAAGAGTTAAGTTATATTGCCCTGAAGATGAAATATTAAAAGTTGTATTTTGACAATTAGGTATTGAAACGTTACTGCCTTGATTTATTGAATATCCACAAGAACTTGTATTTAGGTTTACTTCTGAAATAGTAAAATTTAAGGAATAATTTCCTAAAGAAGTATATGTTGAATCATTAGAAGGATAGGTTATGTTTATTATAGGGGATTTATTATCAATTGAGATTAATGCATTGTAGACATCTATACGAGAATAATTCCTTCCAGATTGACTGTCATCAAGTATTAGTCCAGTACTATTTAGAATATCTATAAATTCAGCTGGAAGTAAAGTTTCACCTTCCTCTTGTTTTTTATATTGAAGTAACAGAGCAAGAACTCCACTTATATGGGGAGCAGCCATTGAGGTCCCAGTCTTTGACTCATAGCCTAGAGTATACCTAGTAGAGTTTATTGAAACTCCAGGAGCAAGAAGAATATCTGTAAAGTCACCTCCTCTGTTACCGCTAGCGTAAAAACCATCTGCCTTATTTGTAGCACAGACTCTAGTTGCATTGGCTATACAAGCTGGAGAAGAAATAGCTGTAAAGTTAGCTTCATTACCTGTAGCGATCACCACACTAACATTATTTGCTCGAGCGTAGTCTATAGCAGAAGTTAATAGAGGAAAATCACCATCACAAAAACTATCATTATGATACGTAGCAGTACCTATACTTACAGATATAGCAGATATATTATATCTATTTGAATAATTTGTACACCACTCTATTCCTTTGGCGATATCTGCTTCTGTCCCATATCCTGTATTATTCAATACCTTTATAACTACAATATTGGCTTCTGGAGCTGCTCCTTTTATTGAACCATTAGCGGCGACGATTCCAGCGACATGAGTGCCATGTCCATGTTTACCTGCGTAATTATGATCATCACGGCACGCAGAATTATTTGCAGTGCAGTTAATACCTGGCACGCTATTATTTGTATACCTCCAGCCAGCAATTACTTTATTTCCCCATACTCCTCCTAAATCAGGATGACTATAATTTACTCCGGTGTCTAAAATACAAACACTCTGACCTTTTCCAGTTAAGTTAACACCTAGAGTGGTCTTCAGAGCATGAACAGTAGATACATTTATTAATGGAATACTATCTTGAAGAAAAACTCCGAATCTATGATTGTAATATATCCTCTCTACTTCAGGATTATTTGACAATTCATCTAACTTATTTTTATCTACATGGGTAACAAAATACTTGTTTTTTATTAATCTGTTACTGCTGAAATCACTCGTTTTAAAAGATTTAATAGAAATCTTGTCCTTCAAACTTACTAACACGCTAACATTTTCTCCTTCTTCTACTTCTTCAAGAACCCTGGAAGCAATTCTAATACTCTTACTAGGAGAGATATCTTTAGCAGTTGATAAAGGTGTAACTAATAATACTATGAATAAAAGAGCAATGATTATACTTATTCCAAAGTTTTTTGAATTATGGCTTGACATTTATTCTTAATACATTGACAACTCCCTTGTCCACAGTCTAGCGTATTGGGAGCGCATTCAGTACTACAAAAAACATTTTTACAATCAGGATCAAAGTTCTTATGTATACATGAAGTAGGATGACAACATTGTTCAGCCACACATTCTAAATTAGACTTACAATAATATCTATCTATTACGTCGTATTTGAATGGATACCAAATTATTATTAAAGCTATACAAATTACCAGTATTATTACTAGTACGGCTCTTATTTTTATTTTCATTTTATACTTTTGATTTTTAAAAATTCACCAACCTCTTGTAAATATTCTTCTGCGCCTTTAGTTAAATCACCATGTGTAATAACTAAAACAGGCATTTTTAACTCTAAACTTTTAGCATATGCTAAAGCCATATCAGATTTATTGATTTTTTTCTTATCTTTTATTATAATTAGATGAATTATTGGATATAATTTTGAAGGAACAGAAGCAATAAGTTCTTTACTCTTTTTCCTTTCGTCTCTCTTTTCTATTATCCTAATTCTGTTTTCATCTAGAAACCTTTCAGCTAATTCTAGAAAAGAGGCTTCTGATTTAACTTCAACTTTTGGAACTACTTCCTCTGATTTTTCTCTGAGAGGAAATAACCTTCTTTTGGATTCGATTTTTTTTGGCTCTTCTGGTACTTCTATCTTCTCTCTTTCTTCTATTTTTCTTAATCTTTGTATAAATTCTTCCCTTTTTTGTCTTAATTCTGGGCTCTCTCTTATTTGTTTATCGCTATAAGTTTTGATTCTCACAACAGCATCTTTAGACTCTTGATATTTCTTACTCAATTTTTGTTCTTGCCCAGGTATATAATATATAAAATCAGTACCGACTTTTTGTTCATATACTTTTATTTTACCTTCTTTTATTAATTCCTCTAAAAAACCCTTAATCAAAAAACTATCTAATCCTACCTTTGAAGATATCTCTACAGGTAGCATCGGTCCTTCTTCTAAAACAATACTAATTATTTTTTCTTTGGTTCCCATTATGTAAATAATCGATAAATGGGTCTTGTACGTCAAGTATCCCTTCTTTACCTTTTAAGTTGTGAACATGTTTTTCTCTTAGATTTTTAATCTTTTTCTTATCATTTATATACTCTTTGAAAACAGAAGACAAGATTTCTCCTCCGGCAGTATGGGGTACTACTACATAATCTGCTCCATGAGAGTACAATTCTATAGCCTCATCAATATCCTTAGCAATGGTTAGGAAAGCACAGTTTTTATTCACTAATTTCAATATTTTTAATAAGAATAAATTTTCGTTAATTGAAGGTACTGTAGATATAACCACTTTAGAAGTATCTAACTTGACTCTGTTTAATACCTCAAGGTCCTCTATGTCTCCATATATACATTTTATCTTTTTATCCATTAATTCTTTAATAACTTCAGGGTTATAGTCTATAACCACAAAATTCTGTTTTAGCCTATTTAGTGATTTTATTACTTCGCATCCCGTTCTGTGAGCTCCGCATAATATTATGTGCCTGTTTAATTTCTTGGGAAGATTTTCTAGATCTTTCTTTTCATCAAATAATTTGTACTTATACGCTATTCTGTTGTAAAAAGACCTATTATATTTAGAGACATACGGAGTTAGAGACATGGTCACTATTGCGATTATTACAATTATTGAAAATATTTGTTGGGTTATATGATTAGCAATTAAGCCTGTTGTAGCTAAAATTAATGAAAATTCACTAACTTGAGCGAGATATGTTCCACAAATAAAAGAACTCTTTTTAGAGTACTTAAATTGTAAAAGCGAATATATAACTCCAGATTTAATCAGTATAGCGATTAATATGAATGCTATGATTGGTATTACAAATTTAATAGGTATTGGTATTATTAGCATTCCTAAAGATACAAAGAAAATAGCAATAAAGAAGT
>CP070803.1:693690-709967 GCA_020343615.1 Candidatus Woesearchaeota archaeon | reverse complement strand
TAAGTGGCTAAACTTAGCTGCAGGTGATGGAAGATACAACTTAAAATTACTAAAAAAAGCAGATGAAGTAGTAGCTTGCGATATTGACGCAAGTGCTCTAAGTAAATTATATTACTATACTCCGGATAAATATAAACCTAAATTAGAAATTAAGATATTTAATGCGACTAAAAAATTTCCTTTTGAAGATAATTCATTTGATGGTATTTTTTGTACCGGATCCTTACACTTTGTTCCTAAAGAAATATTCATAAAAATATCTCAAGAGATAATGAGAGTTCTTAAACCTGAAGGTAAATTAATATTTGATTTTGCTACAGATATAAAAAGAACAAAAACAGATGGAACGGAGTATATTTCAAAACGAGAGCAATCATATACTTTTGATGAAGCTAAAGAGTTTTTGGAAGAAATTTTCAAAAATTGTTTCATAAAATCTATAAAAAAATGTTGGGTTGAAGAATTCAGCAAAGCAAATCCGCCGTATACAATTAGGTGTAATTTCGTTTTAATGGTAGTTATTAATAATGGAAAAAGAAGTAATAGTAAAAGTTAATCAACCTAAAACTAAAATTCTCAAGGAAGATTCTAAAACTATAACTGTTGCACTTAAGTCAAAACCTCTAGAAGGTAGAGCAAACAAAGAACTAATTAATTTTCTTTCTAAAAAGTATAGCTCAGAAATAAAAATATTAAGAGGAATAAAAAATAGAAAAAAATTAGTTAAACTGATACCAAGACATTAAACCACAATCTGTTGGACAGTAATACACTCCGTCTTCTATTTCTTGTGGTATTACACAGAAGCCATCTCCACATGCTATCTTAAAATCGGATTGTGCTTTACTCGGTCCTTTGCCTAATTCCTTGGATGTTGTTTCTTTATCGCCGTTTCCATTAGGTGTTGGTTCAAAGTCGTGATCATGGTTGTCGTTGAAGTAATGACAGTAACTATCTCCCTCAACGCAGATTTCGTTCTCTCCACAGTCTTCATGTAGGCTTATACCACTAGCTGCTGTCATAGCTCCATCACAATATCCTGTATCAACACCGCAGTATGTCGTAGTAGTTGCGTATACATAATATACGTCACCTTCCATACATGTGTAGTAAGATTCGCCACTTGTATCACAGATTGTTGATCCATCATCATTTATGTAGTCGTGACATCCGTTTTCGCTGTTGAAGAACCAATCCCTACAAGTCGTATCTTCCGGTAAGTTAGCTTGGTTTTCTCCTATACAATCGTCTTCGCAGTCTGGCACTCCGTCATTATCCGTATCGTCACAAGATGGCCAACAATCATCATCTTCGCAATCTATATCTCCATCACAATCATTATCTATTCCGTCACAACACCATTCTTTTGCTCCTGGATAAACTTGGTTATTATAATCATCGCAGTCATCTCCCTCTGGACAATTTGGAGTTATAGCGTAGTATCCATCTCCATCATTATCTACACAATCATAACATCTCTCATCATTATGATAAATTGTAGGTTTACATGGCCCATCACATGGAGTATCGTCTATATTGCATGTATTGTCTTCCTCGCATATTCCATAATCTGGGTATTCGTACCAATCTGGTCCTATACACCCGTCTTCGCCTTCACATTCACAGTCATTATCATCAATACAACAATCATCTATTGGCGTCTCTACACACTTATCATTGACTTCATCACAGGTAACCTCAGTACATTCATCTACCCAATATACACATGGAGCTGTTGCTGGTTGACATTGATTATCTATACATGCCTCTGGACCATCACACCATAGACCATTATCACAGTCAGCGTCTTCTATACATTCTCCACAGTCAGGTAAGAATGTTTCACATTCATCTTCTCCGTCGCCTTCAACTAACGCACATTCTTGTTGGTCGTAATCACAAACATAATGCGTACATTTCTCGTCGTTATGACTTATTGTAGGTTTACATGGCCCATCACATGGCGCAGTATCTGTATCGCACATACAGTTTAAACAGTCTCCGTGCTCTGGATAATCATACCAATCTGGTCCTACACAGCCATCTGTTGGACATTCACAATCTGAATCTTCTTCACATTCTTCTGGCGGTGTTATTATGCCATCACCGCAGTACAGACAATCTTCCCAAACTGAACATTCATCTAAACCATCATAAGCTACATCTACACATTGGAATAATTGGTAATCGCACTCTGTATGGTAACAGTCTGTATCTGCAGAACAGGAATCTCCTTGCTGACTTACTGGAACTGTTTCACAAGTTAATGAGTCGTAGTTACATATATCATGTATACAATCATCATATGTTACACATTCGTCCTTACCTACTCCAGTAACTTCTTCACAAATTTGACAGTCATAATTACATTCTGTATGAGTAGGACATTCTTCATAGTCTATCTCAAGTTCTACCCAATCATGAACAGTATAACCTCCTCCATTAGACCATGCTTGGAATTTAACTTCTAAACTTTCTAGATCATCTGCATCAGATATGTAAGGAGTTAAGTCAATTAATTCTATAAGATCTGATGCTGGCAGGCTTGAGGTCTTTTCCCATACCTGAGTCCAACCTTGAGAATATGTTTTTATAAAAAGTCTAGCTTCTCTTACATTCATACATCCTACTTTTTTCCACTCGAACTTTAGTGTAACATTATTGATGTCAATACATTCAGGAACTTCAATACTGAAATCCTCCCATAATAAGTATTCGCCTTCGTTATAACCTCCATTAGGCCAGCTCCCTTGAATATGATATCTATTATCATCACTATCTTGGAATTTAGAGATATCTGAACTATTAAATGTGTAATAAAATTCTGTGGTATCTGCTCCACTTGTTGGATTATATTCTTCTGTTGTTGCTGAAACACCATTAAAAGTCATCAAAAGAGCTAATGTAGATATTAAATAAATTAATATTGCCCTATTTTTCATTTAGCACCTCCAAGTTTCAAAATACTAATTGAATATTAGAAATATAGTAGTACAACTTTAAATTATTATGTTCTAACTATCATTAAGTAACGAACATGCTTATAAGTTTTATTATGAAAAAGTAGGTCTTTTGCTAATATTTCTAGGAAGTGCTAATCCTCTAAATGGTTTATCTGAAGTTTCTTTTTTTATTCTTTTAACAAATTGTTCTAGAGTCATCTTATTTATCTTATTGGTTTCTCGACTTCTAATAGGTAATTTAGTACCCTTCTTTTCCTTGTCGCCATAAACAATTACAAAGGGGATAAACTCCTTTTGGGCGTCACTAACCTTTTTACCTATGGATTCTATTCGATCGTCAACATCTACTCTTATATGTTCTTTCTCAATTTTATCTGCTAGTTTATTTGCATCTTTAGTGAACTTATCTGAAACTGGACATATTCTAACTTGAGTTGGAGACAACCACAAAGGGAGAACGGGGTTCTTGCTCATAGCTGCTTTTTCTAGTAAAGCATAAATAACTCTTTCAATAGCTCCACTAGGAGAAAGGTGTAATATTAGTGGATTTTTCTTTTTACTATTTTTATCAACATAGGTAATGTCGTATGTTTTTGCATTATTAACATCAATTTGATCAGTAGTTAAAGCTGCTGCCTTATCTAAAGAATCTACAAAGTTTAATTCATACTTAAAGATAAAGTAAAAGAATTGTTTGTCCCACATTTCAACAATTGCAGGCTTATTCCATTTTTTAACTAACTTTAATAGAAAATCTTTGTTTTTCTTCCAGAAATCTTTAGTTACTCTTATTCCTAATTCTAAGTCGCCAGGGACATCCAAACCGATTTCAGATTCCTCTTTCATTGCCACATCTAATCTTCTTAGTAGTTCTTCTTTAGCTTGCTTCTCATCAGCACAGAAAGCATGACAATCAGGCATAGTAAAAGCTCTTAATCTTCTTAATCCGGCTAACTCGCCTCTCTGTTCAGCTCTAAAACTATATCTAGTTAATTCATATAACCTTAAAGGTAGATGCTTATACGAAATTATAGAATCAGAAGCCATCAAGAACTGTCCGAAGCATGCTGCAAATCTTAAAAATAATCTGTTATTTGGACTTTTTACAGTATATTGTCTTGCTGGAAATCTGTTTAAATAACTCTTCAGAGTCGGATGATCAAGATCATACATAAGCGGGGTTTCTACTTCCATAGCACCATATTCATGCATATCTTTTGATACCTTTTCTTCTAATAGTGCTTTTACTAATCTTCCATTAGGTAAAAAAGATAAATTTCCAGGATCACTAGCGCCTTCGTATCTAATTAAGTTAAGCTTCTTCATCAATTCTATATGTTTAGGTTCTTTACCTGGTGTTCTACCTTTAGATATTTCATGAATAGCAAATTTTTCTAAGTTCTTATACTTAGAAAAATTAAATCCCTCTATTTTATTATTCTTGATGTTTATTTTTGAAAGCTTACCTTTTTTATCAAGAACATACCAGTAAGATTTTAGGGTTTTTTCTGCTTCTAATGCCTTTGATTCTTCTTTTTCTTCTCCTTCTGGACCAAATTCTCTACTTAATTCTGAGAGAGGATGACCCTTACATTTAATATTAAACTGTTTGTACCAACCGAAGGGTGCTTGATTAACTTTGAATTTCTTTTTAAGTAATTTATCAGCCTTGTTCAAAATTTCTTTTGCAACCTTTGGATTACTTGGATCAGAAACTAAGTGAACATAAGGGTAAAGAACAATATTTTTGGTATTTACCTGACCAGCAATATCTTCTACATGTTTGGATAAATTCTTAGCTACAGAATTAGGATTTGACTCGTCTTTAGTTTGCGCAGCTGAAAGAACTACTAAACATTCCTTAAATTTTAATGACTTCTTATCTACTTTATCTGCCCCTTTTATTGCTTTTTTCTTAGGCGTTATTTCTATAAAGTCACTGTGAAGTGCTATAATTTTCATATAGAAACTTTTTTAATGTAATACTATATAAAATTTGTTGAGGGATGTGATATGGACCTCAAAAAAGATATTTTTTATAAGGCAAGAAGTTACCTATTAGATCCTAAAAAAGCATTTGAGGGAGATACAAAAACTGATGTTCTTGGAGGACTGAAATATGCGGTGATTTGGTTGTTTATAAGTGCTATTCTAACTTCAATAATTTACGCGTTGTTTGGGGATTTAATGTTGAAAATAATATCGAGCTGGGTACAGCAACCAGTTATTCCAGAGATTATTACGGCAGGATCAATAATTGGTGTTTTCTTTGGTACGTGGATCGGTGGAATTATATGGTTACTAATCTTAGCTCTATGGTTACACTTATGGGCATATATAGTAGGAGCTAGAAACGGGTTAGAAAATACTCTTAAAACCGTATTTTATGGATACACTCCTTCCTATATATTAAGTTGGATTCCATTTATTTCATTTATCGGAGCAATTTGGACTCTAGTACTATGTGCCTTTGGATTAAACAAGTTACAAAATTTAACAACAGGTAGAGCAGCATTAGCAGTAATAATTGCAATGATATTACCAGTAATGCTCCTTGTAATATTGGCTGCAGCAGCATTTATTGCTTTAGGTGGAACTGCAGGGATGGCTGTTATGCCTTTTTAATTTTTTATTTTTTTATAAAATTTATAAACTAATCATTAAACTAGGAATTTATGAGAATTTATATAGAAAATCAAGGATGTACTGCTAATAAAGCATATTCTGAAATGCTCTCTGGTATTCTTAAGTCTAAACATGACATTGTAAACAATGTAAAAGATGCTGATTTGATAATAATAAATTCCTGTGCTCTTAAAACTCCAACTGAAAATGCAATTCTAAGGGAAATAAAATACGTAGAAAAAAATTATCCTAAAAAGAAAATACAAGTTATTGGTTGTTTGCCTAAAGCTTTTCCTGAACATCCTAAACTAAAGAAATTTTTCAACATGCAAACTCCTATAGATAAAAAAGGAGTAAAACTTGGTTTTCCTAGAATCAGAAAAAATAAACTCATTGGAATAGTTCCAGTTTCTGAAGGTTGCTTGAACAACTGTTCTTTCTGTGCTGGTAAGTTAGCAAAGGGAAATTTATTTTCTTACCCTGAAAATCAGATAATTGATGAGATTAAAAATGCGCTTAAGGAAGGATGTAAGGAAATCTATATAACCTCACAGGATATGGGTTGTTATGGTTTCGATAGAAGAACTAATATAATTGACCTTCTAAAAAAAGTTGTTTCCATAGAAAGAGATTTTTGGATTAGAATTGGTATGATGAATCCGAATCATGTT
The DNA here is from genome assembly GCA_020343615.1 of Candidatus Woesearchaeota archaeon. Classification (GTDB taxonomy): domain Archaea; phylum Nanobdellota; class Nanobdellia; order UBA10117. Next base: position 703,708 of record CP070803.1, on the reverse strand, counting down.
CTGAAATTTTTAAATGAATTGATCAATATTTACAAGAACAAAAAAATCTACAAATTTCTGCACATTCCTGTCCAATCTGGAAGTGATAGGATCCTTAAATTGATGAATAGGACGTACAAGGTTAAAGATTTTGAGAAGATAGTTAAATCTTTTAGAAAAGAGATTCCAGATATTACTATTTCTACGGATATAATTGTAGGATTTCCTGGAGAAACAGAAAAAGATTTTCAGAAAAGTTTTGATTTGGTTGAAAAAATAAGACCTGATGTTTTAAATATTACCCGGTACTGGCCGCGAAAAAAAACGAGGGGTGCTGAACTTCCAAATCAATTACATTCTGGAGATAAAAAGGAAAGAAGTAGAAAAATTACTGAATTATTTGATAAAATCACAGTAGATAGCAATAAAAAATGGATTGGCAAAGAAACTGAAGTTCTGATAAATAGTAAGGGTAAATATAGAAATCAGTATAAAGGTAGAAATATTTTCTACAAGCCAGTTGTTGTAAAATCTAAAAACAATATCTTAGGCAAAAAAATTCTAGTAAAAATAAAGGACGTAAGTGAAAGTAGCCTTATAGGAGATTTAGAATTAAAAGAAGGTTAAGCAGGCGACTTTAAGATGCTTATCTCATCTTCAGATAACCCATAGTTGTTACATTCTTTTAAAACAGAATCTAAAGTTTCTCCACTTTTAGGAACTCTAAGAACTGAAAGGCTTGAACCTCCATAATAAGATTTAGCTTGATTATAGAGTACGATTCCATACTTACTTTGACCGCAAAGGACTCCTTTTTGGTATGCTACGAAGGTTCCTCTATATCGGTCTAAATCACCTTTATTAAATTCTGCTATAAAAAATATAGTATTATCTGTCTTAGAATTCCCTCCTTTTTGTTTTGCTAGTTCTTCATGACTTAATAAAAACTCTTTATGAGTAATTCTCTTTAGTTCTTCCATTTTATTACCTTAAAGCAAAGAAATCTTTATATATTTTATTGGTTAGTGGTGATTTGTAAAATGTATGAAGTTTATGTGATATATGATAAGGACAAATCAAAAATTGAAAACGGAAAAAAATGGCCTATTAAGGGGCTAGAACTTGTTTCTACTGTAAGTATAGATAGCCAATTTCCAAAGAGATGGTCTACTTGTAGAGGATATAATGAACCTGTTGTACCGAGTAGATCAAATCTTCCTCGCGAATATTGGCCTCCAACTAATGTGCATGTTGCTATGTTCAAAGTAAAAGATAAATCTCTTGAAGATTCATTACATGTAATAAGTAATAATTCTGATGAGAATTCTATAATTTTGCCTATAAAAAAGAGTAGTTTATTTCATTAAAACCAGAGCTTATTTCTTTTTAATAGTTAATTATTTAAATATTATATATGATAGAATTAGTATGAAACAAAAGAAAATTATTTGTTTTGATATGGATGGTACATTGATTAACTCTTTTCCAGCTCATGCTAAAGCTTTCAACAAGGCATTCAAAGCAAACAAATTACCTGAACAATCTGAACCAGAGATGATGAAATTGTTTGGGGTAGAAGCAAAAATAATCATAAAGAAATTTTTTCCCAAGATTTCTGTCAGAAAATTAGAGGTCTGTATTGAAGATTTTCACAATTTCTTACGGGAGGAAACTTATGTTCATACTAAGCAGATAGATGGGGCTATGGAAGCTCTTAAAAAACTAAAAAAGGAGTGGAAACTAGCTTTGGTTTCAGGAACCTTCAAATCAGAAGTTCAGTTGTTGTTGAGAGAAGGTGGAATTGATCAGAGAATATTTGATATAGTCATTGGTGGGGATGAAGTGAAACATGAAAAGCCTTCTCCTGAACTAATAAAGAAGGCTGGAGATATACTAGAAAGTGAGATTGCCTGGATGGTCGGCGATACCATATGGGACATAAAAGCTGGAAAAGCTGCTAAAGTTAGAACTGTAGCAGTATTAACTGGAAAAACTCCAATAGAAGAATTAGTAAAGGTTGATCCTACTATGATCATACAATCAGTATATATGTTACCCGAGGCTCTGAAAGCATAATGGTAGAAATAAAGCAAAAATATTGGCTATACGCTATAATCACTTTCTTAGTTATTATCTCTCTTTTTATAATAAGACCATATATTTCCGTACTCTTGTTTGCCGCTGCTATAGCTTACGTTTTATATCCAGCACATAGAAGATTAAGCAAACACATGCGTCAGGGATTCTCTGCTTTTATTCTAACGTCTGCTATATTTATGAGTATGGTAATATTTATTCTGTATGGTCTTAGTTTCGTATTGTCTAGAATTTCAGGATTCTATACTATATTCTCTTCATCTGGGGACCTTGTTTCAAGATTAAACAGTGTTGGATTAGATAGGGCAATTAATGCTCTTATTTCTAAGTTTAGTGATTACATATTTTCAATGACCACAAAAATACCCCACTATGCAATATCCACATTTGTCTTTTTGATAGCTTTCTATTACTTCTTGATAAGAGGGCCTGAAATATATGCATACTTGAAGGAAATAATTCCTATTTCTAAATTAAAAAAAGATAAATTATTTTCAGATATTAAGAGACATGTAAATGCTATAGTTTACGTCCAATTAATTATAGGTATTGCTCAAGGTATCGTAGGTGGAATAGGTTTGTTCTTATTCGGATACGAGTTTGTGGTGGTCGGAGCGATTATAATGGCTGTGTTAGGATTTATACCTGTGATAGGTCCTCCATTGTTCTATGCTCCAGTAGCAATCTTATCAATAGTTCAAGGTAATTATTTCCAAGGAATAGGGTTATTACTATTTGGTATATTCTTAATCAGTACAATAGACAACATTGTAAGACCATTCTTAGTAGGAAAGAAGGCCCGAGTTCATCCTTTAATAGTATTATTGGGATTATTCGGGGGTGTGCTTATTTTCGGAATTGCTGGAATTTTAGTTGGTCCTATTATTCTCTCAATAACTGTGACTTTAATTAAAGATTTAGAAAAGTTTCACGTAATAGAATGAAATTAATTATAGTAATACTAGACGGACTAGGTGATCGAACTTACAGAGAGCTAAAAAACAAAACTCCTTTAGAAGCTGCTAATACTCCTAATCTTGACTTTCTTGCCAAAAATGGAAAAACCGGGATTATGTACCCTATAAAAGGTATTGCTCCTGAATCTGATGAAGCTGCATTAGCTTTATTTGGTTATAACCCTTACGAAGTTTATACTGGTCGTGGTCCTTTAGAAGCGTTAGGTGCTAATGTTGATTTTTCTGAAGGAGATGTTGTTTTAAGATGTAATTATGCTCTTTATAAAGGTAATAAAATAACAGATGTAGAATATGTTCCTAATAAAAAAGAACTGAAGGATTTTGAAACTAAGTTAAATAAAATAAAACTTGATGTTGATTTTAAAGTCGTAAATACTTTAGGATACAGATTTGTTTTAATACTTAAAGGAAAAAAATTGTCTCCAAAAATCTCTAACACTCATCCAGCCTATCAAATAATTAAGAATTATGTAACTTCTGCAAAGCCAAGAGGTAAACCATTGAAATTAAGGAAGTGTAAGGCTCTTGATAAAAGTAAATCGGCTAAAAGAACTGCTAAAATTGTTAATGATTTCGTTGAGAAGAGCAAAGGGGTTCTTGGCGGAAATAAAATAGTCATAACAAGAGGTGCTGGCAATAGGGTTCCGAGATTAAAGAAATTGGAAAGAAACTGGGCTTTACTTGCAGATACTCCTGTAGAAATGGCTATTGGAAAAATAACAGGTATGGCTATTTTAGGCCACCCTAAGTCACTGAAACAGGCTGTTAAAGACGTGGAAAATGCCTTGAAGAAATATGATAGTCTTTACTTGCAAATTAAAGAAACTGATCATTGGTCTCACAGAGGCAAGCTGATAAAAAAGAAAGAAGCTATTGAAGAGATAGATAGAGGGTTTGTTTCTAAAATTATGAAATTGAAAGATACATTAATATGTATCACTGCTGACCATTCTACTCCTTGTAAAATAAAAGCTCACTCTGCTGACCCCGTCCCTTTGTTAATATACTACAATAAAATCAAACCCGATAGGGCTGAAAAATTTTCAGAAAAAGCTTGCAAGAAGGGCATTATAGGTAAAATTGAAGGTAAGGATTTGATGTCTGTTCTTAAGAAAGAGGTAAGTTAAAGTGCCTTATTCTTTCTTTAAGAGACATCCTAAAAATCTTATTTTTAGAATAATGCTCTTAATACTTGCTATAATTCCATTTCTATTTTTTAAAGAATTCTACAAGCATATTTACGCTCATTTTACTGGATCCATAATTTCAATAGTTATTGTCCATCAATGGCACATTGTGGTTATAAACATAATTATTTTCCTATCTTTTTTAATTCCTCTGTCTTACAGGAAAAAATTTGATTGGAAGAATTATGGACTTGTAGCTGCATTCTTTGTTTCGCTATTCATCGAGATGTATGGCGTACCCTTAACGATATTTTTCCTATCGAAATCATTTGTTGGTTCAAATGTGGTATTGCCAACCTCCTTTTTTTCATTTGAATTCTTAGGTGTAACTATTGCTATGAGTCTAGCAATGATATATGCTACAGTTCTAATGATAATCGGCATGGTACTTATTTTGATAGGTTGGGTGACTCTTTACAAGAACATTGAAAAGGAAGAGATAGTTACAAGCGGAATATACTCGTTCTCTAGACACCCTCAATATCTAGGATTCTTATTTATCGTAATTGGTTGGCTAATTGGTTGGCCTACTTTGTTGATGATAATTTTTGCACCAATTTTAGTCTATAAATACATTCAGGTAAGCATTACAGAAGAAAAAGAGATGTCTGGTAATAAGAAATATCAAGAATATATAAAAAACGTTCCTTTTTTCATTTAAATTATTAAAATTTAAATAGATCTTCTTTGATGAAGAAGCTTAAATCACTAAATAGAAAAAAATTAAAATGATTAAATATTAGGTATATCATATGAAAAAACCTACTGTTGAAGAAATGCACATTCATTCTAAGATAATATACAGTTCAATTTTAGCTACTTGCATAGTAATATTTGTGATGTTTTTATACGTTGGTTATTTAACATATGATTTAACACGCGGCACGCCTTATGTTATATTAACTCTTATAATACTCGCGCCCGTGGTATTCGCTATATGCTTAACACTCTTGCTTATATACACTGGAAAACGCAAATTCTATAAAGAAGTTAGAAAAGAAGAATTAGAATTATATCAAAAACTCAAATAGTAGAACATTTTTTAAAATGTAATTTTATAGTTTTTTATGCTCCCGTAGCCTAGTTAGGATAAGGCGACAGCCTCCTAAATTCCGTATGGGGAAAGCTGTAGATCGCGAGTTCGAATCTCGTCGGGAGCGTTCTCTTAAATCTAAGAAGAAATAAGCTCTGGGTTTATTTGTCTTTAATTTTATTATACTCAAAATCTCCATCTAAGAGAATGTTTGTTTGTTCGTTTACCTCTATCTCAAGAATCTTATATTGCTCACTGCCTTTTAAATTCTTAATATCTTTTAAATTAACTTTACACTTATAAGATAATGATTCTTTTTGTGAACTTATAGCTCCTGTTGGCTTTCCAAAATACTCTTCAATTTTATCATATGCTGCTTCATTTTTTAATTCAGAATCTATATATAACTTAGTTAGTTTATTTAAATTATAATGAGAAGGTAGTTCGTTTTTTTCTTTTATTATTTCGTGTACTATTTTATCTATACCTATCTTTTTTAATCCTTCTCTAATATCTTCAGCTGTTAATCCTTTTACATTTTTAAATTTACTTTCAATTACCATAAACTTAACTACTAACCAATAAAATATATAAAGATTTCTTTGCTTACAGGAAGTAAGATGAAACATATGAGTATTGATGAAATAGTTGATATTGAAAGTAAAGAAACTACGATTGCAATGAAACTAAAGGAAGGAAGGACATTAAGAGTTACAGAAGTACTTGCGATTGAAGAGACTAAATTATCTGAATTAAAAAAAGGAGATACAATTATGTATCGTCTAGAAGACCTAAAGTTAAAAGAATTATATAAGTTAGATAAGATATATGATGAAATAAATCCGATTAAGAAATAAGCTCTGGTTTAAGGAGAACTAAGATGATCCTTTAACTGCTGTGGTAAGACAGGTACAAATTTTTTTCCCTTTAACTCCTCTGCATAAGGATAAGGTCCTTCTTCATATCTTAAAGCAGACTGATAAATATTAGTATTCGTGTTAGTAAAAATGTCAAGTTTTGTAATAATATTTTCTATATCTTTAATAGTTTTTACTTTGTCACCTATAAATTGGTCTTCTTCCTTTAAAGAGAGCCATGTTACTATATATTTATCTCTATTACGAGGATTTTCTAGAGTTGTATTAATATCCAGAGCTGCGGCGCATCTGCGGTCTTTGTAGAGTTTAAGTACATTTTGAAAATTTAAATTTGGGAATGTTATCTCAGCAACCTTAGTACATAATTCATAATGTGACCTTACTAAATCATATATCATATCTTCTTCCCATCTTTCTCTGGACTCTTTGAACTCTCCTTCAATAAGCAAGTAAGCACGATAAGTTATATCCTTATATTTTGAAGTTATGTATACAAGGCCACAATCATTTGCGAGAGCTATACTCTTTTCATCATCTTTCTGATAGAGTAAATTATTCTCTTTACTGATTTTCCTTAAATCTGCTTCAGATACACTTAATATTTTATCAATCCTATCTGCCATTTTGATTTTTAACGAATCACCACTAACCAATAAAATATATAAAGATTTCTTAATAGTTACTCTAAAATGGAAAAGACTTCTACTAAACTAATAGAGAGAGCAAAGAATTGGTATGAAATAAAAACAGGATTCCCATTTCATGATATAACTAAATATATACGAGAAGCAGGATATTATACACGGGTTCATGCATCTGATACTGCTTTAATCGGAAAATATAGTACTTTTAGAATCATTGGTTCTAGAGACCGTAGAGGATTAATTTACAAAGGATATACAGATGAGGTTCCTCCAGAAGTCTTGGTCTCTATAGAAAAAATGAGTTGGATTGGAAAAACTAGCGAGGTAACAGTAGTATGTCCGCCCGATCCGAATCTAAAGGATTTAGAGACAATTGTAACTGATACATTAAGAAAAGTCCTTTACGAACAAGATGTTAAGGATGATAAAGAAACTTAACCTTCTTTTAATTCTAAATAAGAAGAAATAAGCTCTGGTTTTAGTAAAAGAAAGGTTTATATAACACTACACAGTAGTGACTTATATGGTAATATTTAAGAAAAAGTTAGCTACTGAAGGAGAGAACTTAAAAGATCTATACTTTTCTATTAAAAATTTCTTAGATAGAGAAGGTGAAAGATTAGGAATCTTGAGGGGAAAACCTTTTTTTAGGTATGACGGTGCACCAACTCATAAAAATTCTTACTCTATTTACCATTATAATAATTCTTCTATCATTGTCATAGGCGGTGAGGTAAGTGATACTCTCGTCTCTACAGAGGTAAAGGTGGTCGCAAGCGACCAAAAAACCCTAGATAATGTTATTACTGATTTACAAAAGAAATTTACTAAGTTAGAAGTTTCTAAAGAAAATTAACCTTCTTTTAATTCTAAATCTTATGAAATAATAGAATTGAAAAGATATATATTATATTAAATATATATAAAATATAATTATGAATGAGAATAATAGTAATCATAAAATACGTAATACCTTTAAAGCGTATATTTCAAAAAAGCATAAATTAACATTTGGCCAAAGAGCTGCTGATAAATTAACTGCTTTTTGTGGAAGCTGGACCTTTATAACATTCGTTCTTATCTATATATTCTTTTGGATTGTATTCAATATGGTCGCCTTTATTCATCATTGGGATCCGTGGCCATTTATTATTCTCAACTTAACTTTATCATGCTTGGCAGCCTTACAAGCGCCGATAATCCTAATGAGCCAAAATAGAGAGGCTGAAAGAGATAGAAGACGGTTAGAATACGATTATCAGGTAAACAGAAAGGCTGAAAGAGAAATAGAAGACATGCAAAAAGACTTAGAAGAGATTAAAAAACTAATTAAAATCTTAATAAAAAATAAATAAAAAATTATTTTTTATAGGTAAAAGTCCCTTCAATAGAAACATCATCGAATATCAGTTTATAGTCATAATCTCCAAATGCCATAAAGTCTTCACATTTACTCAATAAAATCGCTATCTTTTCGGTTTCGCCTTTCTTTATTGTCTCATCACAGCCAGAATTACACTTGAAATCATCGTGAATAGCTAATAAACCTTTCGAACACACATCTTCTCCATCCTCATCTTTTACAATGAATATTGTTTTCATTCCATTAGTAGTAATATCTTTATCTCGATTATTCTGTATTGTCAAGAAAAGCAGACCTTCGTCACATTCTTGATCTAATATTAAAACTGGATCAGTTGATTCTGGTGGAGTTTCCTCTTCTTCTGGCTCTTCTTCAACTGTTGAATTCTCTACAGTTTCATTAGTGGTATTTGTTTCTTCTTCAACAGGTGCTTCTTGTGTTTCAGGCTCGGGAGTTGGAGGAGTTTCTGGTTCTGTATCTTGAGTTTCTTCAACTGCTAAACTCTTAACACCTGTTGCTTTTCTTATTACACAAATTGCTTCTCTGGCGTCAGAAGTTAGCCATGCTATGATTGTTCCTCCTTCGTCAATTATCTCTGCTCTGTAATAACTTTCACCTGCTTCTATAGCAGGCATGCATTTTTCAGATATTTTATCGGTGTTATTCTCTAGGTAATCGCTTTTCCAAAAAACTATACTTATCTCAGCATCAGGATGCTCATCTAGAAACGCCTTAATCTCAGGAATTTGTTTAACTATGCTTGATACATCTAATGTAGCTGCACCACCTAATCCGCTGCAACCACTAACAAAGATAGTGGCTACGATTAGAACGGGAACTATTATCTTCAAGTCCATTTTGTCTCAATACTTATTAAGACCCAAAGATATTAAAAATTTACTGAATAGAAAGAAAAAGTATTATTTCTTAGCAACTAGAAGAACGCCTTTAAATGTTGCTCGGAAAGGAGGGTCAGTTTTTTCAAAATTTTTAGAATTACTAGACCTCCTGATTTTAACAAAGTAATTACTGAAGACTTCTTTCAAAAGTTCTTCTGCCTCCTCTTGAGCATAATGCGGTGCTCCTGAGAGAATATACGCTTCTCCGTTCAGTTTTGTTCTCTTTATATCTGTCATAAAATCAATTACAATCTTTCCATCAGGTTTGATTATTCTATCTATCTCTGAAAATATTTTTCGGAATATTTCTCTAGGAAAGAGGTGCAAAGTGTAAGTACAAAGAATACCATCAAAGGATCTGTCTTCAAATGGAAATTCTTCAATGATGTTGAATACTTTGATTTTTAATTTGGATAAATACTCTTCTGGGGTATTTTTTCGCAATTTTTCTAGAGCGTTTTTATCAATATCTGTAACCAATACTTCATCTGCTTTCTTTAATAATCCTAAATTATACCTACCATCACCTGCTGCCAAGTTTAACCATTTACCCTTAATTTCTTCTTTTTCTAGAACTTCCAAGACATTAGGATCCTCTGGGCCCCATATAGAATCTTTTCCAGTTAGAGCGTAATTTTTACATTGAATAAATACATACTTATCGCTAGGTTTACTTTCTAAATTATCGTTGTTTGAAAAATAGAAAGATAAGTTACTAACTTCGCTGCATTTAAAGAAATCTTTAGTAAGATTTATAGCATCTTCTGCTGAAAATTCCTTACAAGTATATATATCAACAGTTAAAAACCTAAATTTATCCCAAATATAAATATGACACCCAGATTCTACCCAATGAACATAAGCGTAAAAACCTTGATGTTTTCTAGAATCTACTTTTTCCACTAATGGTTCAATGTCAATAGTCATTTTTAATAAGTCTCCTAATTCGAATAGGAATTCC
>CP070803.1:626579-693590 GCA_020343615.1 Candidatus Woesearchaeota archaeon | reverse complement strand
GAAATTAAGAAAGATATACATCAAAAATAAAAATAAGGAAGTACTAATTCCTTCTAGCTTAAGATTCTATCGAAAAAAAGATAAAAACAATATTATGTTTGGGGCAATTATTGAAAATTTAAAAAAAGAAAAAATTGGCTATAATTTATTATATTACGATCAACCGGGATCATTTGATGAATTTAAAAAAATCTTGAAGTTTTTAAATTGTAAAAATAAGTATATTGGCGATTATTATTCTTTAGATATTTTTTTAAAAAATAGAAAAGCTTTCAAGAAGATAAGAAATATATGGAATAATATAAAAATAGATAAGGATTTTAGAAAAAGCTTGGACTATAAGGGGATAGATATCTACGATCTCTCTCTACAGCGGTTTGATTTTGTGTTTAATTCTTTCTTGTACTTGGTGGTGGATAATCTAAATATTACAAAGAAGATTTTAGAAAAAGAAAAATTATCAATTATCTTATTAGATCATGATAATACTTTTTATGGTAAAGGACTCATGATGAATTTAAAGGATAGTAATAAAATAAAGACTATTGCTCTACAATACGAACCTGTTAGTCCTAGTTGTAATCATACTCATATAAAAGATCCTGAGGCGCTTGATAAGAAAAGTGTTTCTTGGAGACCTTTACCAACTATAAAATGCATATGGGCGCCATATCATAAAAAGATTTTATTAGAATATTGCAACTATGTGCCGAGTCTAATAAAAATTACTGGAAATCCTAAATTCGATAATCTGATTAATAAAAAATTTAATAGTGCTGAGACTTTCAGGAAATATAATTTAGATAAAAATAAAAAAATAGTTTTATTCCCGACCGAGCTTGATCTAAATATACTAAAAATAATACTTAAGAGTTTTAGAAATCTTGATGATGCTTTTTTAATTATAAAACCGCACCCTTTTGAGGATATGAGTGTTTTAAGAGATACTTATAATCAGCTAAAAAGTAAAAATACGATGCTTTTGGGTAAAAGTGCAAATATGTATGAATTAGTAAACATAAGTAGCCTAATTATAACTCGTGGTTCTACAGTAGGTTTAGAGGCTATGATTAAAGGCATCCCTGTAGTCTTAATAAACCCTTATAAATATAAATTTTCTAGAATACCTCTTTTCGATACAAATGCTGTAATAGTAACTAAAAATAAAAAAGAACTATCAGAAAATATAAGAAAAATTCTGTATGATAAAAAAACGAAAGATATAATAAAAAATAACATTAAAAAATTTGTTTTTGAACAAGCATATAAGCAAGACGGAAAGGCTACCGAAAGAATTATAAATATTATAAAAATGTTATTAAAAGATGATAATATTAAGAGGTCGAATAAGTAGGGGTTAATAATGAGCAAGAAAGATTCGAAATTTTCAACAGAAAAGATGAAGAATATCTTCTCAGATGTTGGAAGAGGCGTAGACTTAAATTATAGAAAATATAGGTTAAAATGGATATATGCGCCTAAACTTAAACTCGTAACAAAATTTCCACTTCACTTAGACATAGAAGCATCTAGTGGATGTAATCTAAGATGTATAATGTGTTTTAATGCTGTTAAACGTACACCTCCAGGTCTTATTAGTTGGAATCTTTATAAAAAAATTATCGATGAAGGATCTAAAAATAATTTGTGTTCAATAAAACTTAATTGGCGAGGGGAGCCATTACTACATCCTAAAATTGTTGAAATGGTTGATTATGCTAAAAAGAAGGGCATTATTGATGTTCAATTTAATACTAATGGTCAATTACTTGACAAAGAAAAAGCTGACGGGCTAATAGAGGCCGGTCTAGATCGGATAATATTTTCTATTGACGGCGCGAGTAAAGATGTTTATGAAAGGATAAGAGTTGGTGGAAGCTATGATAAGTTAACAGAAAATGTTGAGTATTTCTTAAAACGTAAAAAGGAGTTAAATGCGGTAAAGCCTTTTGTTCGTGTACAAATGGTTAAACTTAAACAAAATGAACACGAGATAAATAAGTTTGTTGATTTCTGGGAACCAAAAGTAGATGAAGTTTTTGTAAATCCTGAAATACACTATAAAGAAAACAAACCTTACGTTGAAGGTTCTACAATTGTTGGTAGAAAAGCTTGTTCTATGCTTTGGCAAAGGTTAGTAATATCTTATGACGGTAAGGTCATGATGTGTTGTGGTGATTGGAAAATGAAAAGCATTCTTGGCGATGTTAATAAAGAAACTATACATAACATCTGGAATGGTAAAAAATTGAATGCTATAAGAAAACATCATAAAAATTTAAACCATCATCTAATTCCTGCATGTAAAGACTGTCTCGAGCTTGAAAGCTATAAATTAAAATGATTAAATTTAAGAGACAAATGAGAAAGATTCCTTATTTTAAACCGGACATTGAAGAGGAAGAAATTAACGAGGTAGTTGATACTCTGAAGTCTGGTTGGATAACTACTGGACCTAAGACTAAAAAATTTGAAGAGGAATTTAGTAAGTATACAAACTCAAAATATTCTATAGCTGTAAATTCTTGTACTGCGGCTCTTCATATTGCGTTAGATTCTATTGGAATTAAAAAAGGTGATGAAATTATAACTTCTCCATTTACTTTCGCAGCTACTGGAGAGGTTATATGCTACTTTGATGCTAAACCTGTATTTGTAGATATAAAAGAAGATACTTATAACATTGATCCTAAAAAAATAGAAGCAAAAATAACTTCTAAAACCAGAGCAATAATCCCTGTTCACTATGGTGGTCAACCGTGCGATATGGATGAGATTATGGCTATTGCTAAAAAACATAATTTAAAAGTTATTGAAGACGCTGCTCATGCTATTGGTGCTGAATACAAAGGTAAAAAAATAGGCAATGTTGGAGACATAACAGCCTTTAGCTTTTACGCAACAAAAAATATGACCACTGGAGAAGGTGGTATGGTTACGACTAATGATAAGGAGTACGCTAAAAAGATGAACATATTAAGGCTTCATGGTATCAGTAAAGATGCTTGGAAGCGTTACTCTGATGAAGGATCTTGGTATTATGAAATATTAGACAAAGGATATAAATATAATATGAGTGATATTCAAGCTGCTTTGGGCCTCTCCCAATTAAAGAAATTAGGTGACTTAAACAAAAAAAGAGGAAAGCTTGCAGCTATATATAATGAATCTTTTTCTAAGATTCCAGAAATTAAATTAAGAAAAATTAAAGATGAGGTTGGTAACATATACCATTTATACACAATATGGCTTAATACTTCAAATCTCAAAATAAATAGAAATGAATTTATTGAAGAGTTAAAAAGGAGGAGTATTTCAACGAGTGTACATTTTATACCTCTCCATATTCATCCATATTATAAGAAAACTTTTAATTATTGTGTTGGAGATTTCCCAATAGCGGAAAAAATATATGAGAACATTATTTCATTACCTCTATATCCTAGCATGACAAAAGCGGATATTGAGTATGTGATTGATGCTGTTGGAGAAATAATTAGTATAGATAGGAAATGAAAAAAATAAAGTTAGGTAATAAAATTATTGGAACGAATGAGCATATATTCATTATAGCGGAAGCTGCCAATAATCATAATGGTGACTTCGAAACTGCAAAAAGAATGATTAATGCTGCTGCAAAGACTGGAGCAGATGCTGTTAAATTCCAGTGTTTATTCGCGGAGTCTTTTGCTGTAAAAGAGCACAAATATTATAATTTATATAAGAAACTTGAATTTACTAAAGACCAGTGGATTAAATTGTTTAAAACGGCAACTGAGAATAATCTAGAGTTTATTGTTGATGTGAACGATAGAAAAAGTGTTGATTTGATGGATTCTATCGGTGTTAAGATTTTTAAGATACACACAGGAGACTTAAGAAATCCTTATTTTTTAGAATATGTTGCTAAAAAGAAAAAACCTATGATTTTACATCTCGGCCTTGTTGAAATGGAGGACTTAAAAAACGCTATCGCGATTATTGAAAAAGCTGGCAATAATAAAATAATCCTGATGCATGGTTTCCAAGATTATCCTACTAAATCAAAACATATTAATCTTAACATATTAAACATGCTACAAAAAGAATTTGATTATACTATTGGTTTCGCAGATCATACAACTGGACTAACTGCATCAATAGCAGGCGTTGCTATAGGTGCGACTGTTCTTGAGAAGCATTTCACTTTAGATAAAAGTAAGAAGAATATTGATTGGGAATCTGCAATTGAGCCTCCGGTTTTTAAAAAGCTTGTAAATGAAATTAGAGATTTAGAGGAAATGTTTGGATCTAGTAACTTAGTACTCTCGGAAACCCAAAAGAAGCATTTCTTCACTACTATGAAACATATCGTTGCTAAAAAGGATATTGCGGCTGGAGAAATATTGACTTTAGAAAATCTTGCTTTTAAAAGATCTCCTCAAGGTCTTTATCCTTATAATGTTGATAAGGTTATAGGTAAAAAAGTTAAAGAAAAAATTAGAAAGGACGAAGAAATAACTTTGGAGAAACTTGAAATATGAGATTTAAAGATAAAAAAGTGGCTGCTATTGTAGCTGCAAGAATGGATTCTAAGAGAATGTATGGAAAACCCATGAAACTAATCACTGGGAAGCCAACAATAGAGCATGTTATTGAAAGAGTTAAAAAACTAAGGAACATTGATCAAATTATAATCGCTACCTCAGATAAAAAAGAGAATTCTGTATTTATTGAACTTGCAAAAAGGTTAAATGTTGATTATTTTATTGGGGACGAGGAAGATGTTTTAAAAAGATATGTAGATTGTATAAAAAAGTTTGATGTTGATGTTTTACTCCGACTTACATCTGAAAATCCTTTATTTTATTTCGAAAAGCTTGACAAATTTATAGAAGAACATATAGATAAAGGATATGATTTTTCCTATGCTATTGACCTTCCTTTAGGTTGTATTGTTGAAATTATAAACAGCGCTGCTCTTATAAAATCACATGAACTTGGTGAAGATAAACATAAAAGTGAGCTTGTAACTTCATTCATAAAGGATAATAAAGATATGTTCAAGATCAAAAAATATGAGCTTGATAAAGAACTTAACAGACCTGATATCCGCCTTACAATAGATACTAAAAGGGATCTTAGACTTGCAAATATTATTTTTGAAAAAATAAAAAAAGATACTATTTTAGTTAGAGATGTTATTTCTTTTCTTGATAAAAATCCTGATTTTAAAAAAATAAATTTAGATATTCCTACAGGAACGTCTCGTATTTGGTAATATAATTACTAATTACTCTCCAAAAAGTTTATAATTTGTATTATTATAAAGTAACATGCTTTTAGAGGCCCAAGATGAATAAAATAAAAATCGGTAATCGATTAGTTGGAGAAGATCAACCAGTATTCGTCATAGCTGAAGCTGGAATAAATCATGATGGAAAATATAATCAAGCCTTAAAAATGATAGATGCTGCTACTGAAGCTGGAGTTGATGCTGTTAAATTTCAATTATTTAAAGCTAAGAAAATGTATCATAAGGAAGCAGGCGATTATACAACTGCTAAAGGTGAAAAGAAATCTATATACAACCTTATGGAAGAAGTTGAAGTATCAGAATCATGGATACCGAAATTAATGAGTTACTGTAAAAAGAAAGATGTTATTTTTATTTGTACTGCTTGTGACGAAAAATCTGCAGATACATTAGCTAACAATGACATTGATGCTATAAAAATGGCATCGTTTGCTATAACACATATACCTTTACTTAAACACTGTGCAAGGAAACAGAAACCTATTATTTTTTCAACTGGTTGTGCATTACTTAGAGAAGTAGAAGAAGCATATCACACAATTAGAAATGAAGGTAATAATAAAACAGTAATGATGCATTGTATTGGAAAGTACCCTGCACCATTAGAAGTAACTAATGCTAGAGTCATTCAAACTCTAAAATCTGCATTCCCTGAAGCAATAATTGGTTTTTCAGATCATTCCGAAGATCCTGTTAAGGCTCCAACTGCTGCTGTTGCCATGGGTGCAAGAGTTATAGAAAAACACTTTACATTGGATAAAACTCTTCCAGGTGCAGACCATAGTTTTGCGCTTAATCCTAAACAACTTAAACAAATGGTTGAAGCGATAAGAGAAGCTGAAAGAAAACTTGCGGATAATGAACGTATGGGTATTGATGAAATACTTTTAGGATCTGGTGAAAAGAAAGTATATCCTGTTGAAGAGTATGTTAGAAAATTTGCATATCGGGGAATTTTTACAATTAAAGATATTAAAAAGGGCGATATGCTTACTAAAGAGAATATAGATGTGCTAAGACCTGGGGAAAAAGATAATGGTTTACATCCAAGATATTATGAATTCTTACTAAATAAAAAAGTTAAAGTCACAAAAGATATAAAGGCTAATACAGGACTCACTTGGGATTATCTATTTACAAAATGAAATTAGTAACTATAATAATAAGGACTCATAATCAAGAAGGATTAGTTAGCAAGGCTATTAAAAGCGTTCTTAATCAAACATTATCTAGAGACAAATTCGATATACTTGTGGTAAATGATAGTTCTACAGATAATACGTCTAAGATTTTAGAAAGGCACAAAAAAGACATTATAGTAATGAATGTGAATAACAAAAACTACGTCAAAACACTTAATGATGGTATTAGGAATACAAAAACTGATTTTTTAATATTGCTGGATGGAGATGATACTTTTGAACCGAGTATTCTAGAAAAGATGTTTAATGTAATCGAAAATGATGAGAACGTTAGTTTTGTGTATAGTGATTATTACGAAACTGATGAAAAAGGAAATAAGAAAATTGTTAACACAGATAATATTCTTAATTGTCTTGCTGGTGGAATTATGTTTAAAAAACAAATATTTGACGATCTTGGATATTATGATGAAAACTTAGTTTTCCCTGAATATGATTTATTAATCAAACTTAAACAAAAATATAAAGGAAGGAGGATTCACGAGCCTCTATTTAATTATTTTAGACATAGTAAAAGTATTACTGCAGATAAAGATTTAGTGGAAAGAGGAAAAAAGCAATTATTTAAAAAATATGGTGAAATAAAAGAGTTAAGAGATTATTAAAATGGTGGAAAAAAGCAAGCGTCAAGGACCAATATATGATGATTATGGAATGACTCAATGGTATTGGTTAGTAAGACATCGTGAAAATTTTGAACTTGGAGAAAACACTGAAATAGGTGCTTTCACAGTAATCGATGCTAGTAGTGGTGTAAGAATAGAAGATGATGTCAAAATTGGATGGAGCGCAGTAATTATGAGCCATTCATCTATTGATGGGAAGAGTGGTAAGGTAGTTTTAAAAAAGAACTGTAATGTTGGAACAAAAACAGTTGTTATGCCGGGTGTAACTATCGGGGAAAACTCTACAGTTGGTGCTAATAGTTTAGTAAATAAAGACATTCCTCCTAATGAAATATGGTTTGGGACTCCTGCTAAATTTTTCAAGAAAATAGAAAAAGATTAGTTTTTATATTTTTCAATTAATTTTACCTCGCCTTCTAACATATCCATTCTGTTATTTGGAATAACTCCTTCAATTATCCATATTTTATCTTTTGGTATTTTTTTAGGAATATTATAATCAGACTTGTATGCTAAAAAGTGTGGTGTGATTATTTCTTTGAATTGGTTATAGTATTCATTCCTAGGAATAGAAAAATGAATCTCTGAGATTTTATTTTTTAGAAGGTCTATCTGTTCATCAAAAACTCCTTCTCCCTTTTCTTCTAAATGATCAACATCTAAAACTATTGGTTTTTCAAGTTCGTTGATTTTAATTAAATCATAATCTTCAGATCTAGGATCGGTATTCTCAATGGATATTGGGAATGTAAAATTAAAATCAATTTTTTTGTATTGATTTGCATGCATGACACAATATTCTATATTCAATCTTTCTACTATTTCATTTAATTTTTTATTAGCTATATTATATTCTTCTGGACTTACAACATCTGAAAAATTAGAAGGTAAGTGTAAAGTTATTTTATTAAACCAAGATAATTTTTTTGAATATTTTTCCATGAACTCTTCATTGAATTCGAAAATATTTCTTTCTAAAAAATGAAGCTCTACAGTTATAAAAATATCTTTAATTAATTCGAGAACTTCTAATTGGCGATTTAACCAATTACTTCTAGTATCTTCAAACCAATAAAAAAATGAAGTAGTACTAATTCCTATATCTCCCCTAACTTTTTCCATTTTAAATTTAATTGTCTTTTATTATCCCTTTATTATTGTTTTTATATTTCATCAATTTAGTCATATCATAATCCTCGAATTTATAAGAATACACTGTCAATGACTCGTTCCAGGAATTTATTATTCTTCCAAATTTATTTCTAATTTCTTGTGTTGTTTTTCCTAAATCAATGGAATCTTTTGCTACTATCACTATTGATAAATCGCATTCTCCAGATATTAAAAATATTTCAACAACTTTAGGGTGTTTTTTTAAATATTCTATAAAATTCTTTACGCTCTCTTCATTTGTATTTTGAAGTTTTATTTTTACATCAACGATATTTGTGAATCCAAAGTTCCTCGGTCTAAGTTGTATTCTTGGAAAAAATACTCTATTATCAATCATCTTGTTAATTCTTTTTTTAGTAGAGTCTACAGATAAGTGAACTTTCCTTGAAATTTCTGTTAAAGACATTCTACAGTTTATTTGTAGTAAATTCAAAATCATACAATCTTTTTTATCTAACTTCATATATCTTAAATTTTAAGTATGATATTTAAATATTTCGAAAATTTAAGAAAAAATTAACAAAAGATATAAAAAAATTTAGTTATTATTAGTAAATAACATTACTAATTACTAAAAATGAGATACTGTAAAAAATGCATTATGCCGGATACAAAGCCTGACCTTACTTTTGATGAGGAAGGTATATGTAACGCGTGTAGGAGCTCTGAGAGAAAATATGCTCAGCATAAAGACCCAATAGATTGGAATGCTAGAAAGAAGGAATTTGAAGCATTAATAAAGAAGTTCAAAAATGATGACCCCTTAACATACGACTGTATCATCCCGGTTAGTGGTGGAAAGGATAGTATGTTCCTTGTTTATGCTTTAAAGGAAGTCTATAAAATGAGGCCACTATGTGTCTTGTTTGAGCCTACATTACCTACTAAAACTGGAAGAAAAAATATTGATGTTATGAATAGAATGGGTGTTGATTTAATTCATTTTAAACGTAATCCTTTAGTCTATGATTACATGGTTAAAGAAGGTCTTAGAAGAGTTGGAGATAATGACTGGCCAAATCATATAGGAATATTTACAGTGCCTATTCATTTTGCTGTTAAATTTAATGTTCCTTTGGTCATTTGGGGAGAATGTCCTCAAACAGAGTATGGTGGATATACAAAAGAAGCTAGAAGTGCTCATGTTCTTGACCAAAGATGGCTATATGATTATGGTGGATTAATTGGTAACAGACCTGAAGATATGGTCTGTGAAGATCTAAACATCACTCTATCTGATCTTAAACCGTATATCTATCCATCGAAAGAAGATTTAGAAAGAGTTGGAGTTACTAGTGTATGGTATGGTTATTATTTTCCGTGGAATGTTCCTGAGCAACTCAGAATAGTAAAAGAACGTGGTTGGGTTAGTAGAATTGATAGAGTTGAGGTAACATATGAAGATTATGAAAATATTGATTGTTATTCTATGACGATACATGACTATCTTAAATTTGTGAAATATGGTTTTGGTAGAGCAACTGATGATCTTGTAAGAGATATAAGAAATGGTATTATCGACCGTGAAGAAGCTGTTAGATTAGCGGATAGATATGAAGGTAAATATCCATTAGAAGCTGCTAGAAGATTTTGTAGAAGATTTGGATACACTAGAGAAGAATTTGATGAAATTTGTGATTCATTCACAAATAGAGTTTTATTCGAAACCGAGAAAGATGGTACTTTCAAAAGAGATATTGATGGTAGTCTTATCTTAAAGAAAAAATATGTTGAAATGCGGAGGGATCCAACTAAAAGTACTAAAAGAAAATGATATTAATAATTGATTATGATATGGGTAATTTGAATAATGTAATGAAAGCCTTTAATAAAATGGGTTATGCAGATGTGGTAATCTCTAACAAGGTTGAAGATGTTAAAAAGGCTGATGCTTTTGTTTTGGCTGGTGTTGGTGCATTTGGTGATGCTATGAATAACTTAAAAAAACTTAAACTAATTGAACCACTAACTGAAGCTGTTATGAAAGAAGGTAAGCCTATTTTAGGTATATGTTTAGGAGTACAATTATTAGGAACTGAAGGTGAAGAAGGGGGTAAGCATGGTGGTCTTAACTTTTTACCTATGACTATTAAATTATTAGACATTAGTAGAGATGATAGTTTAAGACTTCCTCATATTGGATGGGATGATACTTATATTCTCAAAAAAGATTCAATATTGTTTAAGGACGTACTTAATGGAGCTGACTTCTATTATGTTCACAGTTACTATACTTCATGTAACAAGGATTATATTATTGTTGCTGTGTGTGATTATGGTCAAGAGTTTGTTTCAGCAGTAGAATATAAAAATATATTCGGTACACAATTCCATCCTGAAAAAAGTCATAGATATGGACTTCAAATAATAAAGAACTTTGCTGATTATGTAAAGAGTTTCGAGAATAAGGAGGAAAATAAAGATGGCGACTGATAGGGGAAAGGAAGTAAAAAAAATAATGAGAAAATTAGAAGACTATTGGTATGATGAACGAGAAGAAGAAAATGATAGTCTTGACTTTTATGAGAGGTCTAAATTCGCTAAGGATAAGATAAACCTAAAAAGAGGTGCATAAATGTTAAAAGTTAGAGTCATACCTGTGTTGCTTACACAAGATGGTTTGTTAAAAAAACCAGTACAGTTTAAAAATTCAAGAACTGTAGCTAACGTAATTACTATTGTGCGGGTTTTTGAAGCAAGACAAGTAGACGAACTTATGTTATTGGATATTGGAAGCACTGTTGAGGAAGAAGAATATGATCCTTTCCTCATAAAACAAGTATCTGAAGAAGTATTCATGCCTTTCGCATACGGCGGCGGTATCAAATCTGTTGAGCAAATGACCCAGATCATAAGAGCTGGGGCTGAGAAGATAGTCATAAATACTGCTGCTGTTGCTAATCCTAAATTAATAACTGAAGGTTCTAAAAAATTTGGTAGCCAATGTATCATTGTTTCAATTGATGCTAAAAGAAAAAAAGATGGTTCTTATGAAGTTTATACAAGGAGTGGTTCGAAACCAACAGGATTAGACCCTGTTAAATGGGCTAAAAAGGTTGAAAAATTAGGTGCTGGAGAGATTCTTCTTAATTCTATAACTCATGAAGGTACTATGGATGGTTATGATATAGAACTTATGAGGATGGTTTCGGACGCTGTAAAGATACCCATTATCGCTGCAGGTGGTGCTGGAAAATTAGAGGACTTTGTAAAGGTTGTAAAAGAAGGTCATGCTTCTGCTGCTGCTGCAGGTAGTATATTTCATTATACTCCTATAACCCCTGATATGGCAAAAAAAGCAATGCATGACGCTGGAATTCCGGTACGTCCTCCAAAAATATTTGAAACTGCTAGTTTATACAAAGGTAAGAAATTCGTAATTCATAAGCCTAAGGAAAAAGAAGTACAATAAATCAAATTATTTTTTCTTTTTTTAGTATCTTCTTTATTTCATCTTTACTAAGTAAAGGTATGTTACCTGAATGGTAATGTTGGTGGTTATGTGTGCTCTTCTTTTTTATGAGTTGTTTTCTGACTTCTGGTTCAATTAATAAAGAAGAATATAATACTATTAGATCATCAGAGTGTACCATATCTTTAACTTCCTCTTTAGTTACGAGATACTCATGTGTCTTTTCTCCAGGTCTTATTCCTACTTCCTTAAATTCTATTTCTTCAGGATGATAACCGTATTTTGGAGCGAGTTCCTCAACAATAACTTCCGCTAAGTCTGTAATTTTTAAGGCATTCATTGGTAGTATAAATATTTCTCCACCTCTTGTAAGAATTGCTGATTTCAGTACTAATTCTATTGCTTTTCCCATGCTCATAAAGAACCGCGTCATTTCCTTAGACGTAATTGTTACTGGGCCTCCTTTTGCAATTTGTCTTTTAAATATAGGTATAACAGATCCGTCAGAATTTAGTACATTACCAAATCTTACACATGAAAAGATGGTCTTACACTTACCTGTGGCTCCAGTCAATATCAGCTTCTCACTTAATAATTTAGTAGCACCCATTGTATTAATTGGGTGTGCTGCTTTATCTGTACTTATAGCTATAACTCTTTCAACATCTTCATCTCTGCATACTTCTATTAAATTTTGAGTTCCTATTACATTGGTCTGAACTGCTTCGTAAGGGTTATATTCGCATAGTGGAACGTGCTTTAAGGCTGCTGCATGAAAAACAATATCTGCTCCCCTTACAGCTCTTCTTAATCTCTCTTTATCCCTTAGATTTCCAACTAAAAATCTCAAATTATTATGCGCTGCTAGTTCTTCCTGTAAATGAAATAAACCAGATTCGTTTTGATCAAAAACTCTTAGTCTTCTAGGACTAAATTCTAGAATCTGCTTAACTAGTTCTTTACCTATAGAACCGCATCCTCCAGTCACGAGTATATCTTTTCCCTCATAGAAGTTTTTCATTTTTCTCTTCTGAATAATGAATTGGTCTATTTATAAAAATTACTGATTAACTTAAAAAGATTTTGATATTACTTGTATATATTCTTTATAAAGTTCTTTGTTGTTTCGATATCTATTGCCTTAGTTATTATTGCTAATGTTAGATATGTTGCTCCTCCTAGTAAACAGACCACTAATGCCTCTGCATAAACATTTATATCAATTATCGCCTTCAGAATAATCATTAAAAGAGCCATAATTACCCCTGAAAAGAATAATTTTAGCCAGTCATATAGTGGGAATTTTAATTTTACGCTCCTTTTTAAATAAATTATTGAAATTAACAAAATTAAGAAATAACTAATAAGAGACGTTAAACCTGCTCCAACTATCCCGTATTTTGGAATAAAGTAAAAATTTGTAATTAAATTAAATAACGCTCCTGTTAATATGACTTTACTAACTGCGAAAGGTTTTCCAATTGCTTTTAATATATTCATATTTATTGATGCTATAATAAAAAATATCATTCCTATAACTAATAGTTGTAAAGTAAAGGCCCCTGAAATGTATTCGTTTCCAAATAATACTTTAATCAATAATTCTGGGAAAGAAAACATTACTGTTGCTAATGGAATTATAGCAAATAATGCATATCTCTGCAATAATAAAACTCCTTTGTTTACATACTCTTTAAGCTTCTTCGCCCAAAGTTCAGAAACCATTGGCATTATTACTTGACTCACTGATCTGCCAAAAAAATCTAAAAGCATTGCAGTAGGAACAAGGACATTATAAATACCTACTTCTCTAAGATTAGAGAAATACGTAAGGACTAGAGTATCTGTATAGAGAATAGTAATATTTCCAATACCTGAAATCATAACTAATATCCCAAACTTTATTAATTTTTTAGATAATTTCGACGAAAATTTAAATTTATATTTAAAGAAAGGATAAATTTTAAGGAAAAAAGGTACAAAAATAAAAAATAAAAGGATATATGTTATAAGATATGCTATTGCTGCTAAAAAAACTCTTGGTGAATTAAAAATATTTAATTTAAAAAATAATAGTATAAACAACAAAATAAGAAAATTTTCTGCTAAGTACATTAAAGAGAATTTGTCCATCTTCTGAAAAGCGTTAAATATATAACGTAAAGTCATCTTGAAGACAGATGCTATAAATATGAATGAGAATATTATTAAAACAGGCTCTGCGAGTGGGTGTCTAAAATAATTTTTTGCGAGAAAATTTGAGGACGTTATTAGAATTACAGAAATAATTATAGATAATATTAAATTTATTCCTAATACAATCACAATTGCATTTTTAATTAAATCTGGTTTTTTCTTTACTTGGAATTCTGGAATAAACTTAACTATCGTCTGTAATAATCCTACTCTTCGAAATAAAGTAAGAAAAGTTATTAGTGTAAAAATAGAAAATAATAATCCATAATCTTCGGGGCTTAATTCTCTAGCAAGGACTAAACGGACAAGAAAACCAATAAATGCTGCAATTATGCTTATTGTAAAAACAAGTGCTGTTCTTTTAACGGCATTTTTAGCGTAATCCATAACTTATTTTTTTGTATATAAGTATATAAATTTAGTGAAGAAAAGATTTATATACATAATTAGGATATTTCTTATTAGTAATTATTAAGATTACGAGATGGCTAAAAAAAGAAATATGAATTGGTTATTATATTAATGAAAGGTGTTAAAAATGAAAGTTGAACTACTTGATGAAATTGGGAAAAAACTAGAAAAACAAGTTAATAATTCAGATGAATTCGAAACAGTTGATGAGTATGTGAATTTCATTTTAGGACAAGTTGCTCGAAGAATTGAAATTTCTGAATCAGATAATGAAAGGCCTTTATCTGAAGAGGAAAAAAAGAAATCAAAAGAAAGACTTAAGCAACTAGGATATGAACGATAGTTAATGTTTTATTTCTAATTTACATTTAACAGAAAATTTAAATACTTATTACTAGTTATACTAGTAAACGGTGTATAAATTGAAAAAAGTAGTGTGGAAGAATAAATCTAATGGACAATTATGTGTAACAATACCTCGAGGCTTGGGAATAAAAGAAGGGCACATTCTAGAATTAAAAAAGGTAGATATAAAGAAAATCGCTTATTTAGGAATAGTAGGAGATCTTTTTCATTATGGTCACTTACAAACAATACTGTTTGCCAAATCAATAGTAGATTATGTGGTGTGTGGAATTCTTACAGATGAAGCAGTTAAAGAGTATCGAGGAGAACCTATTTCTAATTTAAAAGAAAGGAAGGCGGTAATCTCAAATTTAAGACACATAGATAAAGTAATGATACAGCATAGTAGAGATCCAGAGGATAACTTAAAAAAAATACATGAAGAGTTCCCGGAAGCAGAAATTATTCTAATTCATGGGAGTGACTGGAAATATGTCCCGGGATCGGAATATATAAGAAAAATTAACGGTAAACTTAGAAAAACACCTTATTATGATAAACTTTCAACATTTAAAATTACTAATAAATTAATTGAAAATATAAAACAACAAAAAGATCTTGTGAAATTTAGTTCATTATTAACGAAGGAAAAAAATATTCCTTCTGAAAAAGAAAATAAAACAATAATATCGAACAAAGCAGATACATTAGAGGCACTTCAACCATTACTTAAGAAATCAAAAATTGAAAAACTATTTTCTTTTTCTGTTTCTGAATGGAAAAATAATCGTGAAAAGATGTTACAGTTAATTAGAGAAAAATTTGATGGAAAAAATATTGTTGTTAGAAGTTCAGCATTAACTGAAGATACTGAAGAAGAATCTATGGCTGGATATTTTGAAAGTTTTTTAAGTGTAGATTCAAAAAATACAACTAGTGTTGAATCGGCAATAAATAAAGTAATTAAATCTTATGAAAAAAATAATTCTGGAAGCTCATTTAACAAAGTTTTAATTCAAGCTCAAACAGATGATATTGAGATAAGTGGTGTTCTGTTCACGCACAGTTTAGAAAAAAGTGCTCCTTACTATGTTATTAACTTTGATGATTCTACTGGAGAATCTAATACTGTCACAAAAGGGGTAGAGAATAAATCGATAAGTATATCTAAATTCTGTCAATTAGAAAAAATACCTAATAAGTTCAAAAAACTAATTGAATCAGTAAAAGAAATTGAAGAAATAGTTCCTAATTTAGGATTAGATATAGAATTTTCAATTAATAAATATAAGGAAGTAATTATTTTTCAAGTGAGACCTTTAACTTGTAAATCTATGAAAAAATCAGAACAAGAGTTAATAAAAAATAAAATAGAATTTCTTAAACGAGAATTTGAGGAAATAATCAAAAAGAAAGAACACCTAGGTGGAGAAAAAACAATCTTAGCAGACATGCCTGATTGGAATCCTGCAGAAATAATTGGAGATAGACCAAATCATTTAGCTTACACTTTGTATGATTATTTAATAACAAATAGTGCGTGGCACGAAGCAAGAACATCTCAAGGCTATCATAATGTAAATCCTGCTAAATTAGTAGTATTAATGGGAAACAAACCTTATATTGATGTTAGAAACAGCTTTAATTCTTTTGTTCCTTCAACTATTAATCCTAAATTACGACATAAGCTGGTATCTTTTTATCTTAAAAAATTAGAAGAAAATCCTGAACTACAAGATAAAATTGAATTTGAAATAGCACATACTTGTTACGATATAAATTTTGATGAGAGAACTAAAGACTTAATTAATAATGGTTTTGATGAAGAAGAAATTAAACAACTAAAGGGAGCGTTATTAGAGTTAACAAATAATCTAATACTTAATTCAAAAAAGACTATTAATGAGGATTTAAATTCACTTAAAAAATTGATAGAAAATAAGGATAAATTAAAGGAAGATTTAGATAGTGTTTACGCCTCTGTACATAAACTAATTTATAATGCTAAATATTTATTAGACGACTGTAGAGAAAGGGGAACAGTTCAATTTTCAAGGCTTGCAAGGCTTGCATTTGTTGGAAAAATAATATTGAAAAGTCTTGTAAAAAAAGGAGTCATGACAAAACAAGAATATTATCGGTTTATGGATTCTATAAACACTGTAGCAACAGAAATGAATAAAGATTTTGAAATGTTAAGTATGAATCGCCTTGATGAGAGCACTTTTATTAAAAAATATAATCATTTAAGACCTGGATCTTATGATATTACCAACCCTAGATACGGACTCAATCCTTTATTAATAAAAGCATCAAAAATAACTAAAACAAAAAAATTAAGTAAATTTGAATTAAATGAAGAGAAAAAGAAAAAAATTACAAGGACTCTTAAAGAATACGGTTTGAAATTTGATGCAGAAGAATTGTTCGAATTCGCAAAGTCCGGAATTGAATCAAGAGAATATTCTAAATTTGAATTTACAAAAAATCTTAGTGATGCTATTGAATTCATAGCTTTGGCGGGAGAATTAATGGGTTTTACAAGAGAAGAAATGAGTATGCTAAGCGTTCATGAACTTTTTTCTAGCTTAAAAATGAAAAGAGAAGATATGGCTGAAAATTTAAAGAGTATTATTTCTTCAAGAATAAAAGGAAAAGAAATTAACAGTAAAATAATTTTACCTCCAATAATCTTTTCGAAAGATAATTTCGATATAATCCAGTCTTATAACCCGAAACCTAATTTTATAACTCAACACAAAATAAAAGGAAGCATCGTAAAGATAGGTGGAGAAAGTACAGATATTCCTGAGATTGAAAATAAAATTGTAATTCTTGAAAATGGAGATCCTGGATATGATTGGATATTCACTAAAAAGCCTGCGGGGTTAATAACAAAATATGGCGGAGTAGCATCTCACATGGCGATAAGATGTGCAGAATTCGGAATACCTGCAGCAATTGGGTGTGGATCTCTTTACGAAAAATTAAATCATAATGATTCAATAATCTTAGATTGTGAGGCTAAGAACATTACTAAAATAAAATGATAGTTGCAATATCTCAAAGAAACGATAGAAATAAGAATGGCGATTTGATAGATAATTTAGAAAACAACTATATTAATTATCTTGAAAAATTTGGGATAAAGCTTATAACAATACCTAATTCAACAAAGAATTTTAATTATTACTTTGAAAAATTATATATTTCTGGAGTAATATTATCTGGAGGGAATTCTGTACGTCCTAAAAATTATGGTGGTGAAGAATATAAAAGTGATGATTTCTCTGAAGAAAGAGATGAGATTGAAAAAAACATGTTAAAAACAAGTATAGAAAAAAACCTTCCTGTTTTAGGAATTTGTAGAGGTATGCAATTTATAAATGTGTTTTTTAATGGAAAACTAATATCTAATATAAAAGAAGAAATAGAATCAAAAATTGAACATGTAGCTAAAACTCATAAAATCAAAATCATTGATGAAGTTGTAAAAAAAGAATTGTGTAAAGAAGCAAATGTGAACTCATATCATAATCAAGGTGTTAATTCGAAAACACTATCTTCTGAATTAAAACCATTTGCAATAGCGGAAGATGGCATAATTGAAGGAATATTTCATCCAAAACTGCCTATAGCAGGAATACAGTGGCATCCTGAAAGAAATAAATTAGATCATGATGAGCAATTAAATGAAAAAATCATAAAACTATTTATTAATAAAGAATTATTTTGGAGAGAAAAATAAAAAATGGAATTAACAGAATTACATGAAAAACTGAAGAGTCATCTTAAGGAACAGGAAGAAAACTGGCCGTCTTTTAGATATAGTGAAGAAGAGGGAGGGTTCTACCAGGGATTTGATAGGGTCGGAATAAAGGGAGCCAGACCTACAGAAGAGAGGTTTAGGAGGTACAACATAGGAAAATACCTCTCCCGTGACAAGACAGCTCTAGACATAGGCAGTAACAACGGTTTCTTAACTCTACTATTATCTGACTACTTAAAGCATATAGAAGGCGTCGAGATAAACCCTTATTTAGTAATGATCTCTGACGAAACTAAAAAGTTTCTAGGAATTAAAAACGCCAATTTCCACGCCTGTTCTTTCGAGGATTATATTGTGATTGGCCGAAAAGATATAGTATTCTCACTTGCTAATGATTCTACCATAGACGAGAATACTAAGTTTAACTTTATTGAATATATAGACAAGATTATTTCAATATTAAAACCTAAAGGCTTACTTATATTTGAAAGTCAGGCAGAAGACAGTGAAGAAGAAATATTTCAACCAAAACTGGAACATTTAAAGAAACATTTCGATATATTAGTTCATAAAAGAGTACCTTCTAATTATCCTTATAATGTAAAAGAAAGAATCTTTCTTATTCTAAAGAAAAATTAATTATCAAAATGAAAGCAATAATTCTCGCTGCAGGAAAAGGGACAAGATTAAAAAAATATACTAAAAACTTACCTAAATGTATGTTAAAATTTAATGGAAAAAGCCTTATTCAGAGACAAATAGAAACGCTAAGAGCCTGCGGTGTAACTGATATTACTATAGTAAAAGGATACATGGCGGATAAAATAAAAATTCCAGATGTTAAATACTATACGAACGAGGATTATGAAAATACAAATATGGTAGAAACACTCTTTAGCGCTGAAGAAGAAATGATTGATGAAATTCTTGTATGTTATGGAGACATAATCTATGAAAAAAGAGTGATAAATAAGATTTTATCGGATAGATCAGATATTGGAGTAACTGTGGATACAGATTATCTAGCTTATTGGAGTGCAAGACTTGATAAACCTAAAGAAGATATGGAAAGTTTGGTTGTTGATAAAGATGGTAGAATAGTTGAGTTGGGGAATTGTAATTGTTCACCTGACGAGGCTAAAATAAGATATGTTGGATTAATTAAATTTTCAAAGTACCGTGTTGAAGCACTCAAGAAAGTTTATCATGAGAATAAAGAGAAATATTTCGATAAAGATGAACCTTGGTTAAATTCAAAATCATTCAAAAAAGCGTATATGACTTGTATGTTACAGGCATTGATTAATAATGGATACCTTGTAAAAACAATAAATATCAAAAACAGTTGGCTTGAATTTGATACTGATGAAGATTATGAAAAATATCAATCATGGTTGGAAAATAAAACATTAAATAGATTTATTGATTTAGAAGGGTGATTACTTTGAAAAACGTTATTATAATAACTTTAGATGCATTAAGAAGAGATAGACTAAATTTATGTAACAATTTAAAAGAGTTTGAGAAAAAAAGTTTTTTCTTTAGTAATATGATTACAAATTCTCCGTATACTATGGCGTCTTTTCACACACTTCATACAGGAATGCATCCTTCAAAAAATGGAGTAAATGGTTACTATAGAATGTTCAGATTTAAAAAAAATATATGTAAAACTCTATCTCAATACTTAAAAGAAAAAAATTATTACTGTGTTTCTGATGTAGTAAACAAATGCCTTCTTCCTGAACAAGGGTTTGATGAAGTAATGGTTCATAAAAAAAATATTGATATGTTTTTAAGACAAAAAGAATTAATAAAGGAGTTAATTAAGAAAGAGCCTTTTTTCTTACATATACAATATAGTCCTATACATAACAGACTAGTGAAAGAAGTTGCTGAAAAATATGATGATTTTAGTGAAGAGTATTTTGGAAATATTAAGAAAAATATTCAACGTTATGAGGGTTTTGTAAAAGAATGCAATGAGTACGTTGGAAAAATGAACAGATTATTTGAAGAGTTAAAATTATTCGATAACAGCATAATAATCTATCACTCAGATCATGGAACAAGTGTTGGAGAAAAAGTTGGAGAAAAAATATATGGTGTATTTACTTATGATTATACTGTAAAATCGTTTTGTTATCTTTATGCTCCTAATATCAAAACTTCGAAAACTCGTGTTCAATGTAGAATAATTGATATAATGCCTACAATATTAAGAATGTTAAATATTCCTGAAGACTTTTCTTTTATAACAATGCAGGGTAAAAGTTTGATTCCTATAATAAAAGAAAAAGAAAAAAAGGATAGAGTCGCTTTTATTGAAACTGGAGGAATAAAAGGTCCTTGGCCGTCACCGGAAGAACATAATGTTTTTTGTGTAAGACATGATGATAAAAAACTTATTTGTAACAAAACGCCTTCTACTTGGGAATTTTATGATCTAGAAAAGGATCCTGAAGAAAAAAATAATATTTATGCTAAAAATGATAGTATAATTAAAAAATATAAAGAAGAATTAAAAGAAATAATGTTTGAAAATAAAAACTATGGTTTATGAATATTCAAAAATCAATAGGATTGAATCTCCTAATATATATATGTATACTCTGTATAATGGAAAAGATTTTCTTAATGAATTTTTTGAATATCGAAAGGAATGTCAAGAGAAAATATTAGAAAACCTTTTCTCTAATCAAAACTCTAGTGAAAAAATAGAATTAACTAAAGTGGGTTCGTGTGTTATAAATTTCGCTAATAAAATAAAGATTTTGGAAGAAAATAATAAAATAAGTAATTCATTAATAATTCAAGAGTTTGATAAATTTTCCTTAGAAGAAACTAATTCGTTCCTTGAGACTCTCGGAAATGAAGAAATAATTACTAAATCAGCACTAGAAAAATTAATTTTAATGATGTTGAATGTGGATAACAAAGAAAAATTCTATTTTGTGTTGAGTAAATTACTGAAAAAATTTGAAGTTACAAAAAAAATATGTGACTCGTATGCTAAAAATTTTGTAAAAAATGAATCTGATTATAGAACTATCAAAAATTACATCTTACTATCATTTTTAATTATGGATTATTATAATTTCTCACGTAACTTTAAATTCTTAAATGCAACTCTAAAAATAAATGACACGATTTGTTCAGTTATCGACAAAATAGAAACACGTGAAGAATTAATTATTAGTTATTTATTATTAAAATTAGAAAAACAAGCAATTAGTAGTTTAATCAAAACAAAAAAGGTGGAGTTATGATAATTAATAATGTAGGTATGTTAATCGTTTCGTCTCCAAGATCACAGGCTTACTTACAAAAACTAGTTGCGGAAAATCTTATTCCTTCACATGTTATTATAATGGAAGACAAAAAGGTTTCTCCAGGACAACTTAAAAAAAAGATAAGAAGTTCAAATGAATATTTTGATTTAAATGAAGATATAATGCAAACTATAAAAGATAATAATATATCTTTTGAAATCTGTCCTACAAAAGATATTAACAGTGAGACAGTTATTAAGATTTTAAAAAAGAGACCTGAAAAATATTTCATTTATTCTGGGAGTGGAGGAGCTATTTTGAAAGAGGATATTCTTAATTGTGGGAAGAAATTTCTTCATGTACACCCGGGCAGTCTTCCAGGCTATAGAGGAAGCACTACTGTTTATTATAGTATATTAAAAGAGAATAAATGTTTTGCGAGCGCTTTTTTTCTAGAAAAAAGGATAGATGCGGGGGGTGTTATCAAAATGAAAGAATATGCTCCTCCAAAAGATAGAACTATTATAGACTATGAATACGATCCGTATATAAGAGCAGATTTGTTGGTATCTGTTATAAAGGACTATTTAAAAATTGGTGAGTTTCCAGATATACCTATCCAAAAAGATGAAGGAGAAACATATTT
Source organism: Candidatus Woesearchaeota archaeon (assembly GCA_020343615.1). Classification (GTDB taxonomy): domain Archaea; phylum Nanobdellota; class Nanobdellia; order UBA10117. The sequence continues at coordinate 671,242 of CP070803.1, read as the reverse complement.
TATCATTCATCCAGTTTTAAAACACATAGCCATTCTCGGAAAAAATTAATTCTTTAAATTCAATAAAGGAAAGATTTATATAATCATACATAATTATATGTATGGTTATGAAAAACAGAACTACTATTCAAGTTTCTGAAAACTTGAGGAAAGAATTGAGAATTTTAGCTTCTAATAGGGATATCTCATACCAAGAGTTACTTAGTGATATGATTTCTGTTTTTAAGGAATTGGATCGTGAAAAAACAATTGTATCTATACCCTCTAAATTATCTAACAAATTGAAAGATAAAATCAAAGACACGGATATATCTTCAGTTTCAGAATACGTCACTTTTATGTTGCGCCTTATACTGTCTGAAGATGTAAAGCTTAGTGAGTCTGATGAGATTAAAATCAAAAAGAGGCTTGAAAATTTAGGATATTTGTGAAGAAATGGATCATCTAGATGAATTAGAGAGTAAGAGTATATATATAATTAGAGAAGCATATAAAAAATTTAGAAAAATCGCTATGTTGTGGTCGATTGGTAAAGATTCTACCGTTCTTATTTGGCTTGCAAAAAAGGCTTTCTTTGGAAACGTACCATTTCCAGTTGTGTATATAGACACTGGAAAACATTTCAAGGAAATGTATGATTTTAGGGATGAATGTGTAAAGAAATGGGATCTCAATCTAATTGTATCTGATAATATTGATGAATCGGATAAAAAAGGGATTAGTCCTGAAGATAAATTAGATTGCTGTACTGCAAGAAAAACTGATGCTCTTAAGAAAACAATTGATAAGTACAAGTTTGAGGCTTTATTATTAGGTATAAGAAGAGATGAACATGGAATAAGAGCCAAAGAAAGAATATTCAGCCCTAGAAATAAAGATTTTAGATGGGATTACAAGAACCAGGCTCCAGAGTTATGGGATCAGTACAAATCCCAAAAAGAATCTGAGCAACATCTTAGAATCCACCCCTTACTTGAATGGACTGAAATAGATGTCTGGAAGTATGTTAAAAGAGAGAATCTTCCTGTAAATTCTCTATATTTTGCTAAAAAAAGAGATGGAAAGATGGTTCGTTACAGAAGTTTGGGTTGTGTCCCTTGTACTTCTCCTATGCCTAGTAAAGCAACTAATGTTGATGAGATAATAAAAGAAATCAGAGAAAGTAAAATCGCTGAAAGATCTGGAAGGGCTCAAGATAAAGAAGAGGCTCAAGCTATGCAAAAGCTTAGAGCTCTTGGGTATATGTAAAATGGAAAAGGAAAACTTAAGATTTGTAATTGTTGGGCATGTTGATCATGGGAAATCTACACTTATAGGTAGGTTGTTTTATGATACTGATTCTCTACCTGAAGGAAAAATTGAAGAAATAAAACAAATATGTGAATCTCTTGGTAAGGATATAGAGTTTGGATATGTGATGGATCACTTGGCGGAAGAGAGAGATCAGGGTGTTACTATAGATACTGCTCAAACATTTTTCCGTACTGATAAGAGAGAATATACAATTATAGATGCTCCGGGTCATGTAGAATTTATAAAAAATATGATTACTGGTGCCTCTCAGGCTGAAGCAGCAATTCTAATTGTCGATGCTAATGAAGGTGTTAAAGAACAAACAAGAAGACATTCCTACATCTTGAAAATGTTGGGGTTAAAACAAGTTATTGTAACTATAAATAAAATGGATCTTGTTGATTATAGTAAGGATAGATTTAATGAGGTAAAAAAAGAGCTTATAGAATTTTTAGATAAACTCAATATAAAACCATCTTATATTATTCCAATATCTGCTAAAGAAGGTGACTTTATTGCTAAAAAAACTGAGAACTTAAAATGGTTTGATGGACCTACAGTTTTGGACGCTCTTGATAGTTTTAGTAAGGAAGAGTCTTTAATTGATAGACCAACTAGGTTTGCTGTTCAAGATGTCTACAAATTTGATGAAAGGATAAATGCTGGTATGGTTTTAAGTGGATTAATAAAAGAAAATGATGAGATACTTGTTCTTCCGTCTAAGGAAACTACAAAAGTAAAGGAAATAAAGGAGTGGCTTAAGGCACCTAAAGAAGCTGAAGCTGGAAAAAGTATTGGGATAGTCACTGAAGATGGTCTTTTCTTAGATAGAGGGTGCATACTTACTCATAAAGATGAAGAACAACCTAAAATAACAAGTGCGGTAAAGGGACATTTATTTTGGTTGGATAGGGAACCTTACAAAAAAGGTGAAAGAGTACTATTTAAATTATCGTCACAGGAGATTATGGGTGAACTTGAAAAAATAGAGAGAGTTATAGATTCCTCAACACTTGAGACTTTAAGAGAAGATGCTGATGAAATTAAAAATAGAGAGGTTGCTGATGTTATTATAAAGTTAAGTTCGGATGTTGTTTTCGAGGACTTTAATGATATACCTACATTAGGTAGATTTGTTTTGGAAAGACAAGATACCTGTGCTGGTGGAATAATCACTGAAATTGGAGGTAAAACAAATGTTATTTAAACACGATCCTAAAAGGAAAGTTAAGGTTGGGTTATTAATTTGGAAATCAATAGTATATAGAATATTGATTATAGGTTTGCAGACGATTGTAACTTATTTTTTTATAAGAGATCTTAAATTATCGTTTGGTATAAGTGTTATATGGAATATTATAAACGCAATAACATATTTCTTATATGATTGGGTGTTTTCAGCTAATTTTGAAGTTAGGGTTGGAGTTGAAAAATGATTGTAATATTCGCTATAGATGCTTTAGAGTATAACTTAGTAGAAGAATTTAATTGTAAAAATCTAAAGCAAAAATATTATGGAAAAACAGATATATCTGAATTTTCTCAACCTAGAACTATGGTTTTATGGAGTAGTTTTATGACTGGAAAAAATAAGGAAGATGATGTTTTAGAAGATGGTAATAAAGAGATGTGGAATAAAAAATGGGACATTAAAGAAACATTCTTCTCTTTTTTCGAAAATCCTGTTGTTTTAGATCTTCCAGGATTTTCTTATGATTTAGGATTTCATGGAAAATCCAGAATACTTTTGAAGAACTTCTTTGAAACTAAAAACCTTGAAAAAAAAGAGAACTTAAAGAAAGAGTATAATAAAGATGCTTTCGATCATCATAGAAAAATTAAAGATAAGTTTTTTAAAGCTCTTGGAGAAGATAGAGACTTTGTATTGGGATATTTTTCAGTAGCAGATGTTATAGGACATCTAAATTTCGGAAATAAAGTTATCATGAAAATGATTTATATAGAACTGGATGAGATGGCTGAGAAAATAAAGAAAAATAAAAGAGTTAAGAGTTTGATAATCCTCTCAGATCATGGAATGAAAGCTATTGGTAGATTTGGGGACCATAGTGAATATGGTTTTTGGAGTACTAATTTTAAAGATTTAAAAACTCCAAAGATAACAGAATTTTATGAATTAATAAGAGGTATAAAAAATGAAAGTTGAAATAGATAATGAGATTATAGAAAAAATAAAAGAAAGAATTAAAGATATGGATGAATTTGACTCAGTAGAAGGATACGTAGATTACATTCTTAAACAAATTGTGGGCCGATTAGAAGAAGAAAATAAGATTAAGGTAGACAAAGAGGAATACTCTAAAGAAGATGAAAAAAAGGTGAAGGAAAGACTTAAGAGTCTAGGTTACTTAGATTAAATGTTTTTTACATAACTCATAAGTATTCTGCATTAAAAGTGCTACAGTTACTGGACCTACTCCGCCTGGATTGGGGGTTATATACTTACATTTATTCTTTACATTTTCAAAATCAACATCTCCTACGACTTGATTATTAACTAAAGAAAAACCTGCATCGAAAATGATTACGCCCTCCTTAACCATATCTGAAGTTATAAGGTTAGGTTTACCAACTGCAGAAATTAATATGTCTGCTTTTATAGTGTGATTTTTTAAGTTAGATGTGCTCCTATTACAGACGTCAACTGTTGCTTTTTTGTTAAGAAGTATGTACATTAGTGGCTTTCCAATTAAATAACTATCATTAATTATAACTACATCTCTTTTTGATGGATCAATATTATAATATTCCATTAGGTGGATAAATGCCGTTGGTGTAACTGTAAGAACCTTTTCACCTCTTACTAATTTACTAAAATTATCTGGGTGTAAACCTTCTACATCTTTGTCTCTTTTAATATTGGAAAGTATTTCAATGGTATCAAATTTAGGTAACGGTAGTTGAATAAGTACTCCATCTATTGTTTTATCGTTGTTTAATTTATCTATCTCTTCAATTAATTTTTCTTTACTAATCTCTTCTTCTAGATGTACTTTCTTGAATAGTATTCCGAGTTCTCTACACTTCTCTTCTTTTATTGAAATATACTTTAGAGAAGCAGGATTATCTCCAACTAATATAACTCCTAAACCAGGTTTCCTTGGTAATTTTGATATTTTTTGTTTTAGTTCAGAATATATTTTGTCTGCTACTTCACGCCCGTCAATTATTTTATTCATTTTACACTCTATAATCTCATTTTCGGTTATAATATAATCTAATTTTATATCATGAGTATCATGGGGTATTTTATCCAATACTTGAAAATTATATGCCAGACTTATCTTCATAACATTTAAGTTACTTAAAAATCTGTCATAGTAACCCATACCATATCCAATTCTATACCCTTTTCTATCGAAGACTATACCTGGAACAATCACAACATCTAATTTTGATTTGTTAATTTCTTCTATTGTTTTCGGTTCTAAAATTCCGAAACATCTTTCAACTAATTTATCAAAATCTTTTAGACAACTATTAACTATGTTCTTTTCACTAACACATGGAACGCAGACTAGCTTCTTATTCTTATTTTCTTTTAATATATCATGAGTAGAAACTTCTGAGTCTTTAGAAACGTAACAATTAAATGCTTCTGCTTCCTTAAATTCTTTTAATAAGTATAGATTTCTTTTTATTTTTAGACTTCTATCTAGTATTGCCTCTTTTGTGAGTTTATTCCTTTGATCTAATATTTTCTTTCTGAGTTCGCTTTTTTCCATATTAAATTGTGAGTATTTTATTTTACTTAAACTTTATAAATGGAATTATTTAAATCCTCTATAGAAATATTTAAATATCCTCCTAAAAGGTAAAGAAAGCATATGAAAAACGTCTTAGTCACAGGTTGTGCTGGTTTTATAGGAAGTCATCTAGCGGAAGCTCTAATAAAGGAAGGGTATAACGTATGGGGAATTGATAATTTTCATCCTTATTATAGTCCTATAATAAAAAGGGATAATATTGAAGAAATTAAGAAAACTGCTGAGGAGCATAATGGTACCTTTAATTTTATAGAGGGTTCAATACTAAATGATAAAGATATAGATAAAATTCCAAATGAGATCGATACTGTTTTTCATCTAGCGGCAATAGCTGGAGTTAGAAACTCTATTAGAAACCCAGTACCTTACTTCCAAATAAACGTAGAGGGGACTGTTAGACTACTAAAAAAATTCAAGGATTCTAAATTCATATATGCTTCTTCATCTTCAGTTTATGGGGATGTTCCTGAAGAAGATTTGCCTGTAAGTGAAGATAGAAAGTTAACGCCTATTTGTCCTTATGCTTTATCTAAAAAGAATGCTGAAGAAGTTTGTGAAATGTTTTCAGAGATATATGGAACTCAAATAACTGCTTTAAGATTTTATACTGTGTATGGTCCTAGACAGAGACCTGATGAAGCTTTTACTAAATTCATTAGAGCTTCATTAAAAGGAGAACCAATTACTATTTATGGGGATGGTGAACAAACTAGAGACTTTACTTACGTTGGGGATATAGTAAAAGGTAATTTGCTTGCTGCTAAAAAGTTGAAGTCTGGATTCCATTTATACAATTTAGGCTCTTGTAGAAGAGTAAGTGTAAATGATATGGTTAAGAATATTTCAGATTTGATAGATACTGAAATAACAAACATTCCTCCTCCTAAAGGAGATGTAAGAAATACTCATGCGAATATATCAAAAGCTAAAAAAGAATTAGGATTTGAACCAACTATGCCTCTCAAAGAGGGAACTAAAGCCTGTATTGAGTGGTGTAAAAAATCTCACAAAAAGGGTTTATTCGACTGATGTCAAAAATTTTAATCACAGGGGGAGCTGGTTTTATCGGCTCAAACTTAGCAGAGTTCTTGCTAGACAAAGGACTTGACGTTGTTATTCTCGATAATTTCTCTACAGGTAGCAGAGAAAATATTGAGCGTATTAAGGATAAAATAGAAGTATTAGAACTGGATGTCAGGGATATAGAAGGTCTAAGAAAGAACTTAAAGGATATTGATTACATTTTTCATCTTGCTGCTTTTGTTTCTGTTCCTGAGTCTGTCAAAAAAAGATGTGAAACTTTTGAAATCAACGTTAAAGGAACAAAAAATATTTTGGAAATTGCAAAGGAGATTGGTGCTAAGAAGGTTATTATCCCTAGTTCTGCAGCAGTTTATGGTGATGACCCTGAATTACCAAAAACTGAAGATAGTAAGTTGATGCCATTGTCTCCTTATGCTGAATCTAAAATACAAAAAGAGAGATTAGTAAAGGAGTTTAGTAAGGACATTGAAACTGCTGCTTTAAGATTATTTAATGTGTATGGTCCTAATCAGAACCCTGCCTCTCCCTACGCCGCTGTTATACCAATATTTATAAAAAAAGCTCTAGAAGGAAAGGATTTAATTATCTATGGTGATGGAGAGCAAACCAGAGATTTTATTTACATAAAAGATGTTTGTGAGGCTTTTTTATCGGCTATAAACACCAAACTCAATGGTGATATTATTAATATCGCATCAGGTAAAGAACTTTCAATTAATGAATTAGCTAAAAAAATAATTGAGTTAACAAATTCTAAAAGTAAAGTAGTATACTCTAGACCTAGGGAAGGCGACATAATTAGGTCAGTGGCAGGTATAGATTTATCAAAAGAAAAATTAAACTTCGAACCTAAATATTCATTAGATACTGGTTTAAAAGAAATAATTAACTGAATACAGTTATTAATATAACTCCTATTATCATGATTATAGCTCCTAGTAATCTTTCTTTTATTCCCTTTTCTTTAAATATAAAATATCCAAACAAAACGGTAAATAATATGCTCATTCTTTTTATCGACATAACGTAAGATACGATTCCCATACTTATTGCAGTCATTTGTGAAGATAGCATTAAAGCATTAAGAAGCCCAATAGGTATTAACAATTTTAAATTCTCAGGTATCTTATGTATATGTTCTTTTGATTTAATCAGCATTATTGGTATAATAAATAAAGAAATATAAACATCTTTTATCGCAACCCAGTATACTGGAGAAGAACTAATTACTCCTATTTTATCTACAATAGAACCGAATGCCCAAATAAAAGCCACAAACAGCATTAATACTGCTCCTCTTTCTTTAAACAGTGCTTTAAATGGATAAAGAATATTTTTCCGCTTTTTTATTTCTAGAACATATGTTCCAACAATTATTAAGAATACTCCGGCAAATCCTACCAGTGTTGGAATCTCATTGATAATAAATGGTGAGAAAAGGATAATGAATGCTGGAGTAAAAGCAAGCATCGGAACGCTTATAGACAAATCTGAATATTTAATTGCCTTTACATATAATATTGTTGCTATAAGATTTAGTGTTCCTCCAATTACTAAAGCTAGCCAAAATTGATTTTTGACTAATGGGAAACCTAATACTAACAGCATTAGAAATAGGAAAGGTAATGAAAAAAATCTCCATGAAAATGCTATAATGTATTCATCTACTTTTTTGAGTCCTTTTTTACCAAAAATATTCATAAGTGAGGAAAAAAGAGCAGTTAATAGAGCAAATATAAACCACACCATACTTAATAATTCTTAATCTTAATTATATAAAATTATCTTCATCAAAATAAAAGAATAAACAATACTCCAATAATCATAAGGACTACTCCAGTTAATCTCTCTTTTATTCCTTTTTCTTTAAGTATCAAACATCCGAATAATACAGTCATAACTGCACTTGTTCGTTTAATAGAAATGACATAAGCTACTAGTGATAACCGAATTGCTATCATTTGGAATATACGCATTAAACATACAAAGATTCCTAGAGGAACTATTGCGCGTAGATTATTTGGAACTTGATATGCTTTATCTGGGGATTTTAATAATAAAATAGGGAACATAAACACCACTATGAAAAATTGTATTGAAATATTCCAAAAATTTGATGAAGAGTTCAATATTCCTATTTTATCGAAATTAGAGGTTATGCTCCAAATAAATGCTACTATTAGCATGTAACGTGGTCCTTTTTCTTTTAGCAAGGCCTTAAATGGTGTAAGATAACCTTCTGACGTCTCTCTAATTTTTAAGATATACGCTCCGAAGACTATAAATAATATACCTATAATTCCAAAAAACGAAGGAAATTCTCCAACAAGTATCGGGGACATTATCAATAGGAATAGAGGAGTAAAAGTAATCATTGGTACGCTTATTGACATATCTGAAGCTTTAAGTGCTTTCAGATAGAGGATAGTTGTAACAATATTTAAACTTCCACCGACAACCAAAGCAATCCAGAATTGACTTCCTAATTTAGGGATCTCTATGAAAAATAGAAGAGGAAGTGTAAACAATAGTGCGAATGTTCTAAGTGAAAAGGCAAGAACGTACTCATCTATTTTATCTAGTCCTTTCTTACTAAACAAGTCCTTCAATGACGCAAATAGCGCTGTCAGTAGAGCAAATATGAACCATACCATAATCACTAAACAGTAGAGTTCCTTTATAAACTTTTATAAAAATAGCAAACTTTATAAATTATTTACCTAAAAGTAATTCCATGGGGACATTAGAGATGAAGCTAGATCCATTGAAGTTGTGTCGGGGTATTACTAGAGTTGCATTTAATAGTGTAACTAGTAAAAGAGAAGACTTACTTAAAAAGGAATTTGATCATATTGACGTTAGAGGTGCTACGCATCATCCTATCTCTCAGTTTGAAAAAGATGCTGAAGACGCTATAAGGACTTTCCTCCTAAATGAAAGCAAAAGGAATAAAAAATCTAAAGTTGCTATTTACTTTGAGAAAGAAAAATGGCATTATTTCGAGAACGGTGAGGAAACATTCGTTGAAGTTGATGATCTTTCAAAATTAAAACCATATATCTGTTTACTTTGCGATCCTATAGATGGAAGTAAATCTGATGTTCCTACTGTGCGTAGTGGTTATAATAAACCTATCATTCTTGGAGATACTGATAAATTATTTAGCACTGTTATTGCATTTTATTTAGATAAACCTAATTTGCAAGATGCTGAATGTTGTGCTATTCAGAGATGGGATGGTTATCAGTTTTTTGCTGATAAAAAATATGCTTTTGCTGAAAAAGCGGGAGAAATGGCTTCTTTAGTTTCACTAGCTCCTTTAAACGAAATAACTTTAACTACAAAACTATACCCTGCTGCTCATTACTTGCATGCTGAATTAATATCTACATTTGCTATTCAAGAAATTCTTAAAGAACTGAAAATACCTGAGAATTACAGTTTAGGATACAGAGCAACGGGTTCTACTACTAATGAAATTCTTCAAGCAACTACAACAAGAAGTATCTCTTTTGATATAAGAGACATTGTTAAAAAAGAGTTACAAAAACATAATATAAAAATGAAAAGAGGTTCTTATGCTCATGATTTTGCTCCTCCCGCATTCTTTGCATCTAAAGTTGCTGGAATGAATGTTTGGGATTTTGAGGGCAATACTCTTAATTGTAATTTATTAAAGGAAGAAACTGGCTCTTATTTTATCGCTCCAGAGGGAGAAGCTAGCAATAAAATTTATAATGTTCTTAGGACTAAAGTTATTCCTAGATTACCTGAGAAAGTAAAAGAATGGAAGGACATATTTAAGTATGAATAAAAAAATTTATAAAATGTTACTCAAATAGGATGGATAATTAAAATGGTAAGAACTATTAGTGTGTATAATGATTTTGGGCCTAACGGAGCTAATTTATCCCGTTTTCTCTTGGATTATCAAGAAACTCCTGATAGAACTCTTGAATTTACTGAAAGAATCAATAGAGGTATAAAAAAAGCATGGGATGAATCAGTAGCATATGCTAATGCTCAAAAGCCTAAAAGAGAACTTTTCGACAAACCTTCTTTTAATCTTCTAGAAGTGCTTGATCCTGTATCAAAATATCAAACTGCTCTTATTACATTAGGGCCGATTAGATTTATAGATTATCATTCAACAAAAGACTTTCTGAATGGTGTAAAAAACCCTAAAGATTATGGTTTAACTAAGCAAGATGTTAATCTTTTAGGAAGGACTATAGACCCTTTATCTGTATTTACTGCTCTAATTGTTGAAGATCATGTGGTAATGGGTAAAAAAGGGAAGAAAACCTTAGCTGTTGGAGCTGGTTATCTTAGTTTTCCTGGAGCAGGCTACCTTAATAGGAACCGGGACACATTTATGAATAAAAACCAAAGATACAACCATAAATTAGAACAAATACTATTCGCAGAGATGAAAGAAGAAACAGGAGTAAATGCTGAAAAGGGGGAAATAGATAAAGCTAGGGTTTTGGGTTTTGTTAAAGATACCTTTAAGGGATCGCATCAGAACTCTGCAGTAATGTCTATTATAAAATCAAATATTACTATTGATGAAATAATAAAAAGAAAGAAACTGGCTAAAGATTCTTGGGAACATGACGGACCTTACGTTTTTATTCCTAAAGATAAGGAAATATGGGATGCTTTTATATCATCAGATATTGATCATGGTAATATCCCTTTAGAAGATCACGTTTTTAAAGAAATAAGAGGTCTAAAAATGAGAGACCTTAATACTAAAAAGGTTGAAGAGATACGAAATATTAAAACAACAGGAAAAGCTGGGTTTATGCTTCCCTGGGCTGGGAGATATTTATTTGGAGATTCTTTTTTTAAAGAACAATTAAAAAAGCATAAAGATCATTTAAAAATAAATCAAATAGGCAATTATTGGTATACTGAACATATAAAACAGGTAAAAAAACACAGGTACCCTCTACAAATCAGTCATCTTTAATTAATCACTATTAGAATCCTGCTTTTTTAATTAAGAATTCAAGGTTTTTTGGACGTTTAATGTACTTTAAAGTTGCAACAGTATATGGTCTTAATTGTCGATCTTGTTTTTTTTCTTCAAGACCATTTTCAGTTGGAATAAAACATGTAACATCTCTCGCGATACCTTCTCGTATAAATTGATTGATATTTTTCGTTGGTAAAAGCGCAATACCCATTACTTCTAAATCTTCAAGGGATTTATCTTTTACACTTGATTCATAGGAAGAGTATATATCGCCAAAATCAGCGTTCTTGAGTACGCTCGCAAAATTTACCTGCCCGGTTTCTCTTTCATCAACCATAAATGTAGTTGAAGTAGGATCTAATTGATCTAGCTTCATTCCTAATTCACTAGAACATCCTCCCCTTATTGCTCCAGTTAATGGATCTGGATCAGCTAGATATTTAGCAGCTATATTTACAGCAACTATTCCAGTATGAATCTGACCCGAACCTAATGCCTTGCCCTTAATTTGGCTTAAAAGATAATACCCGTCATTCTTTTCTATAGGTGCTATAAGGGATACATTAGCCATGTTTGGACTTAAGCTTAATATTTTATTTGTGTGAAGTTGATCAGAAAATTTTTTCATATAGTCTCTCATTGCTTGACCGATTAAATAACGTGTGGGAACGATATCTACTGATACTAATTTAGTATCTGAATCTTCATAAACTTTGATTTTAGTAAAAGAACTCATCAAACCGTTGAAGTGTATTTCACCTCGCTTATCTGCTTCTTCTCTAGATTTAGGAGCAGAAGGATAACCTTTAGTTATATACATTCGCTTAACTGCGCTATTAATTTTTAGATCGCCTACAGAATCATAAGTTCTTTCTAATGGAATTACATTAACTTTGATTTCATCAATATTTTCAATACCTATTTTTGCCATTTTTCTTACTTATATTTAATTAACTATCTGCAGAGTAGAAGAAGTGAGTTGCTTGTAAGTATCTGTGTGGTGCACCGGTATCTATTCTGAACCCTTCATCAAGTAAGGAATAGACCTTGTGCCCTTTTTTCTTTAAGTTAAATATTGCGTCTGTTATTTGTATTTCATTCCTAGCTCCTGGTTTAGTATTATCAATTTCTTTGAAAATTTCTGGAGCCTTTAGAATATACCTACCACTAATAGTCGTCATATTGTGTTCTCTTTTCTTTTGCATATCTTCAATTAAAACTGCACTTGGTTTTTCAATCATTTCGTGAACTTCATCTACATTCTTTTCAACTGGTGTAGAGAACAATACTCCGTAAAAAGGTAATTCTGTTTTAGGAACAGTATGAGATAATAAAACACTAGCATTATATTTTTTACATACATCTACCATTCTCTTAGCTGGAGGAACTCCATATATAACTATATCATCCGGAAGTGCGACCATGAAAAACTCATTTCCTATTTCTGATCTAGCGCATCCTATAGCATGACCTAAACCTCTTGGTCTATCTTGTTCAACCATTTTGAAAACAACTGGGTATGGTTTTGTGGTTATTTTGTCCTTTATAGTTTGAGGAGGATTATTAATCCAATCAACGAGTGCCTTTTTCTTAAAGTCCATTATGAAAATTAATTCCTTGACCCCAGAATCTATTACTTCTTCAACAACATATTGTATTGCTGGTTTTATGTTAGCAGTATCTCTTCTAACAATAGGGATTAATTCTTTAGGAATGTATTGTGTTATCTCTCCCCATCTTTTAGCTAGCCCTGCAACTGGAAGAACTGCCTTCTCAACTTTAATTTCTTTTTTCTTGTCTACCAACATATTCCCTCTACGTTCGGTTTTTTATTTTTAAAAACTCTTCTTCCTTCGATTATTGGAATGTCTGGGAATTTAAAGTTCTTAAGTTCTGAGTGCTCTGTAGCAATTATAATAGCATCTACATTTTTTACAGCTCTCTTTAAATTATTTTCTAATATTATTTTATATGCTAATTCTGGGTAATCTTTTTTGAATGTCTCTATCGCGAAAGGATCCCATGCTACTACTTCTTTTCCTTCGTCTAATAATCTATCAATTATTGCAGCTACCCTTGTTTTTCTCACATCGTCTGTGTCTGGCTTAAATGATAATCCTAAAACAGCTACAACTTCAGGATCATATTTATTAACTAAATCTACTGCTTTATGTGGTTGTTTTCTATTTACTTCAAGTACCGCATCAAGTATATCTGAATCCTCATTTAAATCAGCATATATGGCTCTAAGGGCTTCTAGGTCTTTAGGAAAACAGCTTCCTCCAAAACCTATTCCTGACGCTAAAAACTTTGGTGAAAGTCTATTATCCATGCCAACCATTTTCATAACTTCATAAGTATCTATCCCGAATTTTTTACATAAATTCCCTATTTCATTTGAGAAAGAAATCTTAGTAGCTAACAAGGCATTATTAGCATATTTTATCATTTCTGCTGTGGTTAAATCCGTAGTTATTAGTATTTCCGGGTTCTTTTTTACGCTTTCAAAATTAGAATATATTTTTCTTAATACATCCCCGCTTTTTTTATCTAATTGACCTATAACTATTTTATCTGGGTTAATAGAGTCGTAATATGCATTACCTTCTCTTAGAAATTCTGGATTCATACATACTCCGTAAGATTTACCTGCTTTTTTCTTAGAATATTTTTCTAATAATGGTAAAACTATATCTTTAGTAGTTCCTGGAATTACTGTGCTTTTTACAGCAACGACATGATATTTTTTATTGTATCTTAGAACTTTACCTATACTCTTTGATGCTTCTTTAATATACTTTAAATCAATACCACCGTCTTCCTTAGATGGTGTTCCTACACAAATAAAAGATGCATCTGAATTAAGAATTGCTTCTTTTAAATCAGTAGTTGCTCGTAACTTCTTGTTCTTCGCATATTTTTCTACTCGCTCATTAATTCCTGGATCATAAAATGGATTTATTCCCTTATTTATTGACTCTACCTTCTTTTCATCAATATCAACACATATAGTATTATATCCATTTTCAATAAAACTTATTGCCGTTGCAATTCCTGCATATCCAGATCCAATTAGCGATAGGGTTCTCATAGTTATTTTACTTTGTAGTGGTTCGTTTAAAATACTTTCTTTTAAGAAAGCTTTGAATATTTATTGAATCCTGAATAATAATTCAGAGTTCTTGAATATTTATTTAGAATTAAAAGAAGGTTAATATTTTAGATATTTAATGCCCTCTTCTATTGTAACTACTCTAACTCTAGAATTCTTTATTACCTTTAGAATCTCTTCAAATTCAGAGATACTAATATCTACTGAATTACCCACCTTTTTGTCAACCCCATGTAACGATAAAATTAACCAGTTATCTTTTAAATTCTTTAAGGATATTTTAAAGTCTTCAATTAAACCTTCATATGATTTTAACCAAGTACCTTTTAAGTCATATGGAGAAGAGTTTAATGAATTATAATTTGGTTTCTTAAAATAATCTTTAGATAAATTATGAGTAATAAAAAAACGAGCAGCTTTGTAATATTTTTTTACAACATTTAATTCTCTTTTAGTACATGGATTTTGATCTGGACTACCAACCCATATAAAAGTAACAGGAGAATATCCATGATTTTCCAAATCCTTTTTAGATCCTAAAATCTCTTCTTCCAATTCCACCTCATTTAATTTAGAATAGTTACCATTTAAATGAGGACCTTCTATACTTCTATGCATTTTAGAATGACTAGCAATTTCCCACCCTCTTTTACTGAATTCTTCTATTTGATCCCATGTCAAGCTCTTCACTTCCCAGTCATCAGTATGCAAGTATGTTTTACCAACCCTACCAGTTACGACTCCTAAAACACCCTTTAATTCATATTTTTCCATTAAAGGAAAAGCGTATAAGTATTGATTTTCAATAGTATCATCAAAAACAATTGAAATCATTCCCATAGTTTCTTTTTGCTATATAATTATATTAAAACCTTGCTAAAACCAGAGCTTATTTCTACTTAGATGAATAAATATTCAAGATGAAATCCTGAATAATAAATGCTTATTTAATAGTCAAAGCTTTTTAAGAAATATATTAAAATTTAAACAATATCTTTTTCTTCTACAACTATAAAGTCGCCCATAGCTGTTACTGCTGAGAATGGAATCAAATAGTCTCCTTTCTTATTTTTTTCTAAATCTAAAGATTTTGTATGTTCTGTAGGATTTTTCAAGGTTAAGTAAATTAATTCGCCTGTTCTTATTTCAAATGATAAATCTGAGATAATGCCATATTTCTTACCGTCTTTACTAACAACGGTCTTGCCAAAAATTTGGTCTGCTCTCTTTTTTTCATCACTCATTAAAATCACCCTTTCTTACTACTTCAGAAGAGATTAAAACTTATAAACTTTTCCCCCAGGCTATTTTTCTGAATATTTGATTAGCCTGCAATACTACTTCTTTCTTTGTTTTGTTTCCATCAATATAATAATCAGAAGAAGCTATTACATCCCCAACTCCGATGGTTAATTCTTCTTTATCCCTCATCTCAAAATTAACTTTGGAAAAACGTTTCCTCTTTTTTTCTCTTGATTTTCTTGTAGCTGGTGAAGCTACAATTGATATTAATTTAAAATTATTTTTGAACTTACTTTTAAAAAATAAAACCTCCTCTAGTGTTCTTATTCCATCTACAATATAACTTTTGTATTTAGTTTTCTTTATCTGTTCATAAGCCCATTCAGCTATTGGGATATCTCTGTATTCTGCCCAAAAATAAAGAGAAGTCATATTCCCTGTTTCTTGGTTTCTTCTTATGTGTTTTCTTTTAAGATATTCCCAAATGAAATCGCCTAGATGTATTAGTTTAATTCCGTCTTTATTTAAGGCTTTAGCGACTGTGGTTTTACCTGCAGCTGGCATTCCAGCTATCCCGATTATTTTAGGCATTAAATATAAAAAAGCATTAAGAGCTTATATATTTTTTTAAGATATTCTTATCTCTACTTTAGAACATTCTGATAGCGCTTCTTTAAACTCTTCAAGTTTTTTTGATGAATAAGGTTTTAATTTTTTGAGTTTATTGTCAATCATATCTTTATCATTAACAAACTGTTGTAAAACAACTTTAGATCCTCTTACTAATTTACTTATCTTTTTTAATTCTGTTTTTTTTATTAATTTAGGAACTGCAGTAATCCTAAATTCATATTGTATCTTTGATTTTTTCAAGAGATTTATGCTCTTTAGTATGTTTTCTTTGTTTACATTTACTC
Organism: Candidatus Woesearchaeota archaeon; assembly: GCA_020343615.1. GTDB lineage: Archaea > Nanobdellota > Nanobdellia > UBA10117. The sequence continues at coordinate 654,865 of CP070803.1, read as the reverse complement.
CTGTGGCATTTTTGTAACTATCAAAATCTGATTTAATATCCATTGCAACAAAGTCAAGAAGCTTTTCTTTTAGGAGTTTTTCCAATATTTTTGGTTGAGAACCATTAGTCTCTATCCCGAATAGTAGATTATGCTTCTTTATTTTTTTAGCAAAATTAACAATATCTTTTTGTAAAAGGGGTTCTCCTCCGCTAAGAACTACTGCATTAATGAAATTTTTTCTTTCTTCTAAAAAATGTTCTATTTTTTCTTTCGTTAGTTGTTTTATTTTACCTAAAGCTAATTTTGTATTATAACAATAAGGGCACTTAAAATTACATCCAATTGTAAAAAATACTGCGGAGACCTTCCCAGGATAGTCTATTAAGCTCTGGGGGAGGATTGCTCCGATTTTCATTTGAACAATTAATTTCCTAGATTCGCTGGGTTATCGCTGCACTGTTTATCATAAGTTTTTCTATCTTTGAACTCTGCTTGCTTGCCAGAGTGCCACTGTTCTACAGGTCTCAAATAACCTACAGCTCTAGACCAAATTTCACATTTAGTTCTTTTTTTCTTAGATTCTGCTTTTTTCATTTTTTCTACCTCTTGCGATACATTCAATTTCTTCGTCACATTTTGGGCAGTATTTGTGTGCTCCAGATAAATAACCGTGTACTGGACAAATACTAAATGTGGGAGTAACAGTATAATAAGGTAAATGGAAATTATGTGCTATGTTCCTTATTAAGGTTTTAATAGATTCTATACTTGGCATAGCTTCTCCAATAAAACCATGTAGTACTGTTCCGCCGGTATATTTAATTTGTAATGAGTCTTGTAGCTTCAATGCTTCAAACATATCATCTGTAAATCCTACTGGAAGATGTGAACTGTTGGTATAATAGGGCTCTGCGTTTTTTTTGTATATCTCTTGGTTATATATCTTAATATCTGGATACTTGTTTCTGTCAAGTTTAGCTAATCTATATGAAGTTCCTTCTCCAGGTGTAGCTTCTAAATTAAAGATATTCCCTGTCTCTTCTTGATAATCTGCAAGTCTTTCTCTCATAAAGTCAAGAGTTTTATTTGCGAACTTTATTCCATCTTTTGTTGAAATATCTAAATCAAGTATATTTATTAGAGCATCATTCATTCCAATAAGACCTATTGTTGAGAAATGATTTTTCCAATATTCTCCAAATGCTTTATATATCTCTCTTAAGTAAAATTTACTATAAGGATAAAGACCTCTCTCTGTGAATCTCTCTAAAATCTCTCTTTTTATGATTAAGCTTTCCATAGCTCTATCCATTAATCTTCCGAGTGTTTCGAAAAAGTCTGCCTCTTCTTTAGATTTGTAAGCTATACGAGGCATATTTATTGTTACAACTCCTATGGATCCTGTTAATGGATTTGATCCAAATAATCCTCCGCCTCTTTTTCTTAGTTCTCTCTTGTCCAACCTTAATCTGCAACACATACTTCTTGCATCATCTGGGTGCATATCAGAATTGACAAAATTAGCGAAATACGGAATTCCGTATTTTGCTGTCATCTCCCATATTCCATCATAGTTTTTATTGTCCCAATCAAAATCCTTTGTTATATTGTATGTAGGGATTGGAAAAGTAAATGGTCTTCCTTTTGCGTCTCCTTTAAGCATAACCTCTGCAAAAACTTTATTTATTACATCTGCTTCAGGTTGGAATTCCTCATATGTTTCTTTTTGTAATTTCCCACCTACAATAGCATTCTCTTTTCTCATATACTGTGGATATTTCAAATCAAGAGTTACATTTGTGAAGGGGGTTTGGAAGCCAACTCTTGTTGGGACATTCATATTAAATAAAAACTTCTGTACTGCTTGTTTTACTTGCTTTTCATTGAGATTGTCATATCTTATAAATGGAGCTAGCAATGTATCAAAGTTAGAAACCGCCTGAGCTCCTGCTGCTTCTCCTTGTAATGTATAAAGAAAATTCACCAGTTGCATCAACGCTACATCAAAGTGTTTCGCTGGCTTACTTTCTATCTTACCTCTTACTCCTTTGAAACCTACTGCAATTAAATCTTGTAAATCCCATCCTACACAATAAGCTCCTAAAGTTCCTAAATCATGAATATGAAAATCTCCGTCAATGTGACTCTCTCTTATTTCTTTAGGGTAAATATTATTTAACCAATAATTTGAAATTACTTTTTCTGTTATGTTTACATTCAACCCTTGCAAAGAATAAGTCATATTGCTGTTTTCTCTTATTCTCCAATCTAATTCTTTTACATAGTCATCAACTACTCTAATATCTCTCAATAATTGAGTTGTTTCTCTTATGTTCTTATGCTGCTCTCTGTAGAGAATATACGCTTTAGCTGTTGCTGCGTGTCCATTTTCTATTAATATTTTTTCTACTTTATTTTGTACATCTTCAACAGTTGGGATTCTACCATCAAACTCTTCTTCTAGTAGTTTTACAACTTTATCAGCAAGCTTCGCAGATAGTTTTTTATCTTTTCCTCCTACTGCTTGGGCTGCTTTAAAAATAGCTTCAGTAATTTTTTCTTTATTGAATTTCACTATTCTACCAATTCTTTTCTTAACGTATTTTATCATAAATCATTCACCTCTTTAATGAATTGGCTAATGTCTTCGAATTCTCTATAAACAGAAGCAAAACGAATGTAGGAAACTTTATCTAATTTCTTCAATCGTTCTATGACCATTTCTCCTATAATTTTACTAGAAACTTCTATCTCTCCTTCTTTTCTCAGTTCGTCTTCGATATCCTGCACTATCTTTTCAATTGTTCTTATGTTTATAGGCCTTTTTTCGCAAGCTTTCAATATGCTCCGCATAAGTTTATCTCTGTCAAATGTTTCTCTCCTGCCATCTTTCTTGATAACAACTAGAAAACCATTTTCTATTCTTTCGTATGTTGTAAATCTCTTTTTACAGATTGCACATTCTCTCCTTCTTCTAGTGGTTTTTAGATCTTCAGTTTCTCTGGAGTCCACCACTCTTGTTTCTTCAAAATTGCAATACGGACACTTCATCGTAAACCTACAAATATACAAGATATTGTGCTGTATGTTATTATACTTACAACATATGGTATTTAAAAGCATTTATTTACTACAAGATATTATACCTCAAAAATCGTAAAATTTATTTAAAAAGAGCATTTTTAAACATTTATATACCAAAGAAAATGCGTTGTTTCGTCGGTATTGACTTATCGGAAAATTTGAGAGAGGAAGTAAATAGGTTTATTAAACAAACCGATCATATGGGCGTCTTCTACGGAAAATATGTAGAATCTGAAAATTTGCATATATCTTTGAAGTTCCTCGGAGAAGTTGATCTTAGTAAGATCGAGGAAGTAGAGAGATTACTTAGTGAGATTAAGTATACGCCTTTTACTGCTTCTTTGGAAGGTATCAGAGCCTTCCCTAGTAAGCATTACGTGAAGGTATTGTGGATTGGAGCTAATAAAGGTAGAAAGGAGATTATAGAGCTGCATAATTTGATTGATGAAAAACTAAAGGATATCTTCCATAAGGATAGAAACTTTGAGCCGCATATTACCTTATCAAGAGTTAAGAATATATCAAATAAAGATAAAGCCTCCTCTTTTTTTGAAAAAAACAAAGACATTAAGTTCGGAGAAATCACTATAGATTCTTTTTGTCTATATAAGAGCACTTTAACATCAGATGGTCCTATTTATGAGAAGATATCTAAGTTTCAGCTAGGAAGATGATTTAATATTTCTCTTAAATCTTTTTTATCAATAATAACATCACAAACTTCTTTTAGCTCCTCTCTCGCATTAAATGCAATGGATAAGCCTACTTCTTTAGCTATTGGAATATCATTTACTCCATCTCCTACAAAAATGCACTCTTCTGGAGAAATATTTAAGCTTTTTATCAAAGCATTAAAGAAAGTAATTTTATTATCGTAATCACAAGGTAAGATAGTATAGCTAATTAACTTCCCAGTTTTATCAAAGATAAACTCTGCTGCTGCAAAAATATAATTTATCCCTAACTCTGTCTTCGCCCTTAATGCTAATTTTCTAAAGCTTCCAGTAATTACTGCAGTTTTATAACTTTTTAACTTAGATAAAGTTTCTTTAGCTCCTGGCATAACTTTAATAGACTCAATTACTTTGTTAAATTGAGATTCTGTTAGATTATGTCTTTTATAGATTTCAGTTGCTAATTTCGCCCATGTCTCAAAATCAAATTCATTATTTATCCATCTCTCCAACAATCTATCTTTCTCTTTAGTACATCCTAATTCTCGATCAATTAGTGTCCATGTACTTGCAGCTTGTTTTCTTTTATTTTCAAAAAATCCAACATCAAATAAGGTTCCATCCAAATCAAATAGGATTAGTTTATATTTCATCTTATTACTCTAATTCCCAATTGTAATCTGGCTCTTCAATTTCTTTGTATGGATGTTCTTTTGCTTCTTCAATCCATTCTTTAACATCTTTTTCGAAAATCTTACCTTCTGCATTCATTGTAACAACTCTTTTTATCCCTGCATTTATAACAAATCTCTTACACATCATACATGGGAATATAGGTACGATCGGATCTCCTTTTACTCTTAAATTTCTACCAACCATATATAATGTCGAACCAATCATTAACTCTCTAGGAGCGTGTATAATTGCATTTGCTTCAGCGTGTACAGATCTACATTTTTCATAATGATGTCCATGTGGAATCTTTTTCTTATTTCTATAACATTCCTCGAGATCACAACAATTGGGAACTCCTCTTGGGGCTCCAACATATCCACTACTTATTATTTGATCATTATTAACAATAACTGCTCCTGTTTGCATTCTTAAACAAGTTGCACGTTTAGCTATAGAGTCAGCAATTTCTAGATAGTATCTATCTTTATTTGGTCTTTTTCTTTTCATTTTATAAGTTAGTCTGTTAGAGTTACTCTAATGTATTTAGCCATTAGAGGGTGTACTTTCTTTATTTCCGCATACATTTGTCTTGCTATTTGCTTATAAGATTTATGTGCTTGCTTGGTTGTTCTTAATTTTATAAGGTGATGACATTCTCTTAGATTCATTGTGAAAAGCGTTCTCTTTCTAAAAGCTAGGGGCACAATGTATTGTGCTTCTTCTGGAAATTCTTTTGATATTTTTTGATAAGCATCTAATGCTTTTTTCATACATTTGTCATATTTTTCTTTTAACCCTGCCTCTTCAATTTCTTCAGGTGTGCAATAACCATGAGCTACTGTACATTTTTGATTAGTTTGTGTACATATTCTATGTCTTTGTAAATCTCTGAATGTACCATAATCCATAAGCACGTCAAAGGTGTAATAGATATGCTCAAATTCTCTTAGAGGCCAGTCAAATTTATCCATCTTGCATAGAGACTCGTCTATTACTTTTTCTTTTTCCTTTTGAGACATTTCTTTTACTTTATCTTTTATTTCATTATAATGGAGATTTGAAAATCGATATAATAGAGATGTTACAATCTTATCATCTGCATCTTCATCGTATTCTACTAATGTTGCTTTTTGTTCTTCATCCCCTTTGGTTGAGCCAACTAACTCTCTTGCTAACTTCTCCATTTCAGAACATGTCTCTCCAAGATACTTATTGTAATTTGTATATTTCACAAGAGTCGGGGTTATTTTCAGAGCAGCTTCTTTTATATCCTCACCTATTTCTCTCATTTCTTCTAAAGGATGTGAAAGTAGTTTGACTATTGCATGCTCTAAGTTCCTTGCATTTACAGTCATTCCTAAATTTGTGAGGACAGAAACTGGTAGCATATATCTTAATACGTCAAGTGCTTTGTTATTTAACTGCACTTCATACAATCTATCAGATGCATCCTCTGGTTTAGGATATCTTTTCTTCCAGAATTCAATCATTGGTGGAAATAGAGAATTATATGTATCTAAAAGATAGTCTGCTGTTTCTGTGTACACTTTCGCAAAAGAAGAATTCATTAGGTTTTTTGGTTTGTAATACCTATTCCTATCAAAAAGTTGATACCTTGTTGATTTCTCTGTGAAGGAACATAATCTATTGTCTTCGATTACTTTTGTCGCGAGAATTGAAACATTCTCTATTGCTAGAGATAATACTGCATGCTCTGCTACAGAAGAATGACCAAAACCAACAACCCATTTTTCATGGAATTGTCTTGATTTATCTTCATTAAGCTCTTTTGCAATTTTATCAAATTGTTCTGGGCTCCTTGAACATTTCGCGAATGTAACTGCAGTGACCTCGGGGGGAAATCCAGTTAATGCATATATCCTTCTTTTATTTTCATCAGACATACTATCTACCTTCATAATTTAATTCTGGATAAATTGGGAATTTTTTACATAGATCGATTATATCTTCTTTTACTTTTTCTATTTTTTTATTATTATTCATATTTGATAAGACTATATCTATACCTTCTGCAACAGCTGCTATTTCTTCGTCTTTAAATCCTCTTGTTGTTAGTGCGGGCGTACCTAGCCTAATTCCGCTAGGGTCTCTAGGTGTTCTTTTATCAAAAGGTATCATATTCATATTAACTATAATATTTGCTCTAATTAAGGCTTCTGATGCTTGTTTACCTGTTATTCCTTTGTTTGTAAGGTCCACTAGTACGAGATGGGTATCTGTTCCGCCTGAAATGAGCCTAAAACCCTTATCTTTTAAATTCTGGGCCAATACCTTTGCGTTTTCTACGACTTGCCGTTGATAATCCTTAAATTCTGGCTGCATAGCCTCCTTAAATGCTACAGCTTTTGCGGCAATTATATGTTCATGCGGGCCTCCACTAATGCCTGGAAATACAGCAGAATCTACCTTTTTAGCGTATTCTTCTTTGCATAATATTAGTCCACTTCTAGGGCCTCTTAATGTTTTTTGTGTTGTAGAGGTTGTAATATCAGCATACGGAACAGAATTTATGTGTTCTTCTGCTGCAATTAAACCAGCAATGTGAGCAATGTCTGCTACTAAATACGCTCCGACTTCATTAGCTATATCTCTGAAAGCCTTGAAGTCAATTTTTCTAGGATAAGCAGAAGCTCCACAAACAATCAGTTTTGGTTTTTCTTTAATTGCTAATTTTCTAATTTCATCCATATCTAGCATTTCTGTCTCTTTAGAAAGGCTATAATGAACAAAATTATACCATTTACCTGAGAAACTAACTTTACTCCCATGAGTTAGATGGCCGCCTTGATCTAAATTCATGGCCATTGTTTTATCTCCTAAATTAAGTAGGGCCATGTATACAGCCATATTGGCTGGAGAACCTGAAAGGGCTTGAACATTAGCATGATCTGCCCCGAATAACTTTTTCGCTCTATCAATTGCCAGCTGTTCTATTTCATCTATATATTCGTTACCTTCATAATACCTTGCTCTTGGATAACCTTCAGAATATTTGTTTGTGAGAACAGATGCTGTAGCTTCTAAAACCGGTAGAGAAGTATAATTTTCTGAAGCAATCAAATTAACAGTGTTCTTCTGCTTTTCTAATTCCTTCCCAAGCAATATTGCTAACTTAGGGTCCTGTCTCTTAAGATTATCAATATTAACAACCATCACCTTAGTTGAGTATTCGGAAGTATTTTTAAGTATTTCCTTACTGCTGAATAATCTTTCAGGACTAGTAAATTATATTCATTATTATTGAAGTACTGCTTCTTTTAAATTATGAAAGACTCTATTTTATTCAAAGGTGCCTTTATTTGGTCAATAATTGGGATATGTATCTTACTGCTCATTGCTGAGTACTCTGAACCTGCTAAGATAAACATAATTAGCTCTGATGAGAATTTAGGTAAAGTAGTCACAATTGATGGGGAAATTCTGAGTTTTTCATCCAAACCTACTGTAACATTCATAGAGGTTAGAGATAAAACTGGAGAGATATTAGTAGTATCTTTTTCTAGATTAAAAAGACCTCCTTGTTCAGCCATACAAGTTACAGGAAAAGTTGAAGTATACAAAGGGGAGTTAGAAATCATCGCGGATGAAATAAAATGTCATTGATTATTTTAGCTTTGTTGTTGGGTGTTATGTTTGGAATTGTAACTGGATTAATTCCGGGTGTGCATGTTAATTTAATTGCAATATTGCTCTTATCTTTTGTTCCTTATTTATCCACTTATTTTACTAAAATAGATCTTGGTGTTTTTCTAATTTCAATGGTTATTGTTCATAGTTTTTTAGATTTCATACCTTCGATATTTCTAGGTGCTCCTGAAGGAGAAACTGCATTATCTGTACTCCCTGGGCATGATTTTTTATTAAATGGTAGAGGGTATGACGCATTAAAATTTACTATAAGTGGTGGGATTGGTGCTTCAATTCTTAGTATTTTATTTATTCCTTTATTATTTGTATTTTTAGAAAGCGCTTACAATAGTTTAAGTCATTTTATTATACCTTTACTTGTTATTTTTTCAATTTTATTTATATTGCAGGAAAGACGTAGGCTCTGGGCTCTTATATTATTTTTACTTTCTGGAACGTTAGGAGTAATTGTATTAAATGGGATTAATATAAAACAACCTCTTTTCCCTTTACTTAGCGGATTGTTTGGAATTCCGGTTCTGGTTATTTCTTTATTTAATCAGGATAAAATAATAATACAAAGAGTAAGTAACAATATAAAATTACTAAGAAAAAATAGAATTACTAGTTATCTAAAAGCAAGCTTATCTTCAATTCTTGTAAGTATCATGCCTGGTGTTGGGTCTGCGCAGGCTGCAATAATTGCTAGTGGATTTTCAAAACATAAGAAGGATGAAGACTTTTTAGTTACACTTGGGGGGATTAATACTTCTGGAGCAATATTTACTTTGACTGTGTTTTATATTTTAGGCAAGGCGAGAACTGGTGTTATTTCTTCCTTACAACAATTATTATCTTTAAACTTACAGCATTATATGATTTTAGTGGTGGCTGCATTAACTTCTGTTGGATTTGGAATAATGTTTGGTTTAAAAATTGGGAAAATATTTGCAAATAGAATCTCAAAAATAAATTATAGGAAAGTATCTAAATTTATTATTGTTTTAATTATCCTTTTAGTTGTAATACTCACTGGTCTTGTAGGGTTTGTGGTATTATCTGTGGCTTCAGCGGTAGGATTGCTAGCTCCATGTCTTAAGGTCAAGAGGATTCATTTAATGGGATGTTTAATTATGCCTGTAATCTTTTATTCTATTTTGTAATCTTTTCTTTTATGAGTTGCCCATCTTTAATGTATAGTTTAAACGCATAACAGTCTTTTACATCATAAAAAAAGAAAGGCTTTCCTATCTCAAGAGAAAGGTGATCACATGTCGCGGTGTTTTTATTATAGCCTATAAAATTTAAGAGAATTCTAGAATCGTTGTGATCACAAAAATATTTTCCTGCTTGAATTTTAGAATATGTTTGTATTTGATTATTATCTGAAATGATGTCTAATAAGGTTGGGTGTTGCATCCCAAACCCTTCAAGAAGATCCCATGGGCTAGGATTATCTTTTCTTACTAATCTTCTCTTTTCTAATATAGACTGCATAACTACTATAACATAAAAAAGTTTTATAAATTTCCGGTTTAATTTATTTGAAACATTATGTGGTACTACTTATACCCACGATAATTTATACACTCTTAGATTCTCAATAGTATTTGGTGATTAAAATGGTAATCGCACAAACTTTAGATGGACTATTAGACGACCAAGATATGGAACAAATACTGGACAGAGAATCCAATATAGACGCCACTACAGAAAAGATTCTGAAGGATTGGAATTATGATTTGTATTCAAGAAATCCTGCACCGGCATATAACGCTACAGGTATGTTTCATGGTACTAATCTAGACCTAGCAACAATTATGAGTGCTCTTGCAGACAGAAACGCTGTAATAAACATTCCAGAATATACTGGACGTAGAGCAAAGACACATAAGGAAGATGAATGGGTAGTTTCTCCTGAAAATAGACATGGAAACATAACTGGTGTGGCTGCAAATAAAGATGTGTTTTCATTTTCTGTAAGAATATTTGACCAAAATGTTGTTAACAGGAAAACAAATGAAACAGGAGCGTATAGAAACTTCTTGTTAACTGATCTTAACGGAGACATGTACAATGGATGGAGTACAATTGAGTTTAGCCCAACTGCTAAAGAAAATGATTTCTTAAAAGACAAGGAACTTTATACTGGAAACAGCATCGTTGTTAAGAACTTTGTACATCCAAATGCTTGGTGTGCATTCTACGGGGCTCCTTACATAAAATCAAAGGCTCTTGAACAAAGATTAACTCAAGAAGCACAGCATTATAGAATGGCTGCTAAAAACCTCAAGGATATAGGAGTAAGAGCTGTTGATGAAGACGTTAGATACGATGTCAAGAAAGTTGCGGATATATATAAAGAACCTGGAAGAAAGATAAAAGTTCCAACATTCAAGGCTGAATTGGACGTGCCTGCATATACTGGTGAATTCCCGGGAGTAGATGCTAACGCTGAGGGGTTAGCCTATGCACAAAACAGGGCAAGTACGCTGTCTTATTCAATAATACCAAAATTGAGATTTAGAAACAGAGCAGTCGAATTAGCATTTAATAAATACGGAAACGGAAACAACGGATTAAACAAGCCCGGATGGAACGTACCAGAATGGGAAAGTGGATACAAGCTCGGTCCAAGAGCAAAAAATACTTGGAACAGATTAGACATTGGTAATGGATTTGGTTTGAGATATAAAACAGGTATTAAAACTGAAACAGTTAAATAATACTGTTTTTTATTTTTCTAATTATGATTAATGAAAAAATTCTAGAAGAAATTGGATTAACTAAACTAGAAGCTAAAGTCTATCTCGCAATCCTAGAACAAGGTTCTGCTTTAGCTAGTGTTATCTCCCGTCGATCAGGTATTCATAGAAGATGTGTTTATGATGCTGTTGAACGTTTAATTAAGAAAGGTTTGGCAACTTATATCGTAAAAAATAATCGTAAGCATTATTATGTCACTCATCCTAGTAGACTTCTTACAGAAATAAAAGATAAGGAAGATAAATTAAATCAGATTATTCCTGATTTGATTAAGAAATTTGATATTTCTAAATCAAGGCCTGAAACTAGCTTCTATCAAGGAATGGTTGGCTTAAAAATTATTTATGAGGATATGGTTAAAACTGGTGAAGAAATTTTAGTAATTGGTGCTACAACCTATTCTGATGTTAATCGGTTCTTTTTTCCACCTTTTGATATAAAAAGAAAAAAACAAAACCAAAAAATTAGAATTTTATTTCCTGAAAGTAAGCGGAAAAAATATGACATTCCTCTTTCAAAAATTAGATATTTACCAGATTCGTATATTTCAACTGTTGCAACAAATATTTATGGAGATAATATAGCTATTTCTCTTTGGACAAAAAATCCAATTTCTATATTAATACATCATAAAGACATTGCAAAAAGTTACAGGAACCAATTTGAGATACTTTGGAAGCTTGCTAAAGATTAAACTTTATAAATATCATTAGACTATAGTAGTATTAGAGAAGTTAATGGTAGTGGAATGAGTGAAAAATCTGAAAACGGAAACAAAATATCTGTGATTATACCTGCTAAAAATGAGGAAAACAACATAGCTGATATTATACAAAAATTAAAGGAAGCTGATATTCATGAAATTATAGTTGTTGATGGTTTTTCAACAGATAGAACTAGGGAATTCGCTGAGAAAGCGGGTGCTAAAGTTCTTCTACAATCAAGAAAGGTAGCTCCGGGTAAAGGAGTTGCTATGAAAACTGGAGTAAAGGAGGCTACCGGGGATATTGTATTATTTCTAGATGCAGATATAATAAATTTTGACAAAAAGTGGATAACTCAAATGACGGATCCAATTATAAAAGGTGAAACTGATATTTGTAAAGCTGACTATGAACGAGGTCCTACTGATGCTCCTGTGACTAAATTAGTAGCTAAACCTATGCTTAAAATGCTGTTTCCAGATCTAGAAGTTAACATGCCGCTTGAGGGGGAAATATCTGCTAAGAAATCAACATTCATGAAACTTGACTTTGTAGATAGTTGGGGGATCGATGTTGGTTTGATACTATCTGCATATAAGCAAGGATACAAAATTAAGAATGTTTATCTTGGAAAAAAGGACCATAAAAAAAGCTATACTAATGATGTAGCTGAGTTAAGTGGTATGGCTGAAAATGTGATGAGAACTATTATTGAGTTTATGGATAGTGGTCAAACTTAACCATTATTAAATATATCTTTCCACGTTTCTACTTTTTTCTTTTCTTTTTTATTATAGAGTATTTTATCTACTTCTCTTTTTACAGACTCTTTTTTCTCAACTTTATGATTTTCACAAATATCTAAAAAAGGGCAGTAACTACACAACCATGTCTTCTCTTTTGGTGGGGGAGTTTTGGTTTTCAAAGCAGTTGCTAGCTGATGTCCTCTACTTTCAATCCATGGAATTATGTCTCTTTTAGGAACTTCAAAAGTTTTGATTGTACTTAAACTTAAGTACACTAACATAATTTTGTCTATCTTATCTTTATCAGGATACATTGAATAGTATGCTTGAGCTTGCAAGACATGATGATCTTGTGGTTCTTCAGGGATGTTGCTCGTTGTTTTTAATTCATATAACACATTGTTATCTATGCCGTCTATGAACCCAATAACATCAAAATCCTTGAATTTCTTTTCAACGAATACTTCATTTTTTCCAAAATCAAAATGATCATGAAATGCATGACCTCTTGAAAGTATCCATAATTTATCAAGGTCTAAAATTTGTTCTTCAGTAATTTGATAAAAAGACTGTCTTAAACAATTGGTTGTTATTTTAGTTGCTCCAAATCTTACTCTGTCTCTTGGTGTAGATTCTTTTAGAACTCCTTCAAGCACTTTTTTTAGAATTGGTGTTGGTAAAGACTTTTCTGCATCTAAGCATTCTTTAGGAGTTTTTATTTCACCATTAGGGCATCTTATTTTTACTTTCATTTCAAAACCTTCTTAAATCCATTTGCTTGGTTTTTTCTTTCCCAAATATTGTCTCAATTCTATTTTTTACCAGTTCTATGCTCTGCTTTATATAATTTGGTACGTTCTCGTTATTAGCAAGATTAAGACTTGGTTCCAAGTATTTCTTCACAGTTCCTTCGCTAATTGTAAATATCAGCTTACCTCTACAATTGCTACATACTCCGGATAGAGGAGGTCTTCTATATTTCGTATTACAACTGACACATCTAAATTCTTGTTGTGTGAATTTTCTTAAGTTTCCTTTAATATCTCTGATAAAATGACCTTCAATGACTAGTCCGGCAACTCCCGCTGCATCAACTGCTCGAATTTTATTTGCGAGTTCCATCTGAGCCTCCATCTTTTCTACCATTGTTGGTATTGTCTTATAACTTGAGGAAATCACTCCTAAATTTATATTGCTGACTTTATGTGTGTATCCTATTCCCTCATATTGCTGAGGCTTTCCTACTCTATTTCTAATTTGTTCTATTTTTACTGACCACGGTTCTTTATACTCTAATGTGGCTTTGTAAAAGTCTAGAGAATAATTCCAACAAGTATCTACATCATATACTTCATCATCTATTTCCTCTGGGTTTAAAATAGTTGATACAACTAACGGAGCATCCATTGTTCCTCCTCTTTTAGCAGGTAGATATTCTCTTGAGAAATTTAGGAAAGCATCCATCGCAAGAATAACAGATGTTTCTTCACCGTCACAATCTCTTCTTTGAGCATCATGCCAGTATGGGTGTGCTAGAACAGTGTGGCTATTTGAAAATCCTATAACCCTACCAATAATTCCTGCAGATGTGTGAGGAGCAATTCCTATAATTAAATGTCCTATTAAATCATTCGGATGTTTTAAGTTATAGAATCTATCCAGTTTATAGAATCCTTTAAGTTCTTCATCTACAAATTTAGAAACTCTAAATAATGATGCGCCTCCTTTTTCAGGTAATATTATGTCTTGAGGTTTAATTTCTAAAACTTGATTTTCATCATTGAGGAGTTTCCCTTTTATATCTTTTTCATAGCCCAGCTCTTTGGCCTTTGTTAAAGACAAACCTACTTCTTTTGGTTTAAAATGAGTCATTGGTAATTCTGTCATATCGAAGCGAATGGTTCCGTCTTTATTTACGTAAATATTATTTCTTGCTCTTAAAATTCCTTTAGCTAGATTTTCAGGAGTGTGGTTTTTATTAGATGTACCTCTAACTCCTTTTATCAACTCTGGTAGATGATCTATACCTAATCTCTTTTTAGAAGTATCGAGGTAGTGATCGATATTTATTCTCTTTTTTTCATAAGGAATTGTCTCTTTATGACATTTAGTCTTACGCGTTTTCTTTTTACATACTGGACATATTCTCCATTCTTTGGTCTCCTTACCGCACTTCTCACAATAAGGATATATTGTAACATTATCACAAGCAGAACATTCAAATATTGGGAATTCTCCTTCTACTTTTCCAATCATGCTGGCTGATTGGAAAGATCTTAATCTTCCTCCTTCCTTGCCAACTGGAAACAAAACATGGGGTGTTCCTTTTAATTTTCTTATTCTTGCCTTTTCTGGTCGACCCATTCTTGCGCCAATAGTTAACCCTATTTTATCTTGTATTTTAATTGGCAATGAACTTAAACAGTCTAAACCATCTTCTCCCTTTATTGCTTTGATATTTTTAGAAATATATTCTAAAACTTCTGAATCCTCTTTTGAGAGGATTATTTTATTATTCTTTACTTCATGTGTTAAACCAATATCTTCAAGTATTTTCTTTTCTTCTTTTATTGGTAAAACACCATCATTCAATTCCTTCAAATACTTTAATAATTTCTCAAAGGATTCTTTAGTTATTATTCTCCATCTGTAAGTATACGCTGGGTGGAGAGGAATTCCTAATTCAGTAGAAATATTTATTGCATCACTAGCTGTAATTTTAGATTCTATTGGATTTCTTATTAGATTTATTAATGTTTCAGGAGGGATGTTGAGCTCTTTAATTGATTTTTCTATACCTTTCTCTTTTATTTTTTCATTTAATTCTAAAGCCCAGAATTCTTCACAATATCCTACTGGTGCTAGCTTCTCTCCTTGTTCTGAAAAATCTCCATGCGAGATTAGTAGATCTCCAATAAACAATATTTCTTCAAGATTATCTACTATCTCTTCAGCTTCTTCTATAGAATTTATTTGTTTTACTGACCCATCTTTTAATTTAACTATTGGTCCTTCAATAGTATCGCATGGAGTTAAAGCAGTGGATTTACCTGGGCGTTCAACCCGAAGTTGTGTTCCTGTAGCTATGTAATCTTTCAAGGTTTTCATAGTTGCGGGGTGTATCCCCCATGCTCCATCTCCTGTTAATCTCGAACGTCCATATCTCACTCTAAAACCATTCGGATGTAAAGGGTATGAAAAAACAGGTCTCCCTGCTACAATTTCTGAAAGAAAATAATAATTTGGTGTTAATTTTTGTTCTTCTTCTTTTTCTTCTTTGTCTCTAAGTTTGGTTTTTAATTTAAGGAATTTTTTCAACCAATCCCATTCTAAATCAAAATCCTTACCCCATTTTGAAATTTGTTTCCAGAGTTTTCCTGCTTTAAGAGGTAATCCGTCTGTGAGAAGTAATGCAACACCTGATCTAATCCTATTTGTTTCGATTCTATCTAAGTTTTTGTAATTAGAAACTTCTAATTCTGTAGATGGATCTCCGCTTAGTTCAACAGGGATGTTTTTAATTAAGAACTCCATTTCTCTTTCAGTAGGTTTATACTGTTTTCTTTCCATCTTTTCATAATAATCTGTAACTTCTGTAAAAAACCGTTTTATCTCAGAATCTGTAGGGTCATATACATCTACATTTCTTTTCTTTCTAAGATGATCTGCTAGTAAAACAGAAACAGACTGACCAGTACCTCCAGCTCCTCTAATAGGTCCACCGTAGTAAACTGCTAAATATAATTTCCCGTCTCTTCTCTTTTTTAATTTAACTCCTATGATTCCTTCTATTGGCGCTGAAACAATTCCTTGAGTTATGTATGCTAAACCTGTTCTTACTCCATTAAGGATTTCATCTTCAACACTACTAAATTTACAGAATTTACCATCAGCTATTTCTTCTGCAATCTTAAGGGAAACTCTCCAGTCGCCTGCACCGTACTCTTTTTCCAATTCTTTTAATCTCTCTGCAAGACCGCTTCCTTCAAGTTCTGGTACTACTGAAGACATTAGTCCTTCTACTTTTTCACCAATTGTTGTAGCTAAATGTATTGGAACAGTTTTCTCAGGATCTAGTCCCTTAGCTTTAGCTTGATTTGCTATCTTATAAATAGAAACTGTGGAGTTATGTAAGTTTGATAAATATTCTTTAATCTCTGGAGAACTCTTAACATTTAGTTCCATCTTAACTTATACTATTTCTTTTTCCAAAACTTCTTTTACCTTTTCTAAAAGTGACGTGGGGATATTTGAATATATCTCTCTAGTTCTTCCGTATCTTCCTTTGCTTATTACTCTACCATGAATTATACCTAACATATCTAATTCAGAAATAAGGTCACTAACACGTCTTTGAGTTAATACTGGAAGTTTACACTGTTTGCATATTCCCTTGTATTTTTCAAATACCTCACCAGTTGCTATTCCATCTTTATTGTCTTCTGATAAAAGAATTATTGAATATAATGTGATTTGAGATTGTATTGGTTGGGTTCTTGCTATTTCTAGAATTCTGCTCCTCTCTATTTTTTCTTCAGCTTTGTCAATATCGTCTGGAGTAACTAAGTGTCTTTCAGATCTCTCAGCGATTTCACCTGCTACTCTTAATAAATCCAAAGCTCTTCTTGCATCCCCATGTTCTCTAGCAGCATAGGCTGCACATTTTTCTAAGACTCCTTCTGAAATGGTATTTGAATTAAATGCTAGTTTAGCCCTTTCTTTTAATATCTCTTTTATTTGGAGTGCATTATACGGTGGGAAAATAATTTCTTCTTCACTTAAAGAACTCTTAACTCTTGGATCTAGTCGTTCCATAAATCTTAGATCATTAGAAATACCAATTATACTTAATTGAGCTTTATCTAATTCCCCATTTAATCTTGTAAGATTATATAGAATTTCATCTCCAACTCCTAATTTTGAAACCAATCTATCTACTTCATCTAATGCTAAAATCACAACTTGCTTTTTTTCATTTATCTTCTTCAAAAATCTATTATAAACTTCTTCTGTAGGCAAACCTGTCGCTGGTATTTCTTGCCCAACTTCTCTTGCAAATTGTGCAATAATCCTGTATTCTGTATTTGAAACTTTCTTTAATTTACAATTAACATAAATTAAATGTAATGCAATTTTCTTAGTCTTGCATACTTCACTTAATTCATTAAAAATATATTTAGTACATAGAGTTTTACCTGTTCCTGTTTTACCGTATAAAAATAAATTAGAGGGTCTATCTACTTTCAAAGCTGGTGCTAACATAGATGCTAATTGAGATATTTGTTGTTTTCTATGAGAAATAGAAGACGGGATATATTTCTCTTGGAGCACTCTCTTGTTTTTAAATATTGATTTTTTATTTAAATAATTCTCAAAGTAATCATTTAAGCCTAATTGTTCCATTTTAAATTCCACAAGAAGTAAAGGTTTTTTAAACTTTTATATGATTCATGTTATAATTACTCCAAAGGAAATAAAGGTTAATTTAAAAATTATATTATCCTACCTAACACCAACATTTCTTATGGAAAATATTTATTAAAAAATTAGCTCGGTCTTTATTTATTTTTATTTATTTACTATATTGAAAATAAATATATAATATATATGTTATATATGCTACTATACTACTACTATTTTCCAAAGGAAATTAAACTAAATTTTAGAAGTGTTCCAATTGAACTAAAGGGGTATAGGTAGTTAAAATTCAGCGAATTTTATTTTTCCATAAGTTCCACTGGAAATATAGGTGTCAGAGGGGCAGTAGATCTAAAGACTAAAATTACTTAAGTTTTTTTATCTTTAATGAATAACATGAATAACATAAAAAGTTTGACAACAGATGAGATATGGAAAAAATATCAAGAAGATAGAGATTTAAAATTATATGTACTTTATTCACAACACCTCGGATATCCAAAAGCGATTAAACATAATTTTTTACTTGCAGGACTTATAAAAGAATTTGATAAGATGCATGAAGTTATAAATTTAGATCCGTATGTAGGACTTAATGTTAATCTTAGTAAAACAGAACCGTATGGATTGTGGGGAACTTGTTCTAGTGCGTACACTTATCAAATTTTAGATCTAAATTCAGATGATATTGTCTCTATCATAGATAATTATGAAATCCATGAAGAACAAGCAAAATCCGCAGTAAAAGAGATATGTAAAAAAGAAACAAAAGGACTCGAAGTATATCTTCAAAAAGTCAAAATGTATGTTAAAAATTTCCCCATACAAAATAAACTGAGAGTTAATTTATAATAATTTTTCAATTTTCTTTTTAATTTTTACATCTTTAGTAGGATTAGCATTAGATCCTAACTCATAAATAATTCTTTTAGCTTTCAAACCCCAAGAATAATCTCCTTTTACTTCCTCTACTTTTTTTATTTTGAAGACTTCTAATTCAACACCCTTTCTTAAATGATAATAAATAGATCTAAGAGTTACTTTGCCCCAGATTTTTACATAATACTTGTAAATATCATAACCATACCCCTTTTTTAAATAATATAATAATTCAACAAGCCGATCTCTTATCAAACTTCCAGCCTTCCTGCCGCGTTGAGCCATACATATTCCTAACAATTAAACTTATTAATTTTTTTCTGTATTGAAAATATACTTAATAATATAATAACTTAAAAAGGGAAAAATTGACATATTTACCATGAACAAGACAGAACTAGTTAATCAGTTTTTGAAAGAGGGAAAGCTACCTATAGCTAAAGAAATACACGATTATCAAAAAGAGATAGAGTTTGACGGATCTAAAGTATCAATTATAAGATCATATGAATATGAACCCAAACAAATTAAAGTTGAGGATTTTGTCGTTTATTTCAGAAGCCGGTATGAACAAATAAAGAATCTTTTGATAAACAGACCCGGCGTAGAGTCACCAATATCAATATCCAAATTATCTTCCTATGGTGAAAAGAGTACAATTATAGCGATTATAAAAGATATACAAAGATTCTCAACTGGAACCATATCTCTACTACTAGAAGATCCCTCTGGTGAAATAAAAGGGATTATTTCAAAGGATTCAGAGCTAGTAGAAGAAGCAAAATATCTAGCTTTAGACGAAGTTTTAGGTGTTAGAGGAAGCCCATCCAGAGGTGTTTTCTTTGTTAATGAAATAATACAACCTGATGTTGTAATTAACAATAAAAAGAAGTTTGCTAAAGAGGAAGTTTATGCAGCATTTACAGGAGACTTACATGTTGGCTCTAATACTTTTTTAGGAGATAAATTAGAATACTTTATCAAATTATTAAGAGGAGAAGTTGGTACACCTTCTCAAAAAGAGATAGCTAAAAAAACAAAGTATATTTTCTTAGTTGGGGATATAGTAGATGGTATAGGTATATATCCTGGTCAGCAGAAAGAATTAGAGATCGATGACATATACGAACAATACAGAGTAGCAGCAGAGTATTTAAGTAAAATACCTAAAGATAAGTATGTAATTATATGCCCAGGAAATCATGATTCATTAAGGATAGCTGAACCCCAACCACCTCTACCGGAAGAAATAGCAAAACCTCTTTATGAATTACCAAATATAATACATGTAAGCAATCCCGCATATGTAAATATTCATAATGTAAATGGTTTTGAAGGATTGGATATTTTAATGTATCATGGCTATAGTTTTGATTATTATATAAACAATGTTGAAGGTTTAATTGAAGAAGGAGGGTACGATGCCCCAGATGCTTTAATTAAATTTTTATTAAAAAGAAGACACTTAGCGCCATCACATCTTTCTACACTATCTTTACCAATGAGATATGATCCTTTAATTATAGATCCAATCCCAGATATGGTTGTTACAGGACACATCCATAAGTCTAAAGTTTCACAATACAGAGGAGTTACTATAATTGCAGCTGGCTGTTGGCAGAAAAATACATCTTTCCAAGACAAACATGGTTTGCATGCTGAACCTGGAAGAGTTCCTTTTTTAAATCTAAAAACAGGAAAAACAACAGTAATGCATTTTGAATAGAAACTCTTTTATTTTTTACTACTTATTAAAGTATAAAATGAGTAGTATTGTTCCGTATATACAACTATCAAATAAACTATGTTTCGAGGAGATAAAATCAAATAGAGAAGATATCTTCTTAGTTATTACTCTTACAAATAAGAACATAACAAAAAATAAAATAAAATGTAGTAGCCCCTATAGACAGCATACTAAAGCGAGCATATCTTTAGATGAAATATCTTATAAAGATTTAAAATTTGACAAAGATAAGAACCCCCTTCCAGATAAGATAGATTCAATTTTTAATACCTATGTCCTCAACAAAGATGATCTTAATTATTACGAGATAGATATTAAATTGAAAGAAGAGATTTCACAACCTTATTTAGAGTCTGTACTCAATGATGAAGAAGAGGTTCTCTCTAGCATTACCTATAGTCTTGCAAATGTACTAACATCTATAGTGAAACGTAAAAAACCCACACTAATAACTCAACATCATCTAGTAAAATTTGGAGATAGCAATGAATTATTTTTTACAGGTAAAGAACTTTTCTTTCGAGGGGATGAAATCCCAATAGACAAAAGAGTTATTGAAGTAATTAAAGGATATTTAGAATAGAACAATTTGAATAGAAACTCTTTTTAATTTTACCATTTATTAAAACAATCATGGTAGATATAAAACCCTACATTATTCTATCAAATAAAATACATTTAGATCCTAGAGTCTTCAAATCTAAAGTTATTGATGGAGTAAGAAAGCTAACAGAAATAGTAATTATCCACAACCTAAACAAACAAGGCATATTAATTGAAGTAATTACACCGCTTGTTACATCTAACTCTGCTAGCTTTAATTCTCAACACAGGGAGCTAAATTATTCAGATTTTAAATTTGATACAGAAAAATACAAATTTCCACAAGGAGTAGACTCCTTTTTTAATATCTACATGCATGGTAAGGAGGGACTTGGTAAGGAGGGACTACTCGCATACGAGCTAAACGTTATTTTAGATAAAAAAATAGATAATGAAACAATTGACTCGCTACTCGAAAGTAAAGAGCAAACTATCCCTAAACTTGAGACTAATCTAGAATATAGGTTAATAGAGAGTATGTTAAGTTATGTAACAGGAAAGTCTAAGGATTCAGCCAAAATAGTGTATTCTATTGAGGGCATGAAAGGAAAAGGGACAGCAGTATACTATGATAATAAATTCATCTATAAATACCCAAAGATATCAATAAACCGTAGATTTGTAGATATTGTCACTAAATATTTAAAAGCTATTTAAACACAACAACATTTTTAAACCTCTATTTCCTTTGGAAATTAGCTATGGGAAAAAAGGAATACATGAAAAAATATAATCAAAGAAAGTATGTAAAGGAAAGAAAAAAGCTTTACATGCGTAAACAAAGAGCTGAAAAAGAAGATGAAGCAGCTCGTAATCTAGTTAATATTTTCTTAGAAGCAGGCTTTGAAGACCTAGCTTATCAATATGCTTTAGAAAGAGCTCCAGATATGCTAGTTAAAGCTAGCAGACAATCTAGAAAAAAATAATTAGAAAATGGATTGGAATAGTTTTGATAAGGGAATTTTCTTAGTGAATGTCTTGGGGATAGTCTATGATCCCGATACAAAGAAAATTCTAATTGGGAGAAGAGAAAATGATGAACAACTCCCTCAATTAACATGGTGCTTCCCTGGAGGAAGGCCAGAATATGAAAAGGATCTTGAGGAGTATCTTAAACAACAAGTAAAAATAAAAACTAATTTAGATGTTGATGTAAAAAAATTAATCTTCGCCAGAATTATGCCAGAGAAAAAAGAGTTCTTATTAATATATTATTTATGCAAGGTAGAAGGAAGAGAAGCAAAGGCACAAGGTAAGTTTGTAGAGGTTAAGTGGGTAAAACCAACAGAAGTTACTAATTATTTTACAACATCCTTACATCCTAAAGTATTTGAATTCTTAAAAACATTAGAATAAATTTAATAATTATGAATTATTAATTATTATTTATGAAGATACAAAAGCTAACAAAACTTATAGCAATATGGAGTTTCGGAGCAACCATCATACTCCTTTTGAATTTATTCTTCCATTACTCTGAAAGTTTATTTATGCCTCTTTTTAGTGCAATTATATTTTATTTAATTTATAAGGAATTAACATCACATAAAACTATCAAAGACTTTCCACAAACACTAATAAAAATAACACCAGCTATCTTATTGTTAAGTTTTGTTTTATTCTATATAGGAATTGGCATGCATGGCGCAGCAAATCATATAGCCTATTATTTTGGAGAAGGAGTTTCACTCGCAAAGGAATATGCTTACTTTTATGATGAAATTCTTGGACACGTAACAATGTATTTAGGATTATTTGGTCTTATGCTTGGAGGTTCTCTAATACAAGCAAGAAGACCATTTACGTTACAATTGGATTTCAAAAACATAAGTGTATTGTTATTTGCTGCAATGTTCCACGGAATAGGTTTAGCTACCGCAATGATAGAAGGGCATACATCAATCTTCGGTTTAATAGCAGCCATAATCTTTATACCTTTAGTAAGTTTACATCATATAAATAAGCAAAGAAAATTAAAAATTATAGTAAGAGAGTACCCTTTTGATTTCTTTATAGTTCTTGTGATGATTTCAACAGTTTTTATTTTAATAGCATATTTTTTGATATATAAAGGATTCCCAGAAATATCAACACAATTTAATTTTTGGAAATACATGTTTATTTAACAAAGTCCTTAAAGAATTTATAGAAATTATCTTCAATACCATATGTTTTAGTTGTTTGGCCTATTTTTCTCCTAAAACCAGACACTAATATTCCTTCCTTAACCATTTCTTCCAAAGCTGAAATGGAATCTCCATCGCAATGTTTTTTTATTTGGTCAACAGTAATTGCCGCGTTATTCTTGTCATTATAAATAAAAAATAATAATTTACATTTATTTTTGTTATATATTATATTGAAGAGAATAGAATCATAATTTAATTCTTGAGCATCTTTTTTAACATCCATTAAAATAATATTGTAGTAAAATCTTATAAATCTTATTCTATGACAGACTATAACTATATCAATAAGTCATAGCAGAGATAAATCCAAGTACACCTAATACGAAACCAACTACTGCTCCTTTTGTTGGTAATTGATTAAAAAAAGTGTATGCTAAAATTGGTTCCATTATCAAGATTGAAGTTATAGATGCAACGCTTATAACCCAAATATTTTTGAAAGTACTAAATCCAAACATATAGCCTAAAATCAAAAATGCTTCAGCAAGTAAAATTACAATTAACATTAATAAAAAAATATGAAGTGCAGGCTTGTCAGAGATTGAATAAGTTTTAGCAGCAGTCATCTCAGCGAATATTGCTAAAGACTCACCTAAAAATAACATAGCAATTATTATTATTTTTAAATAAATTTCTTTCATTTTCTATTTTTACTATACTGTTCTTAATAATTTTTTTATTGATTCTGCTTTTTTAGGGCCCAACTTGTCTATTTTCTTAAGCTCAGATTCATCAGCGTTTATAACGCCTTCTGGAGACTTAAACTTCTTAAGTAAATTCTTAGCTAATTTAGGGCCAACCCCAGGTAAACCTTCAACAAAGAACTGTTGTTTTTCTTTCAAACTCATTTTATTTGTTTTACATCTTAAAGCAAGCTCTTTATTATCATCAACCTGCTCTTTCTTAGCAAGAATACATATAACTTGAGCAGTTTCCTTAAATGATTTTGTAAAAAGAAACTTAACATTGTTTTTTAACATTAAAGAAATAATTGCAGACCATATCGCCTTTTCAGATATATTTCTAGCAAACATATCTTCAATATCCCCCTCAATAATGAAAATAGGACAAGGATAATTCTTTTGCATATTGTCAGCTTGCTTAAACAATCGTCTATCAATTAAAGAATTAATAAAGTCACCAACTGTTTTTCTCTCAACAACAACATCTTTAGAAATTATAAAGTCACCAACTTTTAGTTTTTTTATTTCTACCTCTAACTCTTCTTTAAGATATTCAATCAAGCAATTCCTACTTTCCTGAAAATCAACTATTATTTTCATAATAATCTAGTCTTTTTTGTCCCTTTATTTTTCTTTCAGATATCTTCTTAGTTGCTAAGTCCATACCTTTTTCTCTTCTCTTAGATATCCAAAAGATAGCTTCATCTCTTGTATTTTTAGTTATCAATATAATTAATTTTCCCTCCTTTTTTCTTGCAGTTCTACCCTTTCTCTGAATAGACCTAATAGCAGAAGGCACAGGCGTATAAAATATTACAAGATCCACATCAGGAACATCGATACCTTCTTCAGCCACAGCTGTAGCAATTAGACAGGTAATATATCCTCCCTTGAATCTTTCCAATACTTCAACCTGTTGCTTTTGAGACATACCCTTGGTTGATTTTGAAGCTTGACCTATAAATTCCTCTACACTACAAAGTTTAACGTCTTCCAAGGTTTCAACTAATTTAGAAATATTATCACGAAATTCTGTAAATATAAGAATCTTAGAATATTTATTTATACCAACTTGTTCTTCTACAATTTTTCTAAGTAGAGGTAGCTTAGGATGGTCGTGATTTTTTTCTAATTCTTTTTTAGTTAGAATCTTAGCTTGTTCTATATTCTTATCCTTAACCATATTCTGTACGGCACGAGTTTTATTTTCTTTAGCATCTTTCCATAACCTATCCATATACTTATCAAAAGCAGCAAGAGATTCAGATTCTAATAACCTCAAAGCATGAAATGTCTTCAATAGAAAAGCACAATCAGAAGCAGCCTTTGCTATTGTAAAATCTTTTTTAGCTAATCTTTTTTGTAGCATTAATTGTAGTCTAATTAAATCCTTTTTTCTTACTCTATCAACCTTTGAAACACGAATAAGTTTCCTCCTATGCAAGTAACTCAACCTCTCATTAATTGCAATTTCTAAGAACTTCTTTATTTTAATCATATACTCTGGAAGTTCAACAAATTTATACTCAGAAGTTAAGGGTTGGATGTATTCTTTAACTTCACTATGGTCCCTACCTCTTACTTCTAGAGCAGTTACAAATAAATTATTACATATTTCAGATATTTTTACTTCACTAGATCCAGGCGAAGCAGTTAATGCAAGAAGTCTAAAGTTATCAGCTTGGTCTTTGTAAACTCTCGCTACGTATACATAAGCATAATCCCCAACAGATCTATGCGCTTCATCAACAATTAACAAACTTATATCTTTGAGAGAGATTCTTTTACACTCTAGATCATTTCTAATACATTGAGGTGTGGAAAAAATTATTTTAGCCTCTTTAAACTGCTTTTTTCTTATAGATGGAAGAACTTCTCCAGTAAAAATAATCATCTCTTTACCATCAGCTTCAAAAAATTTAGAAAATGTTTTTTTATGTTGATCTACCAAAGGTTTAGTAGGAGCAAGAAATAAAATTTTAG
Source organism: Candidatus Woesearchaeota archaeon (assembly GCA_020343615.1). Classification (GTDB taxonomy): domain Archaea; phylum Nanobdellota; class Nanobdellia; order UBA10117. The sequence continues at coordinate 629,084 of CP070803.1, read as the reverse complement.
ATTCAGGATGGGTTTTTAATCTTAAACCTGACAAGGCTATAGCTATGTAAGTTTTACCCAAACCAGTAGGAATAACACATAACGTGCTTTCCTTTAGTGCAGTATTTAGAATAGTCTGTTGGTATAATCTTAAATTTAATTTTTCTTTAAGGAATCTCATTTGTATTTTTCGTGTTTACTTTGCCACTTCCACTTACCCATATCTCGTGGTTTTTTTGAAAATGTATCATAATAGTCTCTATAAAATCTATCACTTGTTGGAGAAGCAATGCCCCAAGGTTCTACGTAATAATACCATAAGAGGAATAAAAGAATGCTACCAACAATTGCTATAATAAGAGAAGCACCAGTTCCTAAGAATAGAAAACCCAAGACACTTATTAATATGAATGAAAAAGAGAAAGCCCATATTGACCTAGATCCAAAAAAGATTAATACACCTTCTAAAGTAGGAAGGTTTCCCTTCGCTATTACTGGTGGAACTGTGTTATGAGGATACACAAAAGGTATTAGATTAAATATCGCAAGATAGCTCCCTATAAACAATAATTTATCTCCAAAAATACTATCTCCCGTAGAAAGAAGAATTTTACCTATTAATGCAAAAATAAAAAAAACAAATACCCCAGCAACAGCAATTAAAGCATGATCACGTGGACCAGGATGTATTTCATCCTTCGCCTTTCCAATTCTAAAGCGAGTTTTATTAATTATCCTAACAGCTCCAGGAGCTGCCCAGATTATATATCCTAAAGACGCTATTGTAGTTATTAAAGCTAAAATTAAACCAGACTTCCATATTTTATATTCTACCTGGCAAGAAATTCTACTAGATATATACTTCTGAACCGCTATTTTAATAGAAAGAGCTAGCCCAATTATTATTAATGAAGATCTAAGCGCAGAGAACCAATTATTAACTGAGAAAGAACCACGCCATCTAAATGAAAAGCAGAACCCTAGTATTAAAGTAGAAATAAGAATATACTTAATTTCTTCCTCAGTAAATTTTTTTTTCATTTCTACTTTACTTTTATAGAGTATTTATTCTTTAAAATATCTTTTATCCCAGATATATGGCCCGCCCCCACAACAGCTACTATTTTGTTATTTTTATTCTGATTAACTAAAAAATTTAAAGAAGCAGCCATATGCTTATTTCTATCTGTAATCAAAATTTCATATAATCTAGGAAATCTTTTTTTAAATTCACCAACCAACTCTTTAACCATTTCTTTAGGAGGAACCTTGCTAATATCTACTCCCTTTTTTGGTTTTTTAAATATAGTCATAAAAGGAGTGTAAATAAGGCCTCCAACTATATAAAGTATAATTTTAATTTTTTCAAAGAACGTTAGTTTAGTGGATATATCTCTAGATATTTCAACTATGTTCTTATCTATAAGAAAAACCGTAGCATTTATTTTTTTAGCAGCTAATACAGCAGATTTCATATCAGAACCCGGAGCAATACCAACCACCTTACCTAATTTTTCTTGTAGCAGTTTTCCAATAACTGTAAAAATAAATCCCATTAAACCTATTTTTCTAATACTACTTAATTTAACTGAACCCTTACTTCTTTTAAATAAAGCCTGTAATCTTTGTTGATCTAATTCTATAGCCACAATATTTGGTTTTTTCTCTAGAATCACCTTCTTTATTCCTTTTATACTGTCTCGAGCAACGTGAGAAGAACCAACTAATGTTAATTCAGCCATTTAAAAGAAAAAAATTTATAAGTTTATATACTTTAAGTAATAAATAGGAAAAACTAGAGGTGTAACATGATTAAAGTTAAACCTATATCTGAAGTAATAGGATTAAGGGCTTATGTAGAAGATGGAGAATATTTTGGAAATGTTGAAGGAGCTGTAATTGATAATAATAAAATAGATGCTTGGAGAATAAAAGCAACAAAGAATTCATTTTTAAATGATAGTCTTGGTGGAGCAAAAGGCGCCTTGGTTCCTCATAGCATGGTAAAAGCAGTTGGTGACGTTATGATTGTAAGAAAAGCAGCTGCTCCTTCCTATACTGAAGAACAGGAGTAATACCAAAACTTTTTAAACGCTTTTTATTCTTTTTTCTCACTATGGGCGGAAAATCAAAAGGGTTAAATGCAGCTAAGAAACTAAAACGTAGACGTAAGACTTTTCGTCATGCTGACAAAAATTTTGTCCGTAGAAAATATAATCTTAAAGTTAAATCAGACCCATTAAAAGGATCTCCTCAAGCAAGAGGTATTGTTTTAGAGAAGAGAGCAGTAGAAGCAAAACAACCAAATTCCGCTTTAAGAAAAGCAGTTAGAGTACAATTAATAAAAAACGGTAGAAAAATAACAGCATTTGTTCCAGGAAACAAAGCTATTGATTTTATAGATGAACACGATGAAGTAATTGTAGCAGGAATTGGAGGCCATGCAGGAAGAACAAAAGGAGATATCCCTGGAATTAGATGGGAAGTAACTAAAGATAATAATCAATCATTAGAACAGTTAGTAAG
>CP070803.1:582545-626479 GCA_020343615.1 Candidatus Woesearchaeota archaeon | reverse complement strand
GAAAGCATCTAAGCCCGAAGCCAGCTTCAAAAAGAAACCATTTGAGATTCCCATAGAAGATGGGTTTGATAGAGCTGGGGTGTACGTATCGAGGCAACGAGATATTTAGCTCACAGCTACTAAAAATCTCTATTTACTTAGACTATGTATGACGTTTCATTTATTTTATACTCACACGGAAAGCTGGCTGGCAAGCTTACCCCAAAGGGAGGAAAGTCGGCCACTCAACATAGCCTATTGATCCTTAGCGGGATCGGTCAGCCCACAGAAATCAACCTGTTAGTTTAAGCAATGATTCTTGAGCGAAAGACTAATAAGGGTGAAATTGTGTTGATCTAGGTGAGTGCAAGCTTTTAAGCGCTTAGTAGAATGCTTGCGTCCCCTTGGCTTAAAGTCGGGGATTACAAAAGCCGGCTTATAAGCCAGCTTTCCTTTAAATTAAAAATGGTAAAACCAGGAAAAATTTCAACTCCTGCTTCTGTAGGAGGATTGGTAAGATACTTTCAGGACGAATATTCAAGTAAATTAATGCTTAGACCAGAATACGTTATTGCTATTTGTATTATTGTTGCTGCCTTAGCAGTTATTTTAAACATGTATGGAAGAGGCTGGGTAGGCTTTTAAGTACACTAATTTTATATTCTACAATTTTATTATTATAGCATTATGTTATGGATAATATATCCGGTAATAGCTGCCTTTTTTTGGGCTATCGTAGAAATAATTGATAGACACATCATAAAGGATGAGCTCAGAGACCCATGGATTTGTACATCAATTTTTGGGTTTACGTTTTACATTATATTTGCTATTCTAGCAGCATTAATAGGAAACGTGTTTAGCATTCCTATTACAATAATATTTCTATTAATTCTAGGAGGAGTGATTTCAGCATGTGCGAGTATATTTTATTACTCTGCTTTAAAAAAAGAAAGAATTTCTAGATTAGCGCCCTTGTTTCCAACTAATTTAATCTGGATAATAATACTCTCTTTTTTTATTTTAAATGAAAGATTATTACTCATACAATACATTGGGATTTCTATTTTGCTCATAGGAGTTATTCTTATAGCATTTAAGAAAGGTACCAAATACAAAATTAATTTTGCAGCCCTGTTGATATTAATAAGCACATTTGCATGGGCTGTTAGGGATTTATTTATAAAATTATCAAGTAATTTGGGAGGTTATCATATATTCAATATTTTATTCTGGGTCTTTTTAGGGTATTTTACAATCTCAACCATAATTTTTATAATACATCACCCTAAAATCATAGAGAAATCAAAAAAAGGAGTAGAATATATTATTCTAAATAGTTTCTTATGTTTTATTGCATACGCAATATATGTATACGCTATATCTAAATACTTATTGTCTCTTGTTTCAGCTCTCGCATCTATTACTCCGCTACTTGTGTTCTTAATTGTATTTTTGCTTACAAGAGTAAACTCAAAATTAATCTATGAAAAGTATAGTAAGCATGATTTAATAATAAATCTCATGGCAACCATATTTGTCGTTATAGGAGCTGTTCTGATTTCTGTTTAAGTTTATATCCTCCTAAAGAGTACGATATGTTTAGATAATAAATACCTAATAAACTTTAGCTACTAGTTTTTTAGAAATATTTTTAACTTTATTCCTTCTTAGTTAAACTTACAATGGAATCAGTAGTAGATACATTAACGAATAAGAGAATTGAAGAATGGTATAAGGAAAATACCAAACCAGGTTTTTTAGATCAAGTAGTCAAGGACAATAAATCAAATGGTTATGTTCTAGATAAAGACAGCGGATTATTAATCAAGCAATTACATACTCCTGAAGAATTGGAGGAATTAGGATACACAGAAAGGGATATTATTTTTCCAAGACCTACAGATTATCATTTTCATCCGGACGTTGACGAGACTCTTACACTCTTATCTGGTAAAGGATTCTCATTTGAAGGCGAGTTATATGATCTTTCAAAATCACCCCCTACACTAGTTTGTTTCGGAGGATTAGTAAAAAAGACAGTTATTCCTAAAGAGATTAAGCATATGATAATTCCGAAAAAAGGTACTACTCTAGAACTTCATTTAGAATGTTCTGGAATTCTTGATCCTGAAAAAGAGGAGCTTGTACGACATTTTGATGTAGCATATCCTAAAGTACTAAACCACTATAAAGGAATTATATTTTAGAAATATATTTCTAATTATTGATTAATTTTTCAAGTTTTTCCAATAATTCATGAAATTCAGTATATCCTGTCTTCTCATTAAAATGACCTGCACCTTTAATTACAATTAGATCAGCATCTAATTTTTCTGCAAGTTCTTTACCAAGTACTAAAGGCACATACGGGTCATTATCTGAATTATAAACATAAAATCTCTTACAATTTTGTTTTATTTTATCCCAATCAAACCCTTTGTCTAGAAATGTTTTGTTTATTTTATCAAATCTTGGGATTCCTAGTTGCCTTGCGACTGACGCAACAAAAAAAGCAGCTTTAATTGGTTTATCTAATTTTTCAATAACTCTTAACAGAAATACTGGTCCTAAACTATGTCCTACGACAATAGTATCTTCATTCAAATATTTTTTATAATCCTTAAAAACTTTCATCCAGTTTTCTAAAGTTTGTCCTTCTGGTGTTGGAAACTTAGGAACATAAACATTACAACCTAGTTTTTCTAATTTTTCCTTTAACCATGGAAACCAGTTTTCTCCTGGATTTCCATAAGCTCCATGAATTATAAATACAGTTCTCATATTGTAAGGTATATTATTCTTCGATTTTATAAATATTCTTTTTATAATTATGTATTCCCTTGTCGGATACGAGATATATTTTTAGGTGAAAAATGACTATAATTTTATCATATTTATTGAGGTAAAAAAATGCCAAAGAAGAAGAAAGGAAAGAAGAAAAAGAAGAAATAATTAAGTAAGATTTATATTCTTTTTATTTCCTTTTTTTATTATGACATATTTTATAGATAGATACAAGAAGATAAAAAGAGGAGCTCAAATTATGATTCCTAAAGACATAGGATACATAATAACTGCTACTGGAATCAATAAAGATTCCACAGTTCTTGATGCAGGTTCTGGATCAGGAGCATTAGCATGTTATTTAGCTTCAATAGCCAAGAAAGTAATAACTTACGAGATACGTGAAGATTTCATAAAAATCGTTAAAGAGAACAAGAAGAAGCTAGGCTTGAAGAACTTAACTGTAAAGAAAGGTGACGTTTTTGACAAGATCAAAGAGAAAAATATTGATGTAATTATTCTTGACTTGAAGGATTCTTACAAGGCTATTGATAATGTAAAAAAAGCATTAAAGAAGCGAGGTTTTCTTGTTGTTTACAATCCTCAGATAACCCAGTCTCAAGCATTTGTAAACAAAGTAGATGAAGATTTTAAATACATTAAAACAATTGAGTTAATTGAAAGGCCTTGGAAAATCCAAGGTAAAGTAGTAAGACCAGATTTTAAAGGTTTAGGATTTACTGGCTTCCTAAGCTTTTTCAGGAAAAAATAATGTCAATTTTAGTTGTATTTGCTGGACTTCCAGGAACAGGAAAAACAACGTTATGTAGATTATTAAAAAAGAAAATAGATTGTGAATTCTTTGATTCCGATGAGTATGCTATGAAATCTAAACATTTTAAGATGGGATCTAAAGAATTATCTGAGAAGGAACTAAATAAGGGAAGATTAGAATTTTATGATAAGAAACTTAATGAAGTAAGGAAACTAATGTCTAAAAATAAAATTGTCATAATGGATGCGGTTTTTGATAAAGAAAAATTAAGAAATAAATTCTACAAAATGATTAAAGAAGTAGGTGGAGAATTAATTATTGTAAAAGTAACTGCTCCTGAAAAAATAATAAGAGAAAGAATACAAAAAGATAATTCTAAAAGAAGACCAGGATTTACAAAAGAATCAAGACTAAGAATTTATGAAATAATGAAAAAGGGTTGGGAGCCAATAAAAAAAGACCATATTGTTATTGATTCAAGTAAAGATATAAATGAGCAACTTGATGAATTAATTAAGATAATAAAATGACATTGTTAATTGGGACAGCAGGAGTTCCGTCGAGTTCTAGAGGTAGAGATACATTATTAGGAATAGAAAGAATTAAGGCCATAGGCTTAGGAGCAATGGAAGTTGAATGGGTTAGGGGCCTTAGGATGAGTGATGAGCTTGCTTCCAAGGTGAATAAATTAGCCAAACATCTGGATGTTAAGTTGACTGGTCACGGTCCTTACTGGATAAATCTTAATGCTAGTGAAAAAGAAAAATTCGAGCAAAGTAAGCAAAGAGTATTAAAAACTGCAAGGACGGGATTCAAATGTGGGTGCACTTCTGTCACTTTTCATACAGCTTACTACATGAAACAAGAACCTAAAGTGGTTTATGAAAAACTTAAAAAGATCCTAAAAGATATTTGTAAAACATTAGAGAACGAAGGCACTAAGGTAAAAATCTCTTTAGAGACAACAGGTAAAGAGTCACAATTTGGTACAGTTAATGAGATACTGTCTCTTTCTCAAGAAATCGATATGATTGGTATATGTGTGGATTTTGCACACGTATTTGCAAGATCTATAGGTAAAATAAATTCCTATGACCAATTCAGAGAGATTCTAGTTAAAATAGAGAATAAGTTAGGTAAAAAAGCAATAAAAAATATGCACATTCACTTATCTGGGATTGAATACGGAAATACAGGAGAAAGAAATCACCTTTTCCTTGAACAATCAAAATTAAATTATAAAGATGTTTTGAGAGCATTGAAGGATTTTAAAGCAGAGGGGATACTAATTACCGAATCTCCAGATCCACAGGCAGATGCTCTGTTAGTTCAGAGAGTTTATAGATCACTCTAGTACTTTAACGAAGTCTATTTTTCCGTCACCACTAAGGTCCAAACCTTGTATAACACGGACCCACGTGTCCTCATTTTTATAATCTGAGAGTATTTTTTCATAAAATCTAGTTAAACCTATAACTGTAGCCTTAGTCCCGTTGAATGTATTTCCTGCTAAAACAAGTATTCTCTTATCAGGAGACTTAGGATTTGGGATCTTAGCAATTATTCCCTGAGCATCTTCAGCGTATTTTTCACCTGTTTTTTCAGAAATGATTCCTCTAAAAGGAAATTTTTCAGACTGAAATTTTGCAGGAAGATAGTTATTAAATTCTTCTGTTATAGTATTAGTCAATATTCCACCAACGAGAATCAGATTGTTGTTATAAAAATTCTCTGATTTAACATCAATGTCTAGCTTCACAATGAAATTATTCTCAGGTAATTCTGCAAATTGGCCCATAAACATAGCCAAATCTATCGCATAATGCGAATCTCTAGCTCTTACTTGATATTTACCATGGGGATCAGGGCTTCCAACAACAATTGTAGCATTGAATTTACCAGAAGTTATAAGAGGACTTAAGAAATCTTTCAGTGCCTTTGGCTGTTTTTTTATTGGAAAATCTGCTAATCGCTCTTCACCGCCAGGCAACTCTAAAGCAAAGACTCTTGAAGTAGGAACATAGTATTTAGCCATTGCTCCACCCAACATTTGAGTTCTTTCAACTTTGATTAATTTGTTTTTCTCTAACTCCCTTATGTGATAATAAACAATCTGCTCATCTAATCTTAGATCTCTAGCAATTTGAGAAGGATAACTTGGCTTTTCCGCTATCTTTTTTAATATATCCCAACGTGTAGGATTTAGAAGTCCCTTTAGTCTTTTAGGGTCAACATCAGTTTCAACGTTCTTTACAAAGAACCTCTCAGCCTTCTTTTTTACTAATTGATCCATTATACTATAATTAAATTTATAGTGACTTTATAAATTTTTTTATATAGGTTAGTAATTAAAGAATTATTTTAATTTCTTCCTCATCTCTTCACGTTTTTTTATGTCTGGAGTACATTTATTGTCTTTTATACAATAAGAATTATCTACCAATAGAGCTATCTTGTTAGGTTTCAAGTCTTCCATAAGAGTTACTCCTGCACCGATTATGCTATTAGGACCTACTTTTATACCTGGCATGATATTAGCATTGATTCCAATTCCACAATCCTTACCCATGATTACACCTAATTTATTAGTTCCAGAATTAATTTTTTGACCTTCAACATTCACTTTCACATTTTCTTCATCAAATCTTAAGTTAGCAGTAATAGAACCTGATCCGAAAGAACATCTACTATCAATTATTGAGTCTCCGATGTAATTCATATGGAGCCAGCAATTTTCACATATGTAGGAACTTTTAACCTCAGTAGAAAATCCTACAACACAATTAGCTGCAATATTTGAGCTTCTCACTAAAGCGTTATTTCCGATTATACAATTTTTACCAATGTATGTAGGACCCTTCACCACAGCATTTTCGAATATTCTTACATTGTCATCAATTATTACATTCCCTTCAATTATCGCAGTTTTATGTATTTTAGCTGTTGGAGATATTTTCTGCTCAATTGAATCCAAGAAATGATTCATTACCTTGAAAATATGCCAAGGGTATTGTATCGCCACCCAAAAGCCAGTGTATCTAACAGCCTTGAATTTGAAGCCATCTTTCATCATCTTATCCATAGAATATTCATAGATGTCATCTCTGTCTCTTTCCGTGTTTTCCATGTATTTGAACAAATCTTTGGTTTTTCTGTGAAGATGAATAACTAGATTTACAATGTTGCTAGGTTCGTTTCCTTTACCTGGCTTTTCCACAACCCCATTAATTTCATCGTTTTTATCTACACTTAAATAACCTCCAGGGAAGTATTCATCAACAACATAACCTAGAACGTATGAATCATAATCTTTGTTTTTGGCTTCTTTTAATATATTTTTATAAGCAGAAATATTAACCACGTCATTTGGTTTGACGATGATAATCTCATCGTCAATTAACAGTTCCCTAGCAGATATTAAAGCATCTGCCATACCTTTTGCTTCCTTCTGAATTGCAAATTCAATGTTAGCATCAACATTCTTACAAATTCCTTTAATAGTCTCGATGCTTCTTTTATTGGATACCATCACAAAATCATTAAATCCAGCTTTTTGAGCTAGCTCTATTTGATTTTCCAATAGTGTTTTTCCTAGAAAATTCAAGAGAAATTTATCTGTAGTTATAGGATGCATTCTCTTGCCTATACCTCCGCAGAGGAACACTACCTTTACCATTTATTTAGTTCTTCAAAAAACAAACCGCTGAACTTATCTTTAAGCTCATTGAATCTTTCTCGAGATGTAGCTTCAATATATAATCTTATCTTAGGACCAGTATTGGACGCTCTTAATAAAACCCAACCATCTTTAAAACCAATCCTCAAACCATCCATTGAGGAAGTATCATCATATTCTTTTGAGAGTCTGTTGTACATTTCTTCTATGAACTTAAACTTGACCTCTTCTTTGCACTCAAATACAATTTCTTCAAAAGGATAGATAGGTATTTCTCCCATCAACTCACTTAATTTCTTTCCAGTATTACACATAATTTCAGCAGCCTTTAGTGGAGCAATCAAACCATCATCAAAATAAAAATAATCTGTTATGATAAGATGACCACTTTCTTCCATACCCATCAAGGCATTTTCTTTTTTTGCATTGTTTATGGCATAAGTATGACCAACTGGTATACGAATAACTTTAGCACCTAAGGGTTCAAGCTCAGTTTCAGTAGCTATAGAAACAGGTTGGGTTATTACAATCTTCTTTTTTTTAGAGTCACGTATAATATTCTTAGCAATCATTATCCCAGTTATACTTCCGCTATAAGGCGTACCATTTTCATCTACTAGAACAAATCTATCACCATCACCATCAAAAGCCACTCCAAAATCAGCACCTTCAGATCTTACCTTTTCATATAATTCACCCAGAAGAGCTGTTTTTATGTCTGCAGTACGGGCAGGGAAATTAGGATCGATGTTGTCATTTAAGACTACTACATCGAAACCTAAAGCCCTTAAAGCAGCTGGAGCAGTTAGAGCAGTACTACCGTTACCACAATCAACAACAACCTTGAGTGGTTTGGTTATTTTGAAATTATCTCTCATGAATTTTATGTATTCTTCATTAAGATTAACTCTATTTGCTTTGTCTAAAAAATCAGTATAATTATCATAATCTTCAACTTCATCTATATGTTTTGCTACATTGTCTCCCAACTTATAGTTAAGTTCTGAAGTAAATGCTTCACCGTCCCCGTAATACAACTTAACACCATTCCATTCAGGAGGAGAATGAGAAGCAGTTATGTAAAAATTTTTGTCTTTTTTTAATTTAAATCCAGTAAAAAGAGAAGTACCAAATGCTGTTGTTCCAGCATAAATAACTTCACCATCTTTAAACATCAAGCCCTTAATTAGAGCTCCTGCGAGCTCTTCACTTGAAGATCTTATATCATTACCAACAACAAAACTCTCATTTGGAAACATTTTTCTGAGTTCTCTACCAATGCATTCCATTATCTTAGGCGTTATTGTCTCTCCATAAACCCCTCGAATATCATATGCACGGAATATACTTTTGTCTATCATTTTACAGTGACTGACTTAGCCAAATTCCTTGGTTTATCAGGATCACATCCTCTTAATAAAGCTAGTTGATACGCTAAGATTTGTACTGGAATAATATGAGTTATTGAATTTGCAAAAGATGCTTCAGGCACCCTTATAAAATAATCGAATAGATCATTATCCTTAGGAGCAATACCTATAATCAGCCCACCTCTACTCCTAATTTCTGCAGCATTGGAGAGAATTTCTTTTTCTGTGTCCTCAGACACGAAAACTATACAAGGTGTACCTTTTTCTATTAAAGCAACAGGACCATGTTTTAGGTTCCCACCAGCAAAACCTTCAGTGTGAATATATGAGACTTCTTTAAGTTTTAATGCTGCTTCTAATGCAGTAGGATACATTATTCCTCGTCCTATTGTGAACATATGATTTTTTTCTTTTAATTTTTCAGCGAGTTTTCTTATGTGTTCTCTAGTGCTTAGAGCAGTTAGATTGTAAGTCAAATTGTAAAGATTTTTTAGATTATTTTTACCTTCTTCTAGATTTTCAGCAATAGCGTATGCTATGAGTAAAAGAAGAGCTACTTGCGCAGTATATGCCTTAGTTGAAAGAACACATATTTCAGGGCCCGCTTTAGTGTAAAAAGTTATATCAGATAATCTGTCTAGAGAAGAACCCTTAACATTTATAATTGAGAGCACTTTGCTCTTCATAGATTTTGCAGCCTTTACAGCTTCTAAAACATCAGCAGTTTCTCCAGATTGTGATATAGCGATTACTAGACTATTTTCTTTTAGAAAATGCTTAAAGTGTGGAAATTCAGAACCAGAAACAACATTGATATGCTTTTTTGCTATTTTTGAAAATAAATATTCAGCATTAAGGCAAGCATGATAAGCAGTTCCGCACGCAACTAGAAAAATACCATAACCTTCTTTTATTTGTTTAGCTATATAATTTATTTCATCTTCGTTCTGATCAATTGCTTTTTGTATTGTTTCAGTTTGCTCTGTAATTTCCTTTAACATATAATGATCAAAGTCTCCTTTTTCAGCTTCTTCAGCATCCCACTCAATATTATCTATTTCCCTCTCAACTTTCTTATCTTCTTCTAAATTAAAGAATTCTAAATTCTTATTTATAATAACAAAATCACCATCAGAGAGATAAATTACCTTCTTTGTGTGATTCAGAAAAGCAGGTATATCTGAAGCAGGAAAATATTCATCTTTCCCTACGCCTATAACAAGTGGAGAACCATCCCTCGACGCTACTATTTGATTTTCTTTTCTATTTAATATCAATACAGCATAATTACCCTCTAGTTTTTTTAGGGCAGACTTGCTAGCTTCTATAAAATCCTTTCCAGAATCCATCTCATGCTCTATTAAGTGCGCTATCAATTCAGAATCCGTATCAGAAGTAATAGTATGCAAGTTTAATGTTTTTTTAATTGCCTGATAATTTTCAATGATTCCATTATGAACTACTATAATGTTTCCAGAGCAATCAGAATGCGGATGAGCATTTTCTTTTGTAACTTCACCGTGTGTGGCCCATCGAGTATGAGCTATACCTATGTTTCCAGGCAGTGCTCTTAAGCTTGCTTCAAAACCAATATCATTAATCTTCCCCTTGTCTTTTTTAACATGAACCGTATTCTTGGCTAGAGTTGCGATTCCTGCAGAATCATAGCCCCGATACTCTAGTTTCTTTAGACCTTCGAGCAAAATCGGCGCAGCCTCTTTTTCACCAATATAACCAACTATACCGCACATTGTTGTTAGTTCACTAGGAAAGCGTTATTTATAACTATAATTCAAAACCATGTTTTGTTACTATCAAAGAGTCATTATAAATCCATTCATAGAATCACTAAAAATTAGATTATAGTGTTATAATTATTCTATATATATTCCAGGCTTACCTGGCTTTGCTTTGCTTGATTTTTTCTCAGGATCATACTTATTTTTATCATTCACAGCATAAATATGTACTCTAGCGCTAAATTCCTTTGAAAAGAAGTCTTCAGATTCCTTATAGAGTTTTAATTCATTTGGAACAACGTAAAGATATATCTCCTTAGGTTTCTTCCCAATTATTTTTAGAATATGTTGAACATCATCTAATGATTTTTGTATTCTTAATTCAGACTCCTCAGCTTTTTTGTCTATCTTTTTCTTATCTACTTTCGGCCAAGAAGCATTTGATATAAAGCCTTTTTGACCTAGATCTTTCCATAGTTCTTCTGAAATATGAGGCATATAAACAGCAATTAGCTTTACCCAGTCTGTTGCTATTTTTTTAGCTGTTTTTGATACTTGGTTATTATTTCTTCTTAAATACCATCTGAAGTCACTCATCATTTGATAGAGGCAGTATTGTGCTGCGTCTCTGCTTTCTAGCTTTTCTAGATTCTGAGTTACAATATCTATAGTACTCATACTCCTCGATAATAGCCATTTATCTGAGTTATTCTCCTTTACAAATTTCTTCGTCTTAGCAAGTCTATTTATCAATTCATAGAACTTGTTACGCCACTTAACCATGTTCTCCGCATCCTCATCTCTCCAGTCAGAATCCTGCTCAGGAGACGTAGAAATAACAGAAACAGTTCTTGTAACATCTGCTCCGTATGTCTGAATCGCTGTTCTGAAAGTCGTAGCCTTCCCCTTAGATTTAGACATCTTTTCTCCTTCCAGATTAACGTAACCATTAACAGAAATAGTCTTAGGCCAGTTCTTTTTTGGGAAGATAGCAATATGGTTGTAGATGAAATACAACAAGTGATTATTCAAGAGATCTTTAGCTGAGTTTCTCCAATCAAGAGGATACCAGTAGTTGAAATCTTTTTTGATATTATTTAGCACTTTTTTAGGTACTGTCTTACAGTTTCCCCTACCTAATAATACGTAATTGAAGAAGTCATCATTTAATTGTTCAGCCTTTATTTTATTCGGCTTAATGAACTTATCTATTATAAAAAATACCATGTAAATAGTACTGTCAGATAGAGTTTCTATAACCCATTCCTTGTCCCAAGGTAATGGAGTTCCTAAGCCTGATTTTCTAACGCAAGCTTTATCAGAAACCCAATCCAAGGCAGCTTCGAAAGCCTGCCTCCAGAACTCAGGATAAACATTCATCTCCTTTAAGTATTTTTTAACCTGAGACTTCCATTTTTTATTTCCATAATTTATGAACCATTGGTCTTGTAACAATTTAATGTAACACTCAGCGCCGCATTTACAAGTAACTCTTTCAGAAGGTTCGTACATTACATCTAATTTGTTTTTATACTCTTTTTTTACAGCTTCAATAGCATCAGAAACAGACATGCCAGCGAACTTGCCAGATATCTTTTTCATTACACCTTTATGGAACTGTAGCTTGTAAATTGTCTTCTTAGCTTCAAGCAACTTATCCTCGTCACTTAATGAAGTTATCTTCATTTGTTTACATATATCAACTGCCGGAAAGTCACCATAGCCTTCTAGTTTAATTAGAGATTTGTATTTTATTTTCTCAATATCCTTAGCAGTTAAGTTATACCTTGCTAATTGACTTGATTTTTTCAATTCTTCGAGCGCTATATGATCATCAGGAGCATCACTAGGTTCAGAAGCAACAACACCAGTAGTCGCATCTGGATTAATAAAAGGCCCAGGCAAGACCAGCATCTTATCATTAGTAACTGGATTGCTTACTTTCTGACCAATCACATTTATAGGATCTATTTCATCCAATATCTCTAAATTCGGTCTTTGCTGCTTTAGTTTCTTAGCCGCAGCATCGCTAACAATCCAACTCTCTTTACCTACTTTTACTAATACATACTTAGCATCTGGATGCAAGAACACATTTGTGATAGCAAAAATAGTTTCAGGTCTTAATGTAGCAGCTGGCAGAATAACGCCATTATCCAGCTTATATTTCCATAGAGAAATCTCACTAACTATAGCATTTTCCCCTTCGTCTCTATCTGATTGAGTGATTGGGCTATCACATTTAGGACAGAATATGACAGGATGTGAGCCCTTAGAAACATAACCTTTTTTCTTTAATGTTCTGAATTGCCAATCTATGAATTTTGAAAAGTGAGGATCTATACTAATAAATCTCCTTCTCCAGTCAAGTGCAAATCCACCAAGATTTAAGGTTTCTGTACCTTTTTCCATGAAAAATCGAACTACCTTTTCAGGCTTATTTGCAAATCCCTTTATCTCCTTGTCAGATAGACTATAGAGATCTTTGAGAGTTTTTATTGTATTTTTATCTTTGTTAGCTATTCTTTTAGCTAACACTACAGCTCTGTTTCCAGTAGCATGGAAGCCAGTAGTACATAATACATTGTAGCCTTGCATCCTCTTGAAGCGAGCAATTATATCAGAACGGGTAAACGTCCTTGCATGCCCTATATGCAAGTCTCCAGAGGGATAAGCAATAACTAGAGAAGTAAAGAATTTCTTTCTTTTGTCCGGCTCAGCTTCGAATATTTTAGATTTCTTCCACTCTTTTTGCCACTTATTTTCTATTTTTTTAAGGTCTTTCATAATAAATGGAGCCAGTGGGATTTGAACCCACGACACCTAGATTGCCGAAGAGACAGAAACTAATCCAATCTCATAGCTTCTTCAGTTTCACCAGAGATGAGGCCATAGTCACAACGACGTCATCTCTCTAGTGCTCTCCCAGCTGAGCTATGGCTCCGTAAGAAACACTTGTCGTTTTACTATTTTTAAAGGTTACTGTTAACTAAATGACGAGGATTAGATGTTCCGATTTCATCCATCCACTTTTTAAACATACTATCACCGTTAACTGAAATTACCCATTTCGTTCTAAATATCTCACGTTTCCAACTTCTAAAACCAACCCTATATCCTAGACTAACTAGAGAATCTCTTATTTGATTTGCAAGACCTTCGCTTGTTGTAGATATTTCAATAGTAGGATAATCTTGCCGATATCCTTTATTAGCAAGAAATGCTGAGCCGTCTGTATCGAATATTCCTCTTATACACGCAATTGTTTGAGAAGTATTATTTAATATACTCTTAGGTATTGTTACTAACATGCCTTTTTCTCTACCTGTTGGGAGCTTGTAGTCATTAGTTAATAGACTATATACATCTTTAGACGTTATTCTTAGTCTTAGACCACGTTGCCTTACTCTTACATGTGGATTTACAGCAAATAATTGTTTAGTTGTAGGTATAAGGAAATTTTCAAAATATTCTTTATCTAATATTGGATCACCAGTTATTTCAACACGATAATGTTTATCTTTAGACCATAAGTTTCCATCGCCAATAACTGCACCTATGAATTCCGCCATTAATAAGTCATTTTCTTGCATAAATATAACTACGCATCATGGTTTTATATAAATTTCGATATAAAGCGCTGGGGGTGGGATTTGAACCCACGAAGGCCGAAGCCAACAAGCTTTCTACATTTGAGATATGCTCCCCAATGCGTTTTATAGCAGGCTTGCGCCATACCAGACTAGGCGACCCCAGCATACTTCTTAATTGGTAATAATTGCTTTTTAACTTTTATGTAAAGAGAAAATGGGCACGCTCCGAGGTGAATGAAAAATACCAGGAGCTGTTAACCCTCCTAACCAGCTCCACACCGGGAAACTCTAGAGCATTTCTTAATCAAGTCAGGGCTGCTCGGTTCCCCGCCTGACCCGGTTCTCTCAACTAAGAAACCCCTAAAGACGATGCTTCGACACTAACTAAGAGGACAACTCTCGATACACTCACCGCCCTCGAAGCTTCAACCGCGCTATAGACCATTTACGCTTACAGGTGCGGCCTAAACACCCAGTCTAGCCCATCAAAAAGAGTAAAATTCCTATTTAAAAATGTAACTATTGAGGAATCTCTAAGTATTTATCCAGTTCTTTTCCCAGTTTTTTATTGTGTTCTTTTATGAATAAATAATAAGGCCAGAAAGACTTATTCAAATTAGAAGAGCTAGCATGTAGTTTTTCAGTAGCGATTCTCAAGTCACTCTTTATCTTTCTTCTTTTCATTCCCTGCTGGAACATCCAGTTCATAATATGAGGTCTCTGATACATGTTAAATGAACCACTAGACTGTGATTTTGCTTGCTGCACTCCAGCTACACTCAGATACTTAGAATAAACTAAAAATCTCCAATGCTGCCATCTCATGATCCTACTCAAGAAGATATTAGAAAATGAAATCATAGTATATGCATCTCTGTTATCTTTTTTATCTCTGTATTCTTTGTAGATATTCTCATCCAACCAGTAATTTAATACATCAAGATCCTCAGTTAATCCATCAGATGAATCCAGAGCAACTTTTGAGTCAAAGGATTTGAAAATCAATTTCAAAGAATTGAATATTGTTTCTTCTCTTTCCCGAGACCATTTATTCAAATCCTTATCAGTGATTTTGCTTTTACCCTGAGCCATAGTCTGCAAGTCATTTATTGCAGCTCTTAGGTCACCATCAGCAGAAACTGCCAGCTTCTTCAAAGTAAGCTCATCGTAAGAAACCTTTTCCTTTTTACAGATCTCCTCAAGTCTTTTTTTAATGGAAATATAATTTAACTTATTCAACTTTATTAAAGTACAATATTTCCTTAGACTTCTTAATTTAGGTAAATACGGATCATTAGCAGTTAGAATTATGGGAAAACTAGTCTCTTTTATTACTTCAACTAATGCAGGAACGCCACCCCTGTCACTAGTTCCACTTACGCCATCAATCTCATCTGCTAAAAGAATCTTACCTTTACTTACCAAAGAAGCTTGCTTGCTAGCTGCTCCAAACATGTTTTTAATAGAGTCCTTATTTCTTAAATCAGACGCATTAAGTTCAACTATTTCCACATCGTAATCATTTGCTAAAGAATTAACGATTACAGTTTTTCCGCAACCTGGAGGACCACACAATAAAACAGCCATGTTTTTCTGATTCTTGAAGGTATCAATAAATTTCCTAAGATTATTAATAGCAGTGCTATGTCCAACTACTTCTGATAGCTTCTTAGGTCTGTACTTTTCAGTCCATGATGTAGGCATTTTAGAATTACCCTATTAGATTAGCAGTTCCATTTACTATATCTGGTCCATATCTTATTGCATAACCAGTTATAGTTTTAGCGCCCCAAACTGCGTAACCTACTATTATTTTAGTTTGTTCTGGGAAGTACAATAACCCTAAGATTAATAAAATTAGTATAAATATAATTGTCCATTTCATTTTTTTATACCTCAACTAGCATGACTAACCATTGACGATATATAAAATTTTAGCACGTTATTTAAGGAGTCTATTTCACAATATATTGTTTCGTCAAATGAAGCGTCTGAATGGAATCTATTATGGTAATTAAAAATCAATAATATGTTACTGTTTGATATGTTCCTATAAGCTGTCATATATGCAAAACAATCAGTACAGTAAAAGTCTTTTATATCATCTTTATTGTATCCTTCTTTTATTATTTTTATATGATCCTCCATAAATTTAAGAATAGCATCAGAATTTTTAGATACACCTTTCATACAAGAATTTATTTTATTATCTAATTCTTCTTTTTCTATTACTTCTTCATAATTTGATACATAGCCTTTATCTTCAAGCTCCTCATAAGTTAGTAATTGTTTCATTTGATTATTGATAATTAAGTCGCGAAAATTAAATTGGTTTTCATATTCCATCAATGGAATTGAAGACTCGGGCTGAAGAGAAGATTCTTTTTCTTGAACACACCCAGAAATACAAATAACAGATACTATTAATCCAATTAATATTAATTTTTTCATTTACTCCCTATTAGAGCAAATTCAGCTAGAAGAGAATCCAACTGTACGAACTCATTTGAACCCTCTACAAGCCTAAATTCATATTCACCACACACTTTTATAAGTTCTACTTTTTGTTTATCATCTACATCAAGATTCCATAATTGTTGCTGTATCTGTTTGATTATATCTAAACCACTAAGACCATGTTTTACCATGGCCTTGCCTAAAGTTTCTTTAGCATCTTTGAATTTTCCTGCAAGAGCAGATTTAACTATACTTTCTATTTCCTTAGGTTCAGCAAAAGATATTACACTAGCAACGGATTTTTTATCAATGTTCTTGGTTATCGAAGAAGTGGCCTGTAGTATATTCTCTGCTTTACGCATATCCCCTTCAGAGGTTCTATAAATTATATCAATAGCGTCATCCTTTAACTTTAATCCTTCTTTTTTTGCAATGTCTTTTAGTAACTTCGAAGCCACAGGTTTTTCCAATGGCTTAAATCTAAAAATAGCGCATCTCGACTGTATCGGACTTATGATTTTTGACGAATAATTACAACTTAATATGAATCGAGTATTTCCCGAGTAATCTTCCATAGTTCGTCTCAATGCTTGCTGGGCTTCTTTTGTCAAAGCATCAGCTTCATCTAAGTAGATTATCTTAAACGGAACTTCAGCTACAGCCCTGGTTCTAGCAAAGTCTTTTACCTTGTTTCTTATAACATCAATTCCCCTTTCGTCAGAAGCATTTAATTCAAGAATGTTATCTTCCCAATTTTCACCGAACAATTCTCTAGCAATAGCTATAGCAGAAGCTGTCTTTCCAACTCCAGCAGGTCCAGCGAAAAGTAAGTTAGGCATTGATTTAGACTTAACAAAAGCTTGTAATCTAGAAACAATGTCTTCTTGACCCTTTACCTCTGATAGTTTCTTAGGCCGATACTTTTCCGTCCAAACTTCTACCATCATTCTATTTGTAGTTGAAAGGTTTAATAAAGTTTTAGATAATTAAACATTTTTAAACTTCTAGTGCATTTATACTTTCCATGGATTTACTAAAAAAGACAGTTGAAGACATTAAATCCTTAAGAGTACACGGGGCAGAGAGCATAGCTGAATACGGTTTAAAAGCTTGGGAGAAATCAAAGGATAAAGATAGGGCTACAAAACTTCTTATTAACTCTAGACCTACAGAACCAATGCTTCATATTGTTCTATTCTTAGCTAATAGTGGTGTTTCTCCTAAAAAAATAATGTCTAAACTGCAAGAAGACAAGAAAAGAATATACAAAATAGGAGCTAAATTAATTAAGAATAAGAGCATAGTATTTATTCACTGTCATTCTTCAACTGTTAACGGGATTTTAAAAGAAGCTAAAAAACAAGGAAAGAAGTTTGAAGTTCATAATACTGAAACGAGACCATTCTATCAAGGAAGAATCACATCCAGAGAATTAGCTCAAGAAGGAATAAGAGTAGTTCATTATACTGATTCTTCTGCGATGGTAGCTATGAAAAAAGCAGATTTGTTTCTATTTGGAGCAGATGCAGTTACATCAAGAGGACCATATAATAAGATAGGAACAGAAATGTTTGCAGAAGTTGCTAGGAAATACTTTAAGATTCCAGTTTATTGTTGTACACATTCGTGGAAAGTCACAGATAGAGTAAGAGTAGAGCAGTTATCTAGAAGAGATATTTGGTCTGAAGCTCCTAAAAAAGTTGAAATACATACTCCTGCTTTTGAATTGGCAGAAGCTAAATTCGTTACTGGAATTATTTCAGAATTAGGAATACTCCCAGTTAAGGAATTCGTAAAAAAAGCCAGAGAAGAACTAAGGAAGATGAAATGAACATAAAAGAGGTCCTTAAGCCAACTAAAAATAAGATTTTAATATTTGTAGTTTTAAATATTCTAATTATAGCCGTTCAACATTTTCAATTAGCCGATATCGTATATTCTAAATGGAATGAAGGAGCGCTTATAGACTATACTAGTATTCAATATGGGTTACCATTAGTTTTTATGAAATACGGTTTTTTAAATATAGCATCAATGGTGCCGCTTACAGGAATTAATTTTTTTAATATATTTTATTTAATTTTAGATTTAATTATTTTATATTTCGTATCTTGTTTAATAATTCATATTTATTCAAAACATCGAGGTGGAAAATGACATTAGAATATATTGATTTAAAATATAAACCAAAGAGAACTGATTTAGTTGCAGAGTATACCTTGAAGCCAGCAAAAGGGGTTTCCTTAAGAGAAGCTTGCGAAGCAATTGCTGGAGAATCTTCAATAGGAACCTGGACAGATATTCATACTTTGACACCTAAAATAGCAAAAAAGCTGAAACCTCATGTTTTTTCTATAAAAGGCAATACCATACAGGTAGCATACAATGAAGAATTATTTGAAACTAAAAATATTCCCCAGGTTCTCTCATCTATTGCTGGCAATATCTTCGGTATGAAGAAATTAGAGTCATTGAGGCTAGAGGATATCGAATTTACAAAAAAGCTAGTACAGAGTTTTAAAGGTCCTAGATTCGGGATCCAAGGAATTAGAAAAATGACTAAGGTAAAGAAAAGACCTCTTGTTGGGACAATAGTCAAACCTAAACTTGGTCTAAGTGCTTCGAAACACGCAAAAGTAGCTTACGGGTCTTGGATAGGAGGATGTGACATTGTCAAAGACGACGAAAACCTTACGTCCATGAGTTTTAACAAGTTCAGAGAAAGAATCAGGAAAACACTAGAAGCTAGAAAGAAAGCAGAAAAGAAGACCAATGAGGTTAAGATATACATGCCTAATGTAACAGCAGAAACCAAGGAGATGTTGAAGAGAGCTTACTTTGTGAAGACACAAGGCGGTAGATACGTTATGATTGATATCATGACTTGTGGCTGGTCAGCCTTGCAAACTCTGAGGAATGTTAACCTAGGATTAGTAATTCATGCTCATAGGGCAATGCATGCTGCCTTAACAAGAAACAAAGAACATGGAATTTCCATGTTGACTATTGCTAAGGTTGCAAGATTAATTGGAGTTGATCAGTTACATATAGGCACAATAGTCGGTAAGATGGCAGGCCCGGCGGTAGAGGTAGGTGGTATTGAAGGAGAGATGGAAGAGAGTATGATCAAAGAAAAAGGGCATGTTCTAGAGCAAAAGTGGTACGGATTAAAGCCAACTTTTGCAGTATGTTCAGGAGGATTGCATCCTGGTTTAGTTGATAAATTAATGGAAAAATTAGGAAAGAACATAATAATTCAAGCAGGAGGGGGAATCCATGGACATCCTAAAGGAACTACTGCTGGAGCAAAGGCAATGAGGCAAGCTGTAGATGCTATAATGAAAAAGCAAACTCTTAGACAATACGCTAAGAAGCATGTTGAATTAAAACAAGCTCTAGATGAGTGGGGCTCATGAACATAAAAGAATTCCTTAAGCCAGATTGGAGAAAAGCTATATTATTTTTAATAATTATAGTTATTTCATATGTTTTTTCCTCCTTTCCAAGTTTTTATAATCTAACATATTTTGAATGTATAGCAGAAGCGGGAGGCTGTGACAGAGTTTACTTTATTCAAAGAATTTTTAGAGTGGTCGATTTCATAATTTTGTATATTATTTCATGCTTAATTGTCTATGCTTATGATAGATACAGAGGTAAGAGATGAAACTAAAAGCTGTTATTCGAGATATTTATTCAGGAGGCCCGCTAATAATATCTCTAAGTACAGCTACAGCTCATAAGCTGGATCTATTTCCAGGGGATAGAGTTAAGGTTTCTGCTCATGGAAAATATGTAATTGCAGTCTCAGATATCTCAGAAGAATTAAGAAAAGATGAGATCGGAATTCTTGCAGAAGTTAATAAATGTTTGAATCTAAATGACGGCGAATTGGTTTCCATAGAACCAACAGAAACCCCACAATCCTTAACATATATCCGAAAAAAATTAGACAATAAAAAATTAACAAAGGATGAGATTTTTTCAATAGTTGATGATATAGTAGATAATGTTCTTACAGAAGCAGAAGTAGCTTACCTTATTTCTGCAGCTTATATCAATGAGTTCTCTATGGAAGAAACAGAGAGCCTTGTAAGAGCAATGGCTCTTTCTGGAGAGATTCTAAGATGGAAAGATAAGAGAATCCTAGATATTCATTGCATAGGAGGAGTTCCCGGGAATAGAACCACACCAATAGTTGTCCCGATAATTGCTGCAGCAGGAGTAATTATCCCAAAAACAAGTTCAAGAGCAATCACAAGTCCTTCGGGTACTGCAGATACCATGGAAGTTTTGACTAATGTTGAAATTAAAGATTCAGAGCAAGTAAAGAGAGTAGTAAATAGAATAAGTGCTTGTTTGTTATGGGGAGGTGCTTTAAACATAGCCCCAGCAGATGATAAGATAATACGAATAGAGAAACCTCTTTCTCTAGATCCTACAGCAATGCTATTATCTAGCATAATGGCAAAAAAATATGCCGTAGGTTCCACACATGTCTTGATAGACATACCTTTAGGGTATTACGCTAAAGTGGAAAGTGAAGCAAGATACAAAGAATTGAAGACAAAGTTTGAGGATCTAGGAAGGAGATTACATATGACTGTCAAAGTTATAAAAACAGATGCGAAAGGTCCAATAGGTAAGGGTATAGGTCCAGCTTTAGAAGCAAGAGATGTTATGTGGATTCTTGAAGCTGATGAAAGAGGACCAGAAGATTTGAAAGATAAATCCTTGATGTTAGCAGGAACGCTCTTAGAAATGGCACAAGTAGCTGAAAAAGGTAAAGGAATAAAGACAGCAAAAGAAATATTACATTCAGGAAAAGCCTTGAGAAAGATGAAGCAGATAATAGAAGCACAAGGAGGAGATTCAAGCATAACTTCTAAGGATATAGAAGTAGGTGAATTTTCTTATGATTTCAGAGCAGAAAAATCAGGTAAGGTAACTTATTTTAGAAATCACGGCTTATCCATATCTAGATTAGCAGGCGCTCCTAAAGATAAAAAAGCAGGCATATATCTACACAAAAAGCTGGGAGAGCATGTAGAGGAAGGAGAAATTCTCTTTACGGTATATTCAGAGTCAAAAAGAAAATTAGATGAGGCTGTAGAATACGCTATTGATAATTTCCCAATTATTATTAAATAAAAAGTTTTTAAAACCTCCTTTCTACGGAGATATTAAAAGATGGCTTCATACGAACCCACTAAAGTAGAAAAAGAAATACTCTCTTTCTGGAAAAAGAAGAAGGTATACGAAAAACAGAAGAAACTCTACGCTAAATCGAAGAAACGTTGGAGTTTTACAGACGGACCCATCACTGCAAATAACCCTATGGGTGTCCATCATGCATGGGGTCGAACCTTAAAAGACATATATTTACGTTATAAAGCCATGCAACGCTTCAACATCAGGAGACAAAACGGATTTGATTGCCAAGGTCTATGGGTTGAAGTTGAGGTAGAGAAGGAAAAAGGGTTCAAGTCCAAAGAAGACATAGAAAAGTATGGAATAGGAAAGTTTGTGATAGATTGCCGTAAAAGAGTAGACAAGATGTCTAAAAGAATTACAGAACAGTCCATACGATTAGGCCAGTGGATGGACTGGGATAATTCTTACTACACACATCTAGATAAAGCTAATGAATACAAATGGATGTTTTTGAAAGATTGTTATAAGAAAGGCTGGCTATACAAAGGAGTGGACGTAGTTCCCTGGTGTCCAAGATGTTCTTGTACTGTTTCTAAACACGCAATTACAACTGAAGGGTATTGGGAAGAAAAGGATGACGCTTTATTTATGAAGTTTCCAGTAAAAGGAAAGAAAAACGAATACTTCTTAGTTTTTACAACAACTGCATGGACTGTTCCCGCTGATGTTGCATTAGCTGCTAATCCTAATGTTTACTATGTTCGTGCAAAGAAAGGCGACGAAGTATACATTCTTGCAGAGAAATTAGTTGAACCTAATCTTGGAAAAGGTGTAAAAATTCTGGATAAGTTCTTAGGAACAGATCTAGAAGGACAAGCTTATGAGATGCCTTACAAGGATTTCCCCGCACAGAAAAAGGCAATAATAAGTGGTGCAAAAAGTGAAGATGAAACAGGCTCATCAACCTACACAATAGTTATGTGGGATGAAGCTACAGAGGAAGAAGGTACGGGGATTGTTCACATTGCTCCGGGTTGCGGACCAGAAGATTATATGCTAGGTAAAACTGAGAGATTAACTGCACCATCCCCCTTAGATGAAAGAGGAATTTACACTAAAGGATATGGCTGGCTTACAGGCAAGAACTATGTAGATGGTGGAAAGTTAGTGATAGAAGATATGAAGAAGAGAGGCTTCATGTACAAAGTAGAACCCTATACTCATCGTTATCCTCACTGTACAAGATGTAGGACCGGAGTAGTTTTCAGATTAGTTCCAGAATGGTATATCTCCATGGATGAGATAAGACCTAAGTTAATTGCTGAGAACAAGAAGATAACCTGGATTCCAGATAAAGGGCAGAAGTATGAAGAGAACTGGCTTAAGAACATGGGAGATTGGCTGATATCGCGTAAAAGATATTGGGGTCTACCATTGCCAATCTGGGAGTGTGATTGCGGTCATGTAGAAGTCATAGGAAGTAAAGCTGAATTGAAAAAGAAAGCAGTTGAAGGATTCGGCCAACTAAAGGAATTGCACAAGCCTTGGGTTGACAAAGTAAAGATAAAATGTCCTAAATGTAAGAAGAAGATAAGCAGAATCATAGACACCGGAGATGTATGGCTTGACGCAGGTATGGTTCCATTTTATTCTTTAGATTGGTTAAAGGATAAAAAATACTTTAACAATTGGTATCCTGCAGACTTTGTAACTGAATGCGGACCCGGACAATACCGTTGTTGGTTCTACGCTATGATTCTTCACGGAGTAGCTCTTACTGGAAAAAGACCATTCAAGATCGTGTTAACAAATGAACTAGTCAAGGATGAAAAAGGGGAAGAAATGCATAAATCTCTAGGTAATGCTATATGGTTTGATGAAGCAGCAGATAAAGTTGGAGCAGATGTTATGCGTTGGTTGTATTCAATACACGACCCAACTACTGAATTATGGTTTGGTTGGAACGTTCTAAAAGAGACACAAAGGTCTCTGAATGTTCTATGGAATTTCGGCGAGTACATTAAAATATATCTTAAATTAAAGAAGAAGCCAACTAAGCCTAAACAATTAGACATAAAGAGCAAATGGCTTTTATCCAGAATAGAACATTTGAAGAAAGAAGTAACTGATTATTTAGATAAATATCAGCATCATCTAGCAACACAAGCAATAGAGAACTTCTTCTTAAATGATTTATCTAGAGGATACGGTCAATGGATCAGAGAAGAGCTAGCAACTGGAAACAATAAAGAAGTGATAAACTATACACTTTACTATACACTTCTAGAATTGCTAAAATTAATGTCTCCTCTAACACCTTTCTTAGTTGAAAGAATGTATCAGGATATTTTTAAGAAACTTGAAAAGAAGGAGTCAATTCATTTATTCGAGTGGCCAAAATCAGATTCCAAATTAATAAGTAAGAAACTAGAAGAAGAGATCAAGATAATTCAAGATGTTTCAAGCACGATTCTTGCTGCCAGAGAGAAAGCTAATACTCCGATAAGATGGCCATTAGCAAAAGTAAGTGTTGTTTCTGGAAGTAAGAAGATAAAAGACGCGGTCAAAAAACACAAAGATATGCTTAATTATATAATTAATTCTTTAGAATTAGACACCAAAAGAATAGACAATATACACTATAAAATTAAAGTAGATTATTCTAGAATAGAACCTAAATATGAAAATGAAAAGAGATTAGCAGAGATAATTAGAGTGATAGCTCAACAAAGTCCAGAATCAATAGTAGAAAAATTAACAGAAAAAGGTAAATTTACATTTAAGTTATCTAATGGAAAAAAGGCAAATATAGTTGAAGATGATTTAATAATTGAAGAAACCTTACTACCTACTATAATCAGCGGTAAAGGAGATAATTATTCTGTTTATTTAGATTTAAGAGAAACTGACGAAGTAGTAGCCAAGGGTTTTACTAGAGAAATTACAAGAAGGATTCAGGCTTTAAGGAAGAAAGCTAATTTAAAGAAACCAGATAAAATTGACTTAACTATTTCAGCCCCAGAAGATATAGACGTCAAAGATATAAAAACAAAAGTAGGAGCCAAGACTTTGGAATTTGGAAATAAATCTGATACAGAGAAAAGAAAATTCAAGGACTCGTTCAAAGTTAAAGGTAAGGATATATCTATAGGTTTTAATATAAATATTATTAAATAGTTTAACAAAAAATTTTTATTTAATATACTTCTCTTATTCAAGTAATGAGACCTAAAAATAAGACTTTAAATTACATTACTATAATATTTTTAATCTCAATGTCCTTCTTTTTGGTTTATAAAATAGTAGATAGAATACTAGTTCCTTTTATTATTATAGCAATTCTAATGTTTATACTTGTATTATTCTTAGTAAAAAAAGACAAAATCATCGAATTGCTAAGTAGAGCAAAAAGAGTATCAAAAGATGAAGTCCGTAAGATTGTAGAAAATGAAATAATAAAAAGAGGAATACCTCTATTCTTAGTAGAAATAGATGATCCTGTATTGGAAAAGTGGAAAAATAAATTTTATTGGATTGTACGGTATACTGAAGATAACAAAGAATTCGGTAGAGTTATAATATTATCTGAGCAAGGTAAGGTTTTAAGAATAGGTGTAACAAGGGAAAGTAAATAAATATGATATTTAATATTCTAAAGTAGTGCTAAAAAATTTAATTATCCGTGCTCTTATTTCTTATTAATGGCAGTAATGGAAACTTTAGGTTATCTATTTAGTTATTGGTATATATTTGTTGCAATTCTGGTGTTCATCTTGATGTTAATCATAATAAAAATACACAAGACTCCGAAGTCAGAGTTAATAACAATGGAAGAAGCCAGAAGACTTGCAGAAAGTAAAATAATACAGAACGGCATTCCTATACATGATGTAAAAATAGAAGATCCGCTGAAAGAAGAATGCCGAGGAAGGGGGTACTGGTCTGTAAGATATACTGCTAATAACAAGGAACCTGAGGAAATCATAATCTCAGAATACGGCAACATCATAGAAGAGGGGATTTCTAAAGAAAGAGCACTTGAAATTGCAAAAAGAGAATTCGAGAGGAGAGGAATAGATTTAATAAGAGTAAAGCTTGATGAGGAATTAAAAAAGATAAAGAGCAGAGAATACTGGATAGTCAGATACACCACTAGCTACGGATTCTCAGATAAAGTTATGATATCTAAAAAAGTAGGATTGATTTCTTATTGAGTAGTGGTCGCGGATGTTTCAAAAACACTTATATATTTTTCTCTTTTCTTATTTATAAAGCAACTTAGCAACTTGGAGGTATTACTATGGATAAGAAAGTATACTCTAGAACTGAAAATGTAGTTGTCAGCGCTTCAGTTCATAGAGAATTACCATTAGAAAAACTAGCTACACAGCTAGAAGGAGCAGAGTATAACCCTGAACAGTTTCCAGGCCTGATTCTAAAGTTACCTATGGGAGAAGGAAAATCATCTTTCTTGCTTTTTAGTTCTGGTAAGATAATATGTACAGGAACAAGGAGTTTAAAGGAAGCTAAAAAAGCAATAGATAGAGTAGTTGAGGAGATAGAATCCTTAGGTTTACCAGTTACGGAAAAGCCAGATATAGAGGTCCAAAATATGGTAGCAAGCGGTTCAGTAGGCGGACCCTTAAATCTAAATGAAATAATATTCAAGTTTGAGAATACAGAGTATGAACCAGAACAATTTCCAGGTTTAGTTTATCACCTGCCAAACTCACATATAACTTTCCTGATATTCGGTACAGGAAAGGTTGTAATAACTGGCGGTAAAAGTGAAGATGAGATGGAAGAAGCAGTTCATACCCTAAGGAAACAATTAGAAGAAATAGGTGAGTTATAATATTTCTAAGATATGGATTGGATAAAGAAATGGAGGATTTTTATAGAAAAATATTACTACGACGAGTTACTTGACAGAGTAAAAAAAGGCGAGAAGAGCTTAATAATTGATCACGCAAAGATAAAACGTTCTGATCTTGAACTAGCTGAAGAAATTCTTAAGAATCCTGAAGAGATAGTAAAAAAAGGCGAAAAGAGTTTAGAGGACTTTGATCTTGATGTAGAGGAACCCATCAAAATAAGAGTAGAAAACTTACCTAAGAGTCAGCATATTCTGGTTAATGAGATAAGAAGCAAGCATCTGGGACATTTGCTTTCTACCACAGGTCTTATAAGACAAACTTCAGACGTAAGACCAAGGATTACTGTTGCGGAATTTGAATGTCTTAATCCCAACTGTGGCAATACAATTGCTGTTGAGCAGAGGGAAAGCAAGATTACTATGCCTCCAAGATGCGGCGCATGTGGAAGAAAGACCACTTTTAAACTAGTTAATAAGAAATTAGTAGACATGCAAAGAATTGTGCTGGAAGAATCCCCAGAGAGCTTATTAGGTGGAGAACAGCCAAAAAGAATTCCTGTATTCTTAAGCGAGGACTTGTTAGACCCTAAATTAGAAAGAAGAAGATATCCAGGAAACAAGGTAGAGGTTGTAGGTGTAGTAAAAGAAGTTCCAGTTCATGTTAAGAGCGGAGCAAAATCAACGACTTATGATTTAATCATCGATACTAATTATATAAACACAGTTGAAGAAGAGTTCGAAGAGATAAAGATCAGTAAAGAGGATGAAAAAGAAATAGAAGAACTAGCAAAAGATAAGGAATTGTACAAGAAATTGCTCAATTCAGTTGCACCGTCAATCTATGGCTACGATGACATAAAAGAAGCGATTGTTCTACAATTATTCGGAGGAGTTCAAAAAACAAGAGCAGATGGTAGTAAAACAAGAGGAGACGTTCATATATTCTTAGTAGGAGACCCAGGAGCTGGCAAGTCTGAAATTCTCAGAAGTGTAAGTGAGTTAGCTCCTAAAGCAAGGTACATAGCAGGTAAAGGAGCAACAGGAGCAGGTTTAACAGCTACTGTAGTTAGAGATGAATTCATTTCAGGGTGGACTCTAGAAGCAGGAGCATTAGTTCTAGCAAACCATGGAATTGTTTGTATCGATGAGATGGATAAAATGTCAGCAGAAGACCGTTCTGCGATGCACGAAGCATTAGAGCAACAAGTAATTTCAATATCTAAAGCAACAATCCAAGCTACTTTAAGAGCACAGACATCTGTACTCGGAGCAGCAAACCCAAAATTCGGAAGATTTGATCCATATTCACCAGTAGCTTCCCAGATAGATTTGCCCCCAACACTTATCAACAGATTTGATTTAATATTCACAATCAGAGACATACCAGATAGTGAAGTAGACAAAAAAGTAGCTACGCATCTTCTAGAGTTACATAGAAAACCAAAATCAAAAAAGCCTGAAATAGACACAAAATTCTTCAGAAAATATATAGCCTATGCGAAGAAGCATCATCAGCCAACATTAACGGCATCAGCCTTAGAAGAGATAAAGGGTTTCTATGTGGATTTGAGGTCAAGAGCAGCAACAGAAGCAGGAGAAGTGACTTCTGTTCCTATATCTGCAAGACAGTTAGAAGCATTAATAAGGTTATCAGAAGCTTCTGCTAAAGCTAGGCTCTCTAAAAAAGTCACAAAAGAGGACGCAGAAAGAGCCATAAGATTACTACACACCTGTATGAAGGAAGTTGCAGTAGATACTGAAACAGGTAGATTTGACATAGATAAAATAGCTGTTGGTATTACCAGCACTCAGAGGAGCAGGATTACAATTGTAAGAAGAGCAATAGAAGAACTAACAGAAAAACTAGGTAAGATAATCCCAATTATGGATGTTTTAGAAAGAGTAGAGGAAGATGGTATAGACAGAACCAAAGCAGAAGAGATATTAGAAGAATTAAAAAAGAAAGGAGATATATTTGAACCCAAACCCGGAGTAATACAGAAGGTAGGATAATGGCGAAACTAAAATCACCCAAAAGGCAAGTAGCGCATAAACTATGGATTTCAGACATAGTTAATTCAAATTTTGTAAAAAAAGAAGGATGGGATCCAAGTTACGTTGAAGTAGGAGACAAGAACGTATCCAGAGTTAATGTTATTGCTACAGTTGTAGGCAAGTTTGTTTCTGAAGACGCAAATTATGCAACCATAAACCTTGATGATGGCACTGAAACCATAAGAGCTAAGGCATTTGGTCCGGATGTTTCAAAAGTTATGGAAGTAAACGTTGGAAACATAATACGTTTCATAGGAAAGGTAAGAAAATATGAAGAAGAAGTCTATTTATCTCCTGAAATAGCAAGACAAGTTGATGATCCTAACTGGGTTTTGGTGAGGAAACTAGAATTAAAGGAACCTAAAAAAATAAAAGAAGAAAAAGTTGAGAAAGTTTCTGAAGAGAAAGAAGTTGTAGAAACAGTAAAAGAAGAAAAGGTTGAAGAAGAGGAAGATACAGGCTCAGATTTTCTAGCAATAATAAAAAAATTAGATAGTGGACAGGGAGCAGACATGGAAAAAGTTATAGAAGAATCAGGATTAGATTCAGAAGAAGCAAAAAACTTTTTATTTAGCCTTCTAAAAAGAGGAGAAATATTCGAACCTAAAAAAGGCAAACTAAAGGTACTAGACTAATGGCATGGAAATACAAGTACGAGGATATGCTCAAAAGAGCATATGAGAAACTACCTGAAAAAACAAAGAAAGAGACAAGATTCGAGATACCGAAGGTAGACTCGGAAGTACAGGGAAACCGTACCATTGTGAAATTCTTCCCAAGTTTAGCCAGAAAAATAAACAGAAAGCCAGAACATCTGATGAAGTTCTTATTAAGGGAATTAGCCACGACTGGAAAAACTCCTGGAAAAAATGCGATATTCATGGGAAAATTCTCAAGAGAATTAATGCAACATAAGTTTGAGAAATATCTAAGAGAATTCGTATTATGTGACCAGTGCAAGAAGCCAGACACAGCTCTAAAGAAAGAGAAAGGACTCTCCTTCAAGATCTGTGAGGCATGCGGAGCAAAGAGTTCAGTAAGGAGCCTAAAAAAATGATGTACTATAAGGTCTATGAAAGAGAATGGGGAAAGATGGTGGCAGTGTGCGACCAAGACATATGTAATAAAACCCTAAAAGACAGAGATATTGAATTTTTTGTGAATCCAAGGTTCTATCAAGGAAATGAAGGTGACGAAGAAAAAGTCATTTCATTATTAAAAGAAGCAGCCAGCGCCAATCTTGTAGGTGAAGAAGCAGTAAAATGTGGCGTGGAAGCAGGCTTAATAGACTCTAGAAACGTAATAAAAATAAAAGAAGTACCACATGCTCAAGCAGTAGTGATGAATTTCTAGTACTACTTGGTTTGAATTTTAGAAAATTTTATAAATAAGATATACTAACTTTGTATTTATATGGCCAAACATAAGTCAAAATTAGAGAGATTTAGAGACATATGCGAAGCCGTGTTTTTTTCCGATGAGAGAGGAATAAAGCCAGTTCCTTATCAAATAGCTAAAGAGATTGGTTACCCACAATCCCATACCACTTCTTATATGAATGAATTAGCGAAGAAGAGAATATTGATAAAAACCAGGAACGGGATGTATCACTTACTCAAATTTAGATCCTTAGACGACTTAGAAAACGCTGACAGTAAATTACAATTAAGCAAGTATTACTCTTTGGAAATTTTCGATAAACTCAGAAAAGATTTAGGCATAGAAGAACCAGAGCAACAACAAAAGGAATCTATATTCAAAAGGAAAAAAGTAGTACTTGGTCCTGAAATAGACGAAGAAAGGGATAGTTTAGATGAAGAAATATCCCACATACTTGACGTGATTGATGACTTCCCACTGTCTTTCTTCGTAATATCCAAGAAAGATTTGTTGAAGTGGATAGAAAAAGAGATAATAAAGCTCAAGAAAGCAGAAACAAAGCAAGAGCTAGCACACATAAAATTTGATATTGATTTAATAGTGAAATTATTAGAGGATTCTGCAAAGGTTGTTAAATAGTGAGCGAGCAGGGATTCGAACCCCAGCCTCAACCTTTTTGCCAATTATGGTCCGCAAGGTCACGTCCTATCCTGACTAGACTACTCGCTCGTTAAAGTTTAATAAAGATATATTTAAAAAGTCTTTTACAGTAATTTTATAATATAGCCCCGTGGTGTAGTGAAGATTAAACTTAAGGGTTTAGTTTCTATAAGCCAAGCATCAGAGACTCTGGTAGAAAAGGAATATGAAAAAAAAATCAAAAACCTGCATACATAGAATTCGAAAATTAAGAAGTGAAAAGCACAGCTTTAAAGAAATTGCTAAAATTTTAGGAATATCAGTAAGTACGGTTTATATGTACTCTAAAGATATAAGAGTTAACCGAGATTGGAGTATAAAGAGATGTAAGAATATTAAAAAACAAAAAGGTATAGATAGATCAAAAGTAAGGTTAATAGGACACTGTCTTTGGGATGGATCTATAACACCAAAGAGAACAGGATCTTACTCTATAACATATAGTAATTGTTCTAGAAAACTAATAGATCTTTTTATTTTAGACATGAAAAGAACATACGGTATAAATCCGACTACTATAATAAGAAAAAAAGGTAAAAATATAGACTACTATATAGTATATTTTTGCTCAAGATTAGTATGTGAAGATTTACTAAACTATACTCCAACATATAGTACTGCTAATGGTGCTAAATTTCCAAAAATTATTTGGAAACTCGATAGAAATCTCAAGAAAGAGTTTATTAAAACTTTCTGGGAAGATGAAGGAAGTATAAACCATTACGGTAAAATAAAGGCCTCATTAAAGAGTAAAAGCATTTTAGAGAAACTAGACAAACTTCAACAGCAATTCAGGATTAGTTCTTGTGTGGGTTTTGATAAAGCGACAGAGGTATATTATATCTACATACGCAAAAATAGAAATAACTTACAAGCGTTTTGGTCTCTATACCCATTTGAATATGCTGTTATTAAACGAGGTAAAAATGTTGGAAGACTACGTAAGGATGTTTTTCTAGAAAATTATGAAAGAATACTCTTTCCTTCTTCTGGAGATATCTCTGGACTCAGGTTCGAATCCTGACGGGGCTATAGAAAACCTTTTAAAAATAACCTTTCACTCAGTAATTAAAGGTGATACTATGATAAAGATACTCGGTAGTCAGATAACTAAAATAAGGGGCGAAAGAAAGGAGTTCGATGGACCAATAAAGGTTTCTACTGAATTAAAGAAAACATCTGTAGAAGAACGGGAAGTAATTATTGGAGGAGAGAAGAAGAAAGGAGATTTCTTCGATTTTGCATTCAAAGCAAATTATAACAATAAAAACCTAATAGAAATTGAAGGATCATTATTCTTTACAGGAGACGATAAGGAAGTGAAGGCTATTAAAAGTGCTAAGAGCAGCGAGTCAATTGATGAGATGCTTCCATTACTAAACCAAGCTTATCAGTTATGTTCAATACAAGCAATTCTATTATCTGAAAAGTTAAGAATACCAGCACCAATAAAACTTCCAAGATTAGCAAAAAAGGAATAAATTTTTCTCCCTTTTTTATTGCAAATTTCTAATAAAATTAATTTTAAGTTTTAGCGTTAGGAGGCTTAAGTATAATCAACACAAGCAAAAGCTTTTTATTTATATAATGTATGTAATTTAATATTAATATTAAAAAGTATACACTTATGTGATAACTTATGAATATACATAGTAAAATATTAAGATTCATTAGACGAGAAGAAGTAATAACTAGTTCTGAATTAGCAGATTATCTCAAAGTGAGTTGGAATACTGCAGATAAATATCTCATAGAGTTGCTAGTAGATGGTAAAGTTAAACGTTTCAAGAAGAAAGGAGTAACCATTTGGCTTCCTAAAAAATGATACAAAGAAAATATTACGGAATAGAGACTGAGTTAATAGCAGTCTTATTCATTAGCATTATACTCACAGGTGCATTTGTATTATTAAACACAGAGACCTCCATTACAGGTTATACTGTTTTCGAAGGAAGCGAATGGGAAAATGTAATAAAAATTAAGGCTTCACCTGGACAAGAAGTAGTTACACAAAATATTGTTTTTGGAAAGTATAAACCTAAGAACTGTAAAGACGGAATTTTAGTTACAACAGAAGATGGAGACAAAGTAAATTACAAGATAATAAATTCGACATATTATAATGATACTTGTCTAGAAGCAAAGGTTCAATTCTATACTGTATTTTATGAGTATAATGATACTTTGCCTATTGCCCCTATAGAACCCAGTAATAAGACAATAAAAGAAAACATCACAGAGGATAATGATACATTCGAGAATATAACTGAAATCAATGAAACAATAGAGAACATAACTGAAGCAATCAACGAGACCGTAAACGAATCTATCGTAAATATCACAGAAGATAACGAAACTGAAATTAACATTACTGAAATCAATGAAACAATAGAGAACATAACTGAAGAAATTCTGAATGAATCAGAACAAGTAGAACCTGAAGAGAACATAACAGAAGAAGAACATGTTCAAGACAACGTAACTGAAGAGACTACAGAAGAAGAACGAGAAGAAGTAACTAAGGAGGAAACAGAGGAACTAGATGAAGAGATAACTGAAGAAGAACTCCAAGAGCCGGAAGAAGCGGAACAGCCCGAAGAGACTCAGGAAGCAACTGAAGAGGAGGTTGCTGAGGAAGAACAACCCGAAGAAGAAGTTTTAGCTCCGGAAGAAACTCAAGACGGGTCAGAAGAACCTCAACAAGAGTCTGAACAAGATGAAGAACAAATGGAACGACAAGAAGAATCCGCTCCTTCCGGCGAATCTGAGTCATCTGAAGAGAGTTCTGAATCCTCGAGCGAATCAGAAGGCGATAGCTCAAGTTCAGATACTGGCGAATCTGAATCCTCAGGAGACAGAGAATCAGGTAGAGGAGATAGTATAACTGGAGCAGCTATAGGAGTTTATGATGAACCTGAAAATAAGACTAAAGATAATAAAACAAAAGAAGAGTCTGTGATATACTACATTTATTATGGTAGGATTTCAGAACCTGAAGAAGTGATACCTACTTTAATAGTCGGTGAGAAGGTAATAATCACAGGAACAAACTTCACATATGAAAAACTAGAGGAAGATCCAGACTTCAACGTTTACTTGAGTAATGTAACTATAATCAACAACACCTTAACTGTATCATTCTATCATGACTCTAATCGAACACAACCAGTAGAAATCATCGGAAACGTAACCTACATTTTAAACGTAACTGAATTAACACCTAATACAACAGCACTATTAATAGTCAATAACTGGACAGGAGAATACTTTGAATTAAAAGTAGGTTCAGACTCGGAGATAATAAGTTTCGGCAAGAAACAGAACACTTTAACAATCTCCTTAAACACAGAAAAGAAGTGGTATTACATCAATGAAACCATAAACATCTTCGGAGAAGTCTTATACAATGAAAAACCACTCAATAACAACCTAGTCACATTAAGGATAAATGAAGAACAATTCAATCTAACTACAGACAAAGGAAAGTACTCATATAACTTCTCATCCAATGAGACCAAAGAATACAACTTAGAGGCATTCACTAGTCATAAAGGTCTGAATTCAAGCGCAAGTAAGACAATATTCATTTACCCGAGCAACTATTCATTAAATGCTTCAATAGAAATAAAGAGCATAAACTACACCGGACTCAATTGGACTATAATCTTCAATACAAATGGATTATTAGAGCTAAGATTAACTCCAGATAATATAACGAAATTCGGAGATCATTATGAAGTAGCCAGGTCAAACCTGAAGGTAAAACAATTCACATGCGGTAATGAAACTATAATTCTAAACAAGTCTGATGGTTCACTGTTCCACCCTGCTTACGAATGTTCTGAAAAAGGAATCCTTGAACTAGAAAAATTAATACCCGGAACTAGGAGCTTCTCAATCACTTTCGGAAACGATACCGAATACATTACTTTGAGAATTGACATAGAAAAAGAGATAAACAAATCCATAGAAAAGGCTCTAGAATTCCTTGACCCAGATGTTTACATAAACAATGAAACTATGGACGCTACTGAATATACCTTATTTAAAGTTATATACACTGAAGTTAATCAGGATCCTAAAATAAAAGAGAATTACGATAAGAAAATCTTTAATGGAAATTTTGAGCCTTATTGGAGATATTCATGGCAATATGCCTTCTTTGACAGTAATTATTCAATGTATGATGACCCCTTTGTTTACGAGGTTCTTCATAAAGACTTCTTAGAAAGCAACATGCTTGAGATGAATGAGATTCTTATGAGAACGCTATATTGCAAAGAAAAAGAAATAACGCCGGAAATATTTGATTATATTGTTAAAGATTGGGCAAGTAGAGGAGACTACGACCTAACACATGCTATTATGGCTTTAATGCACTTAAGAGAAAGAGGATGTTACGATCAAACACAAATTAATAGCGCTGTTGAGCTTTTGATTAATATGACCTTAAAAGAACAAAAGAGCGATGATACTTCACATATTATTAAAGACATGGACATATACGCTGAGAGAGCAGATTTTATTTTAATAAATTGTAATAAAGATATCCAAGAAGAGTGGATTATAAAAATAATAGAGAGCCAGAATTATGACGGTGGTTGGCCACTCCACACATTTAGAAAAGAATCAGACACTCATTCTACGTTTACGTCCTTATTTGCTCTTTGGCCTTATAGAGAATATATTCTAGAAAATAAATCATGTGATTTTAAATTTTTAAGAGAATATCCATTTGAGAAAGAACCTAACAAGCATAACATAGCAAAATTAAAAATTGATAAAAAAGTAAAAAAGAAAATATTAGAAGGAAATATTGATAAGCTAATTGTTAAGTATTCTAAAGAAGAATCTATTCAGTCTATTAATTCAGAAGTTTTATCAGATACTAAAATACTAAAGAATTCCACACATAATTCAAAAACGTATACTTTGTTATCTGGTAAAATTGATAAAGATAAATTAAACGATTTAATTAATGATAAAAATGTTAAAAAAATATACATTGATGAAAAAGTAAATGTAAGCTCTTTAGATAATCTAGAAGTTATTAGATTCGATAAAGTTAAAGAAGAATTTAATCTAACAGGAGAAGGAATAAGGATATGTGTTATAGATACAGGAGTAGATTCAAGCATAAATTACTCAATAGGCTATGATTTTGTTAATGATGATCCCGTACCGGAAGACAATAACGGGCATGGTACAGTTGTAACGAGCATTATTAAAACAATATCCCCAAAAAGTGAATTAATCATTGGAAAAGTTGTGAATGATAGCGGGATAGGTTATTATTCAGACGTTATCGAAGGATTGGAATATTGTATCCAAAATAATGCAGACATTATTAGTATAAGTTTAAATGGAAACAGCTATACTGGATTTTGTGACGAAGACATACTCGCAGAAGAAAGTAATAATGCATATGATGAAAGCATATTTGTTATTGCTGCTTCAGGTAATGATGGCAGTTCGAATCTTAGGTCTCCTTCTTGTGGTTCTAAAGTATTCTCAGTAGGAGCCACAGACAATAATGATATTATAGCTACTTTCTCTAATGTAAATCCAACATTAGATAGTTTTGCCCCAGGAGTTAAAATAAATACTTCATTAGGACTGGGGAATGGGACTTCTTTATCAGTACCACATGTTTCAGGTGCAACTGCCTTATTATTAGAAAAAGAAGCTTTGAATCTCCCAGATATTAAATATAGGTTAAGAAGTACTGGAAAACCTATATTATTTAACTATATTAACGAAAATATTAGTCTTTCAGAATCAATTGGTCTTTATAATAGAAATCGCAAGTTTGATAAAATCAAGAACCCAAATCTTATTAATATCTCTAGATTAGATTTATATAATCTAATAATAAACAATAAGACACACGAACCGTATGATTATTCTTGGTTCTGGCAAAGCGAAGGAAAAAACGATTACATGGGAGGACTTGCAGCAGGAGTTGCTGGAATTACGCCAGACGTTGAAGGATCAGGATCGTTAGATTGCGAGGAATGCCAGTACAATCCAGATTGTGAGAGTAATATATGTGTGGAAGATTTTCAAAATTCTGATAACAACGGAACATGCGAGACAGGAGAGCTTTGCTTTTGTTCATCTAG
The DNA here is from genome assembly GCA_020343615.1 of Candidatus Woesearchaeota archaeon. Taxonomy (GTDB): domain Archaea; phylum Nanobdellota; class Nanobdellia; order UBA10117. The sequence goes on along the minus strand of CP070803.1, from coordinate 589,817 downwards.
CGATCAATGCGTCAGTAATATTACAGGAAGCTGTGTACAATATACTGACTCGAGTTATGGTTGCGATACAGATGTAAATGCAGACACTTACAGACAATGCGGAACACCAGGCGCATATAGATGGGGGAGTGCTACTGAATGCTCTACTTGTGCTACTTGTTCAGCAGGAACAGGATGTCAAAATAGAGCAGACCACACACAAGATAATGTCGGTTCTAATACATGTACAACTGAGTGTGAGGAATGTGATGGAACAGGTAATTGTGCTAGTCAAGACGCAGGCCAAGATTACTTTAATCAGTGTAATGGTTTAAACTGTAACGTTACAGAACCAAAATATTACTTCGGTTGGAGCTCTAAGACTTGTTTCCTCATGGCCAATGTTACTGCAGCAGATCATGATTGTAATGGAACAGGATACTGTTATGGAAGGAATGACGCTGTAGGAGGATGTCCGGATTATAACACTCAAGACGGATCTTCAGGTACTACTTGTAATTGTGTCGGTGCCCAGACAGGCTGTACCGGTACTACAGCAGGAAGTTGTGGGAACTGTCCGCCTAATGCTACTATGAATTCACCAGGAGATAATACAGTTATAAACTCTTCAATAGCAATCCTGAACATAACAATCGAAGATTCTGATTCAGATTATCTTAATGTTACATTCTACAACAATGCAACAGATACTGCCATTTCAGGGTGTACTCTTAACAATGAATATGCTTCTGGGAGCGAGGTAATATGCGTATGGTATGGACTATCACCAGGAGAGTACCAGTGGTATGTCAACACTACAGATGGGACCAATATAAATAAGAGCAATGTATTGAACTATAGCACAACAGATTACTCAATACCATCAATTAGTCCTGTAAACCCAACTCCCGGCATTGATAACTATACCAACAAAAACTGGGTTTATTTGAATATTACAACTTCTTCTTCAAATAGTAATGTTTCGTCCCTTATTGACTGGAATAAGACTCTTGTAGGATACTGGAGCTTTGATTACTTTGACCTTACTAGTGTAATGGACAACTCATCCTACAGTAATCACGGGAACTTCAGTGGAACAAGTTTTGATAAGAATGATATAAGAATAGGTAAATATGGTCATTCTTTGAAGTTTGACGGAGATGATGATTATGTTAATTGTAGTGATGATAGTAGTCTTAATCTGATTGAACAAATGAGTGTTTTTGCTTGGATAAAATATGATGCAGTGGACTCCAATGAAAATAATTATATAGTCTCTAGATGCAATGGAAGTTCAGATAGAGGATATTCCCTGTTTCTCCAAGAGGATAGTGGAAATGTTATAGCAGTTGCTATTATTCAAAATGACACTGATTCTGTTACAGTAAACGGAAGTACTATATTATCTGCTGGAACATGGTATCATTTAGGGTTTATATCTAATGGGACCAATATAACTCTTTACGTGAATGGTAAAAAGGACGGTTCTGAGGCAGAGGCAGCGTCCATACCTTCAGAAAACCAAACAATAGACTTAATAATTGGAATCTATAATTCTCTAGCTCCCCAGTACGCCTTCAATGGAACGATAGATGAAGTTCAAATCCACAATAGAGCCCTATCACCAGAAGAAATCAATGCCTCATACAACAATGAAAAATATAGGTTAGAGACGAATATAACTTCGTTAAGCGAAGGGACGTATACTTATAGAATTTATTCCATAGATGACATGAACGATTCTGAAGAAAGAAACGTGACCGTAGACACCACGAGTCCTTTACTAACAGTACACAGTCCCTCAAGTAATCAAGTACTTACATTAAAAAACATATCAATAAACATCACAGTTATAGAGCAGAATATAAACTACACCAACATTATCATAACAAATGGCTCAGATGAAGCTAATGAGACAAATGTCACAACTACAGGAAACTTCAACGTGACTCGTGCAGTTAAAGAGTATGGTACGTATAATATAACAGTAACTTCGTATGACAAAGCAGGAAATACAAACCAGTCAAATATTACTAATGTAATTATAACTATAGGGGCTTTAATATCTTGGGTATCTCCAACACCAGGTGATGATAGTTATACGCGTCATCAATGGGTATATTTAAACACAACAAGAACAGATTTTTTAAACTCATCTGCATTCTTTGATTGGAACTATTCTCTAGTCGGATACTGGTCCTTTGAATACAATAGCAGTTCTCAAATATATGATAATTCCACTTATGATAACCATGGTACATTCGAAGGAGTATCTACAAAGAACATAACTACTGGAAAATACGGTGATGCAATGGACTTCGATGCAAAAGGATGTCTAAATGTATCAGACTCTACAGAATTGAGACTCACAGAAAACTTCACAATAGAATTCTGGGTAAAAATGGGAGGTCCACAAACTCAAGAATATATCTTAGTAAAAGGAGTAGATACAGACAATAATGATTATGCAGTTCTATGGAACTGGTCAAGTGTTGGTGAAGAAGATCAAATAGCATTCTTTGCTCAAGGCTATACTGGTGATAATCCAAGAACAGATTCAAATATTACCATTTCAGATACAAACTGGCATCATATTGCTTATGTATATAATAGCACTGATTGGTTAGGCTATAGAGACGGAGAGAATGTATTCTCTCTTTCAAAATCCTTCACACTTGATACCAGCGCAGGTAAATTAAGCATAGGTTCAGCGGATGCAGTTAATCCTGGAAATAATAGAATCGATGCAACATTAGATGAAGTTAGGATATACAAAAGAGCCTTATCAGAAGCGGAAATCAATGCTTCATACAACAACGAGACTGAATTATATAATAATTTCACTCAAGTAAAGAATGGGAGTACATATGACTATACAGCCTATACTATTACTGAAAGCGGACTTGTTCTGATAACAACAAAAAGAAACGTTACTGTAGATACAGATAAGCCTACTGTAACTACAGAAAAATGTACGGCTAATGATACTATCGGAACAATTGGAGAATTTGCAAGAGGTACTGTAACGATAAATGCTACTGTAGCAGACACTCTAGCAGGCTTAAAAGATAACTCATGTAAATATAACATATCTATTAGTGGTTTAGATCCAGCTTCATGGGGTGCTGCGTTAGATAATTTCGAAGATAATGCCGCTTCAGGAGTCTGTAATTACACATGGGACACAACCAGTTTTACAGATGGGACAAATTATACCTTTACCTTCATGGTAAATGACACTGTAGACAACAATGCTAATGACTCCACGCCTGAATGGGTCGTAGTGTGTAATGAACTAGATACAAAGGGTAATTGTTCACCTCCTAATGGGTTAAATCCTTCAGTATGTGAACAAGAGGGTTATATATGGTTCGTTAATGTTACTGCTGGAGGAAGCAATGATCCTTGTTGCGGAGACGATGCAGCAGACGATGATTTCTGGCTCTGGAATGATACCACGAATAATTGTACGTATTGTAACAATAGTGAGTATGGTTATCAGATGTGTAATGATTCTGGAGACGTTGAGGGTACTGGTTCAGAATATATATGTTATTATGATGAAGGATGCTCATCATCTGGAGCAAATGACGGATGTAAGGATGGAGACAATGTCTCAAAGACTGAGGCATATGCTGGTGCAACATCTGCCATAATTTGTGATAACTATGATAACTGGGGAGCAGATGCAGGTTGGTGTTTTAATGACAGCGGTAATAATCCCGGAACATGTTATTATTCCTCAGATTTATGTGCAGCAGATGCTGATGGTTGGGATAATCTTTCACAGACATGCCATGATGAAGGAACGACTAATTCAACAGATACGAGGATTTGTTACTTTGATGAAGGATGCTCATCATCTGGAGCAAATACAGGATGTAAAGACGGACAAAACTGGTCAGATCCAACAGAGATACACTCTTCCTTAGCAGATGGTTGTGATTATGGAAACTTCTCAGATACTGCAAGAGGAGTTAACTGTTCTGAAACAGGTACTGATATTTGTTATGCTTTTGCTACAGAGGGTTGTGCAGCTGATGATGATGGCTGGGATTATAATGCTTACGATTGCGATAACTATGATGTTAATGATACTAATGGATGGATGAATGAGTCAGAGATAAACACAAGTTCCTGTACAAAAGACTGTACGGGAAGAGATTGTTGTGAAATCCAGGCTTTAAATTGTTCACCTACTAATGCCTGTGAACAGGCATGGGATTTATTTGACGATGGATCAAGCGCATACAATGAAACATCTAACTTGACATGCTATATGAACAATTCAGGATTCTGGGATTGGAATGCCACAGCACATGCTAATGAGACATCTTGTGCTGACCTACAGGATAATGATTGTGATGGAAATGCAGATGGTGATGATCCCGATTGTCAAAAAGAATGTGGAGACTTTTTAAATGTAAACACTGATTTAGTCGCAGATATAACCGACTGTGAAGGGATAATATTACAGATAAACGCTTCCAATATAATTTTAGACTGCCATGGATACTATCTCAAAAGTACCAGCAACTCAAAGCCAGGCATAAACAATACGGGCTTTCATAATGTTACTATAAAGAACTGCGAAATAAATATGAGTCATGCAGCAGGCTCTAAAGGTATCTACTATAAAAATGCAGACAATGGAACCATAAGAAACAACACAATAACAGCAAAAGAGGATTATGCTATATATACCAATGCAAGCTCAAATAATCTAATTTCCAACAACACGCTTAAAGCAAAAGATGATTATGCACTTTACATTTATTCAGGCTCGAATAATACAATCTCAGAGAATAATCTAACTGCGAATGGTTCTTATGCTATTGCACTAGAAACAAGTCTAAACAACACAATTTCAAATAATACATTAAAGGCAATTAGTTATGCAATAATCCTAGAGAATTCTAATAATAATACGCTTTCCGATAATATTTATAATGTAAGTAATCTTGGGGGCATATATATTCATACAAGTTATGAGAATACGATTAGTGGAGGTTCAGTTATAGGAAAATATGAATTCATGTTACGAAATTCAGGCTCAAACAACACATTCAGGAATGTCAACTTCACAGGTGAAAAAGAGATTTATTTCAATGATGCTACTGAACGTTTCAACTACAACAATGATTCAACTGGAGGCGTTTGGTTAAATACTTCAATAAATGAAACAGGGACGAATATAACCAGAGAGCTATTTTCATGGGACAAAACAGTAATATCCTGGAATGATACTCCAAGTACTGATAAGACTGAAGCTACCTACAACATAAGTGGTTTATATAGTCTTACTGATTATATAGTATATAACAATTCAGATTTGGTAGATACTTTAACAACAGATATTAATGGAAAACTACCTGGCTTCCAGATTAGATTGAAATCAGAACACAATATAACTGTAGAGGTAAAGGATACATCTGAACCAGTAGTATCCTGGGTAAGCCCTACCCCTAGCATTGATAAATACACTAATGATGATTGGGTTTATTTAAACACAACAATAGCTGATGAATCAAATATATCTTCATTCTTTGATTGGAACTATTCTCTAGTCGGATACTGGTCCTTTGATTATACTAATAATACTCATGTAAAAGATAATTCTACTTACGGTCATCATGGAGAATTCAAAAACGGTTCTAATCCAGATAATTTAACAATAGGTAAATATGGAAATGCTTTGGAATTTGATGGAGTTGATGATTATGTTGATTGTGGAGATTTTGAGGCTGGAACATTTGACGGAAGTAATACGTTATTGACTGTAGAAGCCTTCATAAAAATGGCGGATGATAGTCCTGAGGACCCTGTTGTTGCAAAATATAATAATCTTAATAATAACAAAACATTTTATCTGCTTATAACGGCAACTAACAACATTTCATCTTGTGTTTTTAAACCCACAGAAGCAGATAATTATTATTGTGAAAAGACTGGACCACTTACATTCAATGATAAACTCCATCATGTTGTAACTACAATTAATTTAAGCAACAGTGACCGTATATCTATTTATTATGATGGTATAGAACAAGCAACATCTAATGAAACTTCTGGTACTCCTCCAACATTCTTTGATAACAATAATCACCCAGTAGATATAGGTTCTATGATGAACGAGGGAGGTGGTAGAAATTTTTTCAATGGAACAATCGACGAGGTCCGTATCTACAACAAAATCCTATCCCCAAAAGAAATCAATGCTTCCTATAACAATGAGACAGAATTATATAATAATTTCACATCACTATCTGATGGAACTTATAACTATACAGCATATTCTATTGATGAATACGGAAACTTAGAAATAACATCTACCAGAAACGTAACTGTAGACCAAACAAACCCATTATTAACAATAAATAAGCCAGTAGACAATGGCGTAGCTGCAAAACCTGTAAAAATAAGCCTAACAGTCACAGAAGCTTATATCAACTACACCAACATTATCATAACAAATGGCTCAGATGAAGCTAATGCAACAAATAGCACAAGTACTGGGACATTTGTTGAGACTTTAGATGTTCCGTCTTTTGGGTTTTACAACATAACTGCCACAGCCTATGACAAAGCAGGCAATACAAACCAGTCAAATGTAACTGAAATAGAAGTCAACACCGAAACAATAGAGTCAAAAAATGATACAGGCAAATACTCAAGTGTTGCAATAGACTCAAATGGAGTTATTCATATGTCTTATTATAATAGTACTGGTGGTGATCTAAAACACTGTAATGGAACAGAAGTTAACTGGGACTGCGAAACAGTAGAAACTAGTGGAGATGTCGGAAGTTATTCAAGCATAGCAATAGACTCCAATGATGTAGTTCATATATCTCATTTTAATAATACAGATGATGATTTAAGATACTGCAACAATTCCGGAGGCTCCTGGAGCTGTGAAAATGTAAAAACTGCAGGTTTTTTTGGAGCCTATACAAGCATAGCAATAGACTCCAATGACGCAGTCCACATATCTTTTAATAATGGGAGTTCATCAGCTTTAAGCTATTGTAACAATACCGGAGGCTCCTGGACTTGTGATAATGTAGACACTACTGAGATAGTTGGATGGTATACAAGCATAGCAATAGACTCCAATAATGTTGTACACATTTCTCATTATAATGTTACTGGACTGGATTTAAGATACTGTAACAATACCGGAGGCTCCTGGACTTGTGATAATATAAAAACTGCAGGTGTAGTTGGATGTAATACAAGCATAGAAATAGACTTAGATGATGTAGTCAACATATCTCTTCTTAATTTGAGTAC
>CP070803.1:568039-582445 GCA_020343615.1 Candidatus Woesearchaeota archaeon | reverse complement strand
GTTATCATTACATATGTGACTATGGTTCATTAACATGTGAACAAAGACCTATTACTGAACTAGGTGATTCATGTCAATTCGATACAGACTGTTATCACACAGAGTGTGACTATGACTTATTACAATGTGTAGATGTGGCATACGACGATGAAGATGAGTGTGAAACATTCGAAGACTGTCCTCAACATACTATATGTAACTATGATATAGAAGAATGTGTATTAGTTGAGGGAGAAGGAGAAGATGAGTGTACACTTGGAGGAGGATTCATAAATTTAAGTCTTCCAAATAAAACTATAGGAGAGCCTAAGGTCGAATGTGGTCAAGACGAGTGGTGTGAATGGAGAATAACAACGGATACACCTATAACTTTATCTTGTGAACCTGAAGGAGCTCAAATTAAATGGAGATTTGCTCTAGATGGAGTTTGGCAAGAATGGAACACAAATGACTCACCAATAACAATCTACTTTGAAGAAGAATGTCAACATATGTTAGAAGCTTATTGTATATATGAATGCAGTGAAGGCGAAAAGGACTTAGAAAAATTCAAAGTTGAAGGACTAAAATTCGATATACAACTGAATATGAAGTGGAACCTCATTTCAGTACCATTCGTAATGTTGGATGATTCCATAGCAACAGTATTCGCAGACATAGCAGAGGATATCCTATCTGTATGGACATACGACGCATTCACAGACACATGGTACGTATATACACCAGGACCAGCCCCAGACACATTAACAGAAATGAAACCTGGATGGGGTTATTGGGTATTAACTGATAATGACACCATACTACAAATAGGTGGAAGCTTATTCATGCCAGGACAAACACCACCTGACAAGATGATAAAGCATGGATGGAACTTAATAGGATACTATGGAAACAAGGATCACGATGGAAACGAGATATCAGAATACACAGGTCCATGGGGTAATGGTGAATACGCATATTGTGCACTATTCTCATTAGGAGAAAGCCACGATGACAAAGGATGGACATCATTGTTAACTTACTGGGAACCAGACAATCCAGACCAATATCACGAATTTACATATTTCGACCAATTGGACCCAGGTGCAGGGTACTGGATATTTGCGTCAGAAGATGGAATATATGCTTATTCCACAAGCTGTGGAATAGGTGATTTACTATAAAACAAAGAAGATTTTTATCTTCCATTTTTTTTAAATTAAAACATTTTACTGTTTAACCAAACATATCGCTTACCTTACTTTTGTCTACACGTTCTTTTATCCTTTCGTCCATTTTAGTTTGAATTTTAGGATAAATCGTTGGGATATGAGTGTTTATCGGTACGTTAGTTACACAACCTATAAGAGGTATATGACCATAATCTTTGGCGCCAAAACATTCCTCTCTGCTCTTTGGCGAATATTTTTTAGCTAGGTATTTTGAATTACAACCATTTAAAATATCTTGCATTATTTTGTTTGGATCACCAGATCTGTAACCGAAAGTATAAAGGCGTTTTTTAATGTATTTGATCATATCATTGCTTTTTACTTCAACTTTATTTCCAACGAAGTCATCTTTATAATTACTATATGCGTTTTTCTTTAATATCCATAAGGATTCATAATGAAAGAAATACATTACAAAATGGTGTTTATCGTCAAAACCTACTAAAACCTTCCAGTTGTCAGGTTCATCATCATACTCCTCAAGTACTTTTTCTAACACTCTTCCGGATTCCATATGTCTATTAAGAATAGTTCTCTTTATAAAATTTACAGAAATCATTAAAAGGGCATTTTTTGCATAATGGCCCCCGGGGCTTGCAAATAGCCTTTCCAAAACTAACAAATCCTAGATTAATCAAACGCCAATATTCTTTAGGAAATAACTCTTCAAGCTTCTTTTCTACGTCGTAAACACTAGCATTCTTATCAACAAGACCTATTCTCTTACTTACTTGATTTACATGTGTGTCTACAGGTATAGCATCTCTGTTGAATCCATAACATAACACAACATTCGCTGTTTTCCTTCCAACCCCAGGTAATTTTATCAATTCATCTAGAGAATCAGGCACCTTTTTATCTGTTAGCATCCTACCAATTTCCTTTAACCTCTTAGCCTTCTGCCTGTAAAAACCAATAGGTTTTATTGTTCTTGCTATCTCCTTAACGTCTAACTTAGCTAATTTTTCAGGAGTAGGAGCTATTTTTAACAATTCAGCACTCACCTTTTCAGTAACTTCATCCCTTGCTCTCTGGGATAAGACACAGCTAACTAGAACATCATAAGGATTATACTTATGTGTATGTCTAGGAAAATGCTCTTTAAGATAATCAAGAATGATTTTGACTTTATCCATATAGCTAAATTAAATCAATAAAATAAAAAAACTTTCTAATAACAGTCTGAATTAGTAGTACACCAATCTCTCCCAGGACTATTCGCTACAACACACTGATTTTCTCTGCATGTGAGATGATAACAGTGGCTGTCTATGTCGCATTCACTGTTACCAGGCCCTTTAAGCATTATACACTGGCCGTTTACACATCTTGTATGAGAGCTTAAAAAAGTCGGACTATATACTGCTGCTCCTTCAATACTCCCTGTTATTGCCGAAAAGCCAATTATTCCTAAAACAAACCCTATGATTATCAAAAATAGAAATAATTCTTCCTCTTTCATTGTATTTATTAAATAGGCTATAATTATTAATAAATCTTTCTTAATACCCCATAATAAAAAATATTACCCTTTTATACAGACCATGGGCTTTGTTTTTACAACTATTTTAGATATACCTGTTTGATGCATTACGTTAACTACCTCATCAGCGTCTTTATAGGCTCCAGGGGCTTCTTCAGCAATTCCACCCCACCCATGACCTTTGATTAGAATACCTTTTCTTGAAAGTTCGTTGATTAGTTTTTCACCTCTATAGGTTCTCTTAGCCTCATGCCTGCTCATTCTTCTACCTGCTCCGTGTGCAGATGAGCCAAATGTGTCTTCCATTCCCTTATCTGTTCCATGCAGAATATAAGAACAAGTACCCATTGTTCCGCCAATTAACACAGGTTGACCTACTTTTCTATACTTTTCAGGAATTTCCTCTCTTCCAGGTCCAAATGCACGAGTACTACCTTTCCTATGGATTAGTAACTTCTTCATTTTACCATTAACTTTATGCTTCTCAAACTTACAAGTATTATGACCAATATCATACAGTGTCTTTATCTCTTTTTCATCAATGTCAAAGACCTTTATCATAGCTTTTCTCGCTAGGTGTGCTAAGACTTGTCTATTAGCAAAAGCACAATTAAAAGCTGCAAATTCAGCAGAAATATACTTCTGACCTTCGTCACTGTTTATAGGAGCGCATACTAACTCCCTTTCACGTATAGGTATGTTATACTTTCTGCTAGCATCACTAAGGACTTTAAGGTAATCTGTACCAGTTTGATGTCCTAATGCTCTTGATCCTGTATGTAAAGAAATAAGTACTTGGTTCTTCTTTAAACCATAGACTTTTGCTATCTTAGGATCTAATATTTCGTCAACATATTGTAACTCAAGGTAGTGGTTTCCAGAGCCCAGAGTCCCCACTTCTTTGAATTGTCTTTGTTTGGCCTTATTACTAACATTTGCCGGATTAGCGCCTTTCACTATACCACCTTCTTCAATGTACCTCAAGTCTTCTTTGAAACCATATCCTCTTTCAAAAGCAAACTCAGCACCTTTTACTAGAACTTCATCTATTTCGCTCATACTCAGTTTTAAATCTCCTGTAGAACCTAAGCCAGCAGGAACTTCTTTGAAGAACTTTTCTAGAATTATCTTTTGTTTTTTTAAAACATCCTCTTTTACTAGAGGTGTGATCATAGTCCTTACGCCACAATTAGCGTCAAAACCTACACCTGCAAAAGATACTACACCCTTCTCAGCATCAAAAGCACCAACACCTCCTATTGGAAAACCATAACCAGGGTGTACGTCACTTAATGCTAAAGAATAATTCTGAATTCCTGGCAAATATGCTACATTTTTTATTTGTCTTAAAGCATTCCAGTCTTTCCCTAGTTTAACATCTTCTATTAAATGATCTATTATGTTCTTACTGCCATAAACTCTTCCAGGAACGAGCATATCATCTACTTTTTTAATTTCCCAAACCAGCTTTTTGACCTCTTCTAATGTAAAGTCTTTGACTTTTATTTCAGACATTTTAAACATCCACCACACATCTAGCAGTATATTTATTGTTTTCTTTTTTGACTTTTAATTGAGAATATGAAGCTGCTTTTACTTCTGTTTTAAGTTTATGTTTTTCAGAGTTTATTTTCTCACCGTATGCTTTTCCCTTGAGTATATACTTATCTTGCTTTTTTTCTATTTTTATATCAAAACGCGAAAATAGCATATTTTTGAGACCCACTTGAGCTATGAGTTCATTTAACCATTCGATAAATAATCCCTCTAAATCCTCGGATTTTACAGAAATAGAGACTGATTTTTTACCTTCAATACTGTTTAAGCTAGCCATTATCTGAAACATAGCTCTAGCTGCCTCTTGAAAGGATTCTTCTAAGGTTTTACCTACTCCTATAATTCCTACGTCCGCCTGATGTTCAAAGTATTTATAAACCATACTAATAAATAAAATATGTAGTAACTAAAAAACTTTCGAAGTTACTTCTACATTGCAGGATAGGAGGTTATAAATAGAAACACTTATAAAGTAGTTAATCACTACTATTAAGTATGGCAGATAAACAAAATGAAGATATAGTTAAAGTAATGGCGCATAAACAGTGTAATAAGCTTATAATTCTTCCAAATCATGTTTATGTTAAAAAAGGTAATAGCATTAAAAACAAAGATATTTATTATTGTAAAACCTGTAGTCGTTACATCCACTTAGATGACCATAATGAAATATATTTAACAAATATTTCATTAGCAAAATATATTTCAAAACAAAAGAAAGATAAAGTGAAAGACACATCCAGTAAACCAAAAACCATTGAAGATAAATTAAATTTATGATTATATAAATTATATATTCCATTTACATATGTATTATTCTTATAAACAAATTTATAAACAAATAGTTCCTATATATCTTATTATATGACTAATCCAGTTCCTAAGTGGATTATGCTTAGCTATTCTAGCCTATGGAATCATTTTCAGGATAGAGAATTTGATCACGAGAGTTCTGCTAAAATTATAGACAATAAACAAATGGTAAGCATAATTCTCTCAAAATTAAGGAAAGCTGGCTGGCTAGAGGTCAAGCTAGATCCTGAAGATTCCCGTAAGAGAATCTACAAGCTAAAGAGTCCTACAAAAATAATAGAGGAGATGCAAAATGAATGAGGTGATATATTAATGGAGTGGGAAATGGATGCAGCAAGAAACTCCTTAATGACAGTACTAGTGTTTATACTTATATTATCATTTGCAGGATTGCTATTAGGAGGGGAAGTTCTTAGAGAGCCTCCTAGAGAATTTGCAGGAGGAGCACTTGGTTCAGTTTCATTATGTATAGATATCTCCCCAGAGTTAGTATTAGATAATTTAACAGTTCACGTTCATGTTCCATATTATTACAATGTCAGTGAGAATATTACGTCAACTCCCTATAATCTTACTATATACTATTATATAAAAAATGACACCATCCCCAATCCTAATTTTAATATAACTTGGGAAACGGGCATAATTAATTTTACACCAAATGCATTAGATATAGGAACACATACTGTAATTATCTGTGCTACCCATGATTTCTGTTATGATGTAGAAGATTGTGAAACAATAGCTTTTACAGTTACAGAATTAGGTGCTCCTATTTGGAACGAAAGCATTCCTGATTTTGAAATAAATGAATCACAAACAATAGATGGAGGTCCCGATTGGTTCTATAATATAAATGATTCAATTTATGTTAGGAATATTACTCTTACAGATTATGTTTATGAACCAGATGGTCAAACTATGAATTTTACAGCAATTAGAATTGGCGGAAATATAAGTATAAGATTTCCAGCATTTAATTTAAATTCAGACACAGGAATAATAGAAATAATAGATGCTGATGATCCTGACGTGGGGAATCATACTATTTTAATAATTGCTACAGATACATCCAGTAATTTTAATTACTCTAATTCTTTTCTCATGATGGTCCTAAATGTAATAAACGATGCTCCAATAATATATCCTATCCCGCTCCCCATCCAATATATTTGTGAGGATGTTTTTTATAATTACACATTAAATGCTACAGATCCTGACCCAGATCAAAATGTATCAGACTTTACTTATGATGAATATAATTGGACGACATTTTATATGAATTATGAGAATCCTAACGCAGGAAGAATTTATTTTACACCTAGAGAAGCAGATGTGGGGAATCATACAGTATATATCGCTGCTAAAGATAACATAGATCCTAATTTGATTTATGAAATTTTCCCAGTTTATACAGTTATGAGGGTAAATGATTACCCGAACTTTACGTTTAATAGCATAATATTCCCAGATACTATAGAAGGTCACGACTATTATTTTGATATGAATGCAACAGATGAAGAAGAAGTTAATGAAAGTTCTGGGAATCTAACATTCACATGTAATATTTCTTGGATTAATAATAGTATGAATCATACTACTGGAGTAATTAATACTACTATTCCAGATAATACAAGTGGGACAAATAACATTAGAATTTGTGTAGCAGACATAGGAATAGATGCTCATCCAAATGCTGAATCATATTGTGGAGAAAAGGGAGATCCTAAGCAGACATGTGTTAATACTTTTATAAATATAGGGAATAATACGCAGCCAGAGATAATTTCTTGGCATCCCGAAAACCTAACAATACGCATAAAAGAAAAACAAATTGTTACTTTATGGGTCAATTTTACTGATTTTGAAAATACAAGTTTGCATGTCTATTGGAGGGTTAACGGAGACTTAAGGAAATATGAGATCTCTTCTCCTAAAAGTCCTTATCCTCTGAGTAAATTTGTCTTCCGAACAGATTATAGTAGTTCAGGAGTTCATGAAATTACAGCAACAGTTAATGATGGAGGTTTTTTAGATTCAATTACTTGGGAAGTATTTGTTGAAAATGTTCCAGAAGCAGTAACTGGAGGAAGCGGAGGCGGAGGAAGTACCATATTATGTACAGAATTATGGGAATGTTCTAAATGGACAGCATGCCAAAGAATGACAAATGATATAGTATATCCTCTTAGAGGTGAACTATTGGAAGATTGTAGAGAAGAAGACGTCCCTGAAAGACACTGCGGATATAAAACAAGATTCTGTAATGATGCTAATAATTGTGGAACTAATTTCACTAAACCCGAAGAAATTAGAGGATGTTACTTTACCTTCAATCCTAATTGTTACGATGGTATAAGCAACTGTCATCACGGAAGTTGTGAGATAGGAATAGATTGTGGAGGACCCTGTGACCCTTGTCCTACATGTCAAGATGGAATAATGAATCATGGAGAGAAGGGAATAGATTGTGGAGGACCCTGTATGCCATGTGAACCAGGAAAGGAATTACCATTTCCAGAGTGCGGTAATAGGGTGTGTAGATTGGGTGAATTATTTAGCTGTACAGCAGATTGTTGGACAGTATGGATTACAGTTATACTAATATTAACTACCCTGCTAAGTTTCAAGGTAGGGTTAGGTAAAATAGAGAAATTAAAAGAAAAAAGATTGGAGAGAGGCAGTATAGAAGAAATAGAGGCTCTCTCAGAAGATATAGAGAAAGCTATAGAATCAAAAGATATTGTATTAGCTAGAAAGTTATATTCAAAATCTAGAGAGATTTTCAAGAAGTTACCTCCTCCAGAGAAACTTAGAATGTATTCAAAATTAGCTAAATCTCATAATGAATTAAAGAAGTACGATGTTAAATAAAAGTGCTAGAAATCAGTATATAGTATCAGTCTTGTTAGGAATACTCCTGCCTCTCGTAATTACTACCTCAATTTCCATATATGTATCTGCCACTAACTCTACTTCTGGAACTAATTCTAGTTTAATGATATGGGATAATGTGGATTCTGAGGGAGGCAGTAATAATAAATGGACTTATGATACAGGTTTTAATCAAGGTTATGATCAAGGTCCTAGGGCATGCGATTCAAAAGGTTCAGCCGAGTATACTATTAAATTATTTGCTAATTATACTAATGAGAGCATTATAGATAACACTATTGGCAATTGTAGTATTAGATTTGATGAAAACAATACAGGAACATATACTTCGTGGGACAATATGACCTATAACTCCACATCAGAATTATGGGAGTATAACAGATCTTTTACATCAGACGGTAATTTAAGCTGGCAAGTTAACTGTACTAGTAACTTTTCGCACCTTTCTGTATTAGATAAAGTATTTATTAAAAATACTGGACCTTGTATAAATTATACAAATCCGAGTTGGGAATTATTACCTATTATTACTGTAACAGAAGACACTGTATATCATTATAATTTCAGTGAACGTTGTACTGATGATGATTTAAATGATATTCCTAATTTAGTATATAACTACACTCCTGGAAGTAATACTACTTTAACTAATTTCATTATAAATACAAGTAATGGAAATATAACGATTAATATCACTCATGATGATTATACAGGCGATGACAAACAAGTACTATTAACAGTTAGAGATGAATTAGCAGAAACTTCCGCATTTCTAGTTGCAGATGTAACTGCAGTTAATGATCCTCCACAGTTCATCGGCTTACCATCACCCATAATTGCTGATGAAGAAATTGAAGAAACTGGTAATATAACTGCAACAGATGAAGAAGGGGATACCCCTTACACGTTTAATATCACCTTCATAAATTGTACTAGAGATATAGCCGGTTATGCTACAGGGAGTACTTGTGAATTTGAGGGTTGGAACTGGACTAATGGAAGTACTTGGGTTTTCTATAACTTTACCCCCTTAAATAACGAGACTGGAAATTATACAGTTGAATTTTATGTTGAGGATAATGGTACTACGAATCAACCTTTCAACGCAAATACGTCAACTATAGTTATTATTAAAGTAAGAGCTGTGAACGATGCACCAAATCTAACTTATGTATGTGATGGTGATAGAAATGCTACGGAAAACTCACCTTTCAATTGTACAGTAAATGCAACAGATGAAGATGAGTTATATAATTTAACTTTTGATTCAAATTATTCTTGGTTTTTAAATAATGTAGTGGATAAATATAATGTTTCCTTAGATGTTCATGCTAATGCCACTATTAACTTTACCCCTTCAGATTCAATAGTTGGTAATTGGAGTATAGAAGTTACTGTAACAGATACAGGGAATTCCACTCACGAAGCGATACTGACAGACTCGCAGATTATTAATTTTGAGATATATAATATAAACGACACACCTGTTCTAAATAATATACCCGACCAAATCTCATATGTATTTACTCCATTTTCAGAAGACATCACGGCAGAGGACGATGACCTACTTGTTCCGGACAAGGATATGTATAATGAAGTTATTACTTTTAGTTATACTTCTGATTGTATAAACGGACCTTGTACAACTAATTTAACATTGATTATAAACAAAGGAAGTGTTTCCGGGAATAGTAGTCCTGCTACGATAACGTTCACACCTAACGAAGCCCATGTCGGAAATCATACTGTGAATATCAGTATTACAGATATAAGCTCAGAGTCTGATTGGAAGATATTTAATATCGAAGTAGAGAATAACAGCCCAGCACAGTGGAATACTACATTAATATCTTCAATTTACAATTTAACAGAAGATATTACTTTTGATGAGATAAATCTTAGCAACCTTTCCTATGATACTGACGATACAGATCTTAACTTTTCTTATGTATTATTAGACACCTTTCCATCTTTTACCTTAGACGGAGATACAGGAATTATTAGCTTTACTCCAAAAGATGCAGATAGTGGTGTTCATGACGTGAACATAAGTGTTACAGATGGCAAGGGAATAGATACATATCACACCTTTAGATTTAATGTTAGCTATACTCTTGAAGCCCCAGTATTAGATGCAATATCTAATAAGAATGCAACTGAAGACCAATTATTTATAGCATACATTAATGCTACTGACGGAGATATAGATATACCAGATAGTCTTTATGCTGAAAATCTGACATTTAGTGACAATACTTCTTTATTTAACATAACTATGTATAATGTTTCGGGAAATGTTACAAAGGCAATTATAAATTTCACACCTAGTATAAATGATGTAGGCCAGCATTCAATTAACATAACTGTTACAGATTTGAATGGTAGTAGCAGTACTGTTTTATTTAATCTAACTGTACTTGAAATAAATGACCCTCCTTATTTCTTACATAATATAAGCGATCAAGTAGCCACTGAAAACCAGACATTTTATTTAGATATAAATGCGACAGATGAAGAATATGGAAATGAGAGTTCTGGGAATCTAACATTCACATGTAATATTTCTTGGATTAATAATAGTATGAATCATACTACTGGAGTAATTAATGGTACTCCGAATAGTTCTCATATAGGAATATATTCAGTTAAAATAAACGTCACAGACATAGGAGGAGCTTCGAATTCGACAGTATTTAAT
Organism: Candidatus Woesearchaeota archaeon; assembly: GCA_020343615.1. GTDB lineage: Archaea > Nanobdellota > Nanobdellia > UBA10117. The sequence continues at coordinate 571,788 of CP070803.1, read as the reverse complement.
ATAACAGTATACGAAGCCAATAAGGCACCAAATATCACAGGTTGCGGGGACGATCCGTGTATATGGCCTAATGTACTTAACAGAATTATATCGGAAGACTCAATCGTTGATTTTTTAGTTAAAGCAAATGATGATAATTTTGGATCTCCGAACTATGATAATTTAACTGTAATATGGAAATTTAATGGCGTTGTTGTAAAAAATGAGACAGGTTATACTGATAATACTAATTGGGCTAATTATACATATAATGCTACTTTCCAGTCCGAGACAGAAAATGGAAGTCCACACCGTCTTGCAGTGATATTTAATGATTCACAAGGATTAGAGGATAATTATACATGGAATGTAACTGTTGATCATGTTAATGCTCCTCCTACATTTATAAATACAATATTGAATCAAAGCGGTACTAGCGGATTACAGATAGACTTAGACGATTACTTCTATGATGAAGATCATGTAGATACTAAATATAATCAATCAATTGATTTTACATGGGTTCAATATGATTACGTGGCTAATTGGAGTTTTTTAAACGAAAGCAACTTTACAGAATCTACCCAAATGGGAACAGATTTAGAAGAGGAGAATTATACCTTTACTTTTACATCAGGTTCTGTTATGACAAAATTATTCAAGATTACAGCAATAGATAGCAACGATTCTTCAATGAACGTTAGTAGTAATATCTTCCAAGTGAGTATAGTTCCTGGTGGCGGAGGACGTAGTGGCAGTTCTGGAAGCGGAGGAGGAACAACTACTGTAGAAAAAATAGTTTCTATAAACATAATAACTCCAGGACATCTTAAATCATATACGAATTCTACTCTCGTATCATGGATAATTCTGGAGAATGATGGACACGAGCATCTAACTGACATTAACTTGAATCTAAGTCATACAGATGGTTTATTTGCAGAATTAAATGAAACCTATCTTGAAAAATTAGGGAAAGGTGAAAAAAAGAACCTAACCTTAACGATTAAGTCCTTTAATAGATCTGGGGATGAGGAAGTAATAATACAAGCAAAATCAGGACGGCCAATAGTTTCAGATAAGGCTAAAATACATATAACTATCCTAAAAGAAATAAAGGAAGTGGTAGAAGAGAAAATAGCATTTACAGAACAACTAATTACTGATAATCCAGCATGCTTAGATTTAGTAGAAACAATAGAACTTGCAAAACAATACTATGAGATGGGTAATTATCAACAAGCTATAAATCTAGCTGAGGAAGCAATTCAAAAATGTAGATCGGAAGTCTCACAAACAGTAGTAAAAGAGACGAGAGAAATACCGTTATTAAGGCCGTATTTACCTATTGAATTTTCTCTGTTCCTAGTTTTGTTTATAATCGCGATTATAGCTGTTTATTATACTAGAAGATACTTGTTATGGAAGAAAGGCAAAGGAAAATTTAAAAGCGAGGAAGAAATAAAAATAAAGGTGGAATAGATGGTTAGTAAAGACGAAATAAAAAAATATGAAATTAAAAAATGTCAAAACACATTAAAAAAAATAAGAAACGAAATTTCTAAAATAGTTATAGGTCAAGAAGTAGTTGTTGATGCATTTTTAAGAGCTATTCTTTGTGATGGTCACGCTCTCGTAGAGGGAGTGCCTGGAATTGCTAAAACAACATTAATTAGAGCTTTAGCTGCGGCAACAGGATGTGAACACAAAAGAATTCAGTTTACAGTAGATTTATTGCCCGCAGATATAATAGGACTCACTATTTATAGTAAAGAAAAGGAGAAGTTTGTTAATATTAAAGGTCCCATATTCGCTAACTTTATTCTAGCTGATGAGATTAACAGGGCTCCTCCAAAAACACAGTCAGCTATGCTTGAATGTATGCAGGAGAAGTCAGCAACAATTGAGAAGGTAACGTACCCGTTACCAGTACCTTTTTTTGTAATGGCAACACAAAATCCTTTAGAGCAAGAGGGAGTTTATCCCTTACCAGAAGCTCAGATCGATAGGTTTTTGTTCAAGATATTAATGGGTTATCCCAAACCTAAAGAAGAAGAAAAAATAGTAGATACGAATATAACCATACACAAATTCGAAGAATATGATTTAAAACCTGTCACTAGTCCTAAAGACATTATGAAGATGCAAGCAATAACTAAACAAATTTACGCGAGTCCCGAGATATGTAAATACATAGTTGAGATTGTTAATATGACAAGAGACAGAGAAAAATTCGCTTTAGGAAAGTATGTGGATTGGGGAGGATCACCCAGAGCATCTATTGGTATGTATATTGCCTCTAAAGCATCAGCTTTAATGGAAGGAAGTAGCTTTGTTAAGCCACAAAATGTTAAAGATGTAGCTTATGATGTTCTTAGACATAGGATTATTCTCAACTATGAGGGACGTGCAGAAGGTATAACTTCAGAAGCCGTTATAAAAGAAATACTTTCAAAAGTACCAGTTCCTTAAGTAATATGGAACAACACGAATTAAACATAAATGTTGATACAGCAATAAAAAAATTAGAGATAATAGTAAAGAATCTAGTTAGAACAAGAAGAGAAGGTTTCTACTTGAGTTTATTCAAGGGAAAAGGTCTAGAGTTTGAGTCTTATAAAGAATATACTTTTGGTGATGATGCTAGCTTAATTGACTGGAAGGCAAGCATGAGAACAAATACTCTAGTTGTAAAAAGATTTAGAGAAGAGAGAGACTTAAAAGTTCTGTTTGTAGTTGATGTTAGTAATAAAATGCTTTTTGGTTCTACAGAGAGATTAAAGTGCGAGTATGCGGCAGAGTTAGCTGCAGCCTTATCTTACATAGTTCTTGCAGCTGGAGATAGAATTGGTTTTTGTTTCTTTAGTGATGGAATTAAAGAACTAGAGCCACCAAAAAGTGGAATTGTTAATTTTTATGACTTTCTAAGAAGATTGAAAGATCCAAAACTTTATGGTGGCAAGTGCAATTTTAAGAAAATACTTAATTGGCTTGCTCTGACTCTAAGAAGAGATTACTTTTTAATTATCATTTCAGATTTCTTAGGACCTATAAATTGGGCTAGAGACCTAAGGGTATTATCGAATAAATTAGAAATTATAGGGATAAAGATAGAGGATCCTAGGGATTTTGAGCTTCCTAAAGGTGTAAAAGAAGTTATAATTTCAGACCCCAATTCTAATAATACTCTACTCATAGATTCGGATTTAGTTAGGAATCAATATGAGTTATACGCCAGAAAACATCGGAAACTAGTAAAAAAGGTTTTTAGAGACTCTAGAGTAGACCTATTAACTCTAACTACGGACCGATCTTTCGTCGAACCAGTTGTTAGTTTCCTTAAGAGTAGAAAAGAATGGAAATAAGATTTTCAGACCCAGAGTATCTAAGAATTTTAATAATAATCCCAATTATTATAGCATTCCACTTTTTTTCTGTAAATTATAAAAAAAGGAGAGCGCTGAATTTCGCCAATTTTGATGCAATAGAGAGAATTACAGGAACAGAGTTAATATCTAAAAATATAGTCCTTCTTGTACTAAATATAGTGATAGCTACTGTCCTGATATTCTCAGCAGCAGGGCTTACATTATGGTATGCAGAGCCAGTAAGTTCGTTTAATTATGTAATTGGAATAGATAGCTCTAAAAGTATGGAAGCTGATGATTTTTATCCTAATAGGCTAGAATTCGCAAAAGCTACAGCTATAGACTTTGTGAGAAGCCTCCCCGATACCACAAATGTAGGAGTAATCTCTTTTTCAGGCATAG
>CP070803.1:530605-567939 GCA_020343615.1 Candidatus Woesearchaeota archaeon | reverse complement strand
AAATAATTGATGGTGAAGTAAAAATGATATTTGAAACTTCTGCTAAGAAGTGTGGTAATGGAGCCATTGTTTATGTTCCTAAAGAGAACATAAATGATAAATTCTATGTTATTGTTGCTAAGAAATCAGCAATAGCTTAAGATGTAAAAAGCTTTCTATTTGTGATGAAAGAATATGCTAAAGACTTCTTCTAAATGTTTTGAATGATTATACCAAATATCAATAATATAATAAATACGCTTATTATGATCCCTGTCTTTCTTCGGAATCTATTACCGTAAAGTAAATTGTTATATACAATTACTACCCCAAAAATTTCAATAAAGTTCACTATGTTAATTAGAGTTAAGAAAAATATAGGTATATTTATGAAGGAGAATGAACCTAAAAAGCTGCTTAATGAATATAGCCCTCCAAAGATTATACCAAATTTTACAACTTCTTTCAGTTGAAGTTTTTCTTTATAAATATTAACAAATAGATATCCAATAAGAATAGTTAGTAATAAAAAACCTGTATAACCTACAGGTATGAGTAATGCGAGTTCTTCTAAAGGTTTCGCCGCCGTAATTTCTTTCCAAATATTTTGTAATATTGAAGCATGAAATAGAAAATCTATTCCAACGAATAACAACCATGCCGTTATGGTTGATAACCAGAACCTTTTTTTCTCCATATTATATAAATATGTTTGAAAATGTAAAAAGGTTTCTATTATATCCTAGAAAACCGAATAATTAATAAAGTGTGTTCTTTTTTGGGTCTGAATTGTCGTAAGAGGTATGAAAATGTTTGAAGATGAAGAAAGAGTGGAAGGTGAAGATTCCGAAGAACAAGAAGCTGTAGAAGAGGAATCCACTGAAGAAGAAACTGACTCCGATAGTGAAGAAACAGAAGAGGAGTCTACTGAAACTGAAGAGTCTGAAGATGAAGAAGATACAGAATCAGACGATGAAGAAACCGAATCCGAAGAGGGTTCTGACGAAGACGAATCTGAGGAAGAGTCTGAAGATGAAGAATCAGAAGACGAATCCGACGAAACAGAAGAAGATACTGAATAGGAAACTACAGAGGAAGACACCTCTGAAGAAGATAAAGAATACTGATTTCTTTTTTCTTTTTTTATTTAGCAAGGTTTTAATATAATCAAAGACTAAGATGAATTAATGAAATACATACTTCCAATACTACTAATTGTACTTATATTTATTAGTGCGAGTGCTGAAGTTGAAAGAACAACTCAAGATGTTGAATGTTTAGAAAACTCTGATTGTCAAAAAGAAGGATATGAAGGTAGATGTTTTGATAATAAATGTAGTTATGCTTCAACTTATTCTCTTCAAAGAGCTACTATGACTCGCATACGTTATTATTCACTTTACTTATCAATTATATTCATAATTGCTGGATTACTTATGTATATATATTTAAATAAAAAATTTGAGAATTGGAAAGAAAGTAAAAAATATACCCGTATTGGAGCAATAATTGGTTTAATTATGGGTTCATTATCAATTATGTTCATTTTTTTGGCAATACTCTCACCACCTGTATTCTTTCTATTAACTAAGTATGGTTACATTATTCAGCTGTATGGGAATACAATAGTTACGAATGGATGGATGATTAAGAATATGTTGTTTCGGCTATTGCAAGCCAGTATATGGATAATTTATGGATTATTTATAGGTTCTATAGCTGATTATTTATTAAAAAAGAAAGGTAAAACTGTAACACATATATTTATTATTGTATTTATAATATTTACAATTATTTTTTCATTTATTGCAGCAGGAATAGCTATGGGTACTTAGTCCTCTTCTCATTCTAACAACATTTTAATCTCTTCTTTTATGATGAAAGAATATCCTAATTTTGCGGATTTTCATTAGATTCCTCTGGAAAACTTCTTACTTCTGATAGTTCTAAAGTTTTTTGTAAATTATCAATTATTCCATCCAGATGTAATTCTCCACAAACAACCAATAAGTCTCCAGTACGTTCTTTTAGAATTTTAACAGAGTTTTCTGCCATAACTTTATCTCTAACGTTCATGTTTTTTGTAAAAGCATATGAAAAAAATTTTGAAGATAAACTCTTCTTACCTTTTTTTCGTCTTTCAACTATTCTTTTATATGCTTTATTATTTCTTTTTGATGGATCATTAAGTAATTTATAATATACATAAATAAATGGTGAAAGAGGTATAGAAATAGCACCACTTAAGCCTATAGCTAGTTTTTGAGGTATAGAAAACAGTTCTTCTACAGAATCATCAAGAGTTATAATTTTTTTTCCATGTCTTTCTGCAATATCAATCGCTCTTTTATTATTAAATGATCTATTTGTTGCAGCAACATATGCTAAAATAAGTGGAACATAAAGAATACCTATTTGATGAAGATAAGCTTCTCTATTTGATCCTTCAGATGCTACAATATCAAAATTAGGAACAAGTTCTTTGGCGAATTTACTTTCATCTTTTGTGTATAAATGTGCTTCTCCAAGTATACCTAACTTTTTATCAGTTCCGTCTAACTTAGTTAAGTATTCTTTATATTTCATATTTTCCTCTACTCTTGAAATCTTACCATACTATCTAAAATTAGTGACAAAAAATGGGTTAAAAAAGTTTCTATTTAGCAAGGTTTTAATATAAGTAATTTAGAGTATTAATATTAGGTGCAATATGGGAATACTAGGTAAGTTACTAGGAAAGAAAAAACCTGAAGAGGAAAAGAAAGAAGAACTGGAAGGATCAGAAACAGAAGAAGAGCCTAAAGAAAAAACAGAAGAAGGATAAGGTATAATTAACTTATCATCTTTATCTAACAGTCCTTCTTTTATGATGAAAGAGTATCCTACAACTCAAACTCTTCAATAAATCCAAGAATCATCTTATACTTTTCAATGTACTCAAAACCCTTATCAGTTAGAGTAACATATTTCCTCTTCTTATTGTCAAACTCCTCACGTATCAATTCCTTATTTAGTAACTCATTATAGTACTCAGAAAAGCTTTGAGAAGAAATATTAGTATACCTTAAAAGAGGAGTCGGCTTTATAGAGTTATCATGCTCCCGTATAATTATGAGCATAGTATAAATAATCTCCAGCTTACCTCTCTTGGACATACTTTAACCTCTTATGAACTCTTATGAATATAGAAACAAAAACCAGGATTGAAATTATATACAAAACAATACGCATATTCATGGTAAACATTCTTCTATTGAATAAGATAACACTAATTACCCAAAACATAAAGAGCATCCCGTAGGTTATAGAATTACTAGAGAATAATTTAGAGGACAAGGTAGGCCTCTTAGAAGTTACTAGACTATAGATAAGAGTAACTATGAATATTGTCATTTGGATTAATACAATAAATCCAAGGGACTTAGTCATGAATAATATTATACTGGATACTATTGCTATTGTTTGAGTCCATATAATTATTTGAATGTCTGAAAACTTTATTTTTTTGGCTAGTGTAGCTAAACAAATGTTGAAAACAGCTAATGTACTGAAATAACCTATAAATATGAAATTGAACCTATGGAAAAGAGGTACTAATCCAGTATTCATTTTAGCAATTATTATAGCTAAGTGTAAAAATCTGAAGAAATAACCAATTGTAAAGTAAAGGAATATGTTCCTAAAAAATCCTATACTCCTATGCCCCGTGAGCTTGTATATTTCACGAGTTCTTAGAAAGATAGCCAAACATAAAGCAGCAATTATTAAAAAATAGATTATTTCTATTGCGAAAAATTCTTTTACAGGTAATATATAAGGGTTCATCTCTACATAAGTAGTAACTATGGTTATTTATAAAGTATATGGATTTTAAATGTATATTTAGTGTTGTTCTTGTTTATAAAAGACTAATTCACAAGATATTATGGATGTAAAAGATCCAAAAGGTGAAAAAATATGATGAGTAAAGCTTTAATTGCATTGCCTTCCCTTTTAGGGATTTTAGCAGAATCAAATGTATCCGCGTTTTGTATAAAAGAGGTGATAGAAAATAAAGACAATGAAGCCTTTAAGTCTGCAGTATCTGCAGACTGGCCGAGTCTTAAAAATTTTGAAAAGATAGTACAAAAACATCGCACTCACGAAGTTATTCACGAAGCTCTAAAACTAGGAGATTATGATGCATGGATCGAGGCTGTATCTGCTCTTCCGCATGCTCCTGAAAATCTTAGGGAGACCGTGACAGAAGCAGACTTTGAAATATTAGTTGAAATACATGCACTTAATGAAGAAGGAGAATATAAAGCTACCAAGGCTCTAAAACAAGAACTTGATATGCCCTTCAAGCATAAAGGTAGAATGAAACCTCCAATGTACGCAGTTAAAAATTTCTAGGAAGATAAGGGAATTTCTATCTTCCATTTTTTATTTTCCATGATGAAAGAATATCCTAACCTTAAATATTAATGACATGCAATGCAACTTTCTAAATCAGATTTAGTTTTTTCTGATAGTCCTCCGTGGTAAAATCTTGCAAATAATACAGGCACACCCGAAATTGCACCCCATAGAGAACCAGTTATTATACAACCTAAAGCACCATAACCAACACCTTCACCAACAACATAAGCAGCTCCTCCAAGTCTATATGCTACTGCCCAGTTTTTAGAAGTGCTTTCATATGCTTTTTCATCAAACTTCTTCGGAATATCGCGATAAAACTCCCATGCACCTTTAGCCTTAATTTTAGTAGTAGCTTTAATATTACCTAATTTTTCTTTTAGTGTCATAACCTATAAGGTTATTAGAATTTATAAAAAGGTTTCTACTACGACTAAAACTCTTCTCGCACTATAACACCACTCTAAATATAATTTCGTGCACCTTCAGGCCCAGGGGTAATAGCGTTACGGAGTTCTTCAGTAACAATATCCTGTATTTTTATAGGGGAGTCTTTAATTTGATAAGAGTCATGAAGGCCATAAACTATTAATTTTCCTTCAGTAACCATTGCTTCGCCTCTGTTAGCTACAATATTTGAAATATCTGTGTTATACGCAGATTCCAAAAAGTATATAACTTTCTTAGGAAACTTCCTTATTATTTTATCTTTATTAGCCCTTCCACCTTCTTCTTCCAGTGCTTTAATTATAACGTCATCTAAAATTGGATCTATAACTTTGTTTGAAGGTATAAGATCTATTATATTTTCCAGAGCGGGAGTTTTAGTAAGTAATTCCGATGTTCCAGGAAATTTTTCCATCCCAAATTATATGAACACAATAGTATCTAAAAACCTTTCTATTTAGTATTATTTCCAAGATAATCCAAGGCTCTACTCGCCCACTCTCTAATGCTAGGAGCTAAATCTTCTTTTTCTAAGTCCTCTTTAGTAAACCAACGTAATTCTTTACCTTCATCATCTATTTTAAAACACTTACCACCCTTTACAATTGCAAAATAAATAAGATTGATATGTTTATGATTATCAGTTATATGATCTAAATGAACATGAGCTGGTTGAATTAAGTTAGCAGTTTTTGAATTATTAAAAGGAGACACCAATTCAATGTCTAACCCAGATTCTTCTTTTGCTTCTCTTATGACTGAACTACAAGGAAGCTCATTAGGTTCGATATGCCCACCAACAGGAATCCAGTTATTTATCTTATTGTTCCAGGTCATAAGGACTTTACCTTCTTGAACTATAAATACAGTTGAAATAAACTCTCTCTCAACTTCCATATTAGTTAAGAACTAGAAAAGATGTAAAAATCTTTCTATTCAGCAAGCTTTTAATACTTTGAATATTCACAGCACATTATGGATAAGTCAGCTCTAACTGTAGGAATATTTGGAGGCTTAGGATTAGGGTTATTATTAGGCAGCGAGTTTCATGGAAGCATTATTACGCTTCTAGGAGCAATTGTTTTAGTAGTTTCTCTAGGTTCCATGGCCATATTGTCATATAAGAAAAAGTAAAAACCTTTCTATTATTATGAAAAATCCTATACCTTAAGAACAAAAGATTTATAAATACTATATTAATACTATATTAATGTGATGTTAATATGGTACAAGCAATCGTAACTATAAGTGAAAGAGCAAATAGAGTGATAAACATAGTTAAAGCGAAGTATGGTTTGATAGACAAATCAGAAGCAATAAATCTATTAGTAAAACAATACGAAGAAGAAATTATGGAACCTGAATTAAGACCTGAATTTATAAAAGAGATAGAAGAAGCTAGAAAAGGTAAGTTCATTAAAGTAAAGAATTTCGGTGAGAGATACGGATTGAAATGACTTATGATTTTGAAATTTCAGAAAAACTCGACAAAACTCTTATGAAGATTTCAAAGAAAGACAGAAGTCTGATAAAAGCCATAAAGAAAAAGATAGATGAAATTTGTTTACATCCTAAACACTATAAGCCTTTAAGAAAACCAATGCAGAATTTAAGAAGTGTTCATATAGGTCATTTCGTTTTAGTTTATGAAATTAATGAAAAAAGAAAAGTTGTTAGATTTTTAGCCTTTAAACACCACGATAAAGCATATTTGTAAAAACCTTTCTATTTAGCAAGGTTTTAAAATAACCAATACAGTTAATTATTCGAGGTGAAGAAATGGAAAAAATCTCTGTTTTAGCATTTAATGGTTCTGCCAAAAAGAACGGCAATACTGCTAAGTTACTAAAGAAACTCACAGGTTTCATAGAAAAAGACGCTAAAGTAAAAACCATACATTTAGTTGATAAGAAGATAAAACCATGCCTCAGCTATTGTGCAGAAGGAGGAACAACCTGTAGTTACCCTTGTTCTATTAAGGACGATATGCATGGATTAATTGAGTTAATTAAAAAAGCAGATTGTGTTATTTTGGCTTCTCCAGTGTATTGGTACGCTATGTCTGGCTTAATGAAGAACTTCATTGACAGATTAACTAGTTGTGATGTGGCTGAACCTCCTGTTTTAGACGGAAAAGTCTTTGGTTTTGTTACAACAGCATACCTTGATGGTGCAGCAGGAGTTACGCTCCAGATGTTAGCACCTGTGTCTTCAATGGGAGCAATTATAGCACCATATAATGACCTATTTGCTAATAATGGAAAGGTATGGAGAGAAGAATTCGGTGTAAAACCAGTAAAAAGGCTTGCAAAGAATCTAATAATGCTAACCGAACTTGTGAAGGAAAAGCAGGGGAGGTGGTTTTATCCAAAATGAAATTCAAGAAATTAGTAATCTTGGATAAAGTAGACTTCTTTGGAAATCAAAAAGATCAATTAAAAGAATTAGCAGACGAAGTAATAATATATGATGATACTGCAAAAACAAGAGAAGAAATAATCAAAAGGGTAGGAGATGCTGATGCAGTTATTACTTCTTGGACCGATTTAGACGGTTCTATAATTAAAGAATGGTCTAATGTAAAATATATGGGAGTATATGCAACAGGTTATGGTTGGATTGATGTTAAGACTGCTATTGATAAGGGGATTACTGTTACTAATGTTCCACACTATGCTACAGAATCAGTAGCGGAATTGATTATAGGTAACTTAATTGCTTTGTCAAGGAATACCTTAAAAGCAGATAAATTTACTAGAAGTGGGGAAGGTAAAAAAGAAGATCTCTATGGTGAAAATCTGAAGGGTAAGACTATCGGTATAATAGGACTTGGTGAAATAGGGCGGAGAGTTGCTGAACTTGCATCTGCTTTTGGCATGAATATAATTTATAGCAGTAGAACTAAAAAAGATGTATCTTATGAATTCTGCGAATTAAGAGACTTATTAAAAAAATCTGATGTTGTAAGTATAAATACGAGCTTGAACTCTCAAACAGAGAAATTACTTGGAGAGAAAGAGTTTCAGTTAATGAAAGACGATTCTATATTCATTAATTTTGTTCATGGTAGAGTCGTTGATGAAACTGCTTTAGCTAAATTTGTTGAAAAGGGTAAGATTAAAGCAGTTATAGATGACATTCAAGATGAAAAAGCAAAGAAAGTTTTCATAAAAATGAAAGACAGGACTGTTTTAACACCTCATATCGGATTTTATACTAAGAGCTCCATAAAAAACTTGACTCAAATTGTTATAGATAATGCCGACAGTTATCTAAAAGGTAATGTTCAGAACAAGGTGCCCACATGAATTGCCCTGAAGAAATAATCAAAATAAAAGCAGAGCTTTTATGCTGGAGTATTAAACCTACCGAGGTAGCTTATAAAGCCTTCAGAATCCAGAATCCATTTGATCATAGAAAAACAGGTAATGTTGGCTTACATATAGATTTAGGTTACAATTCTTACGTGATGGCGATACTCGGACACAAGTACACACGAAGTTCTCCGTATGAACTAAAACAAGAAGGAAAGAAATGGTTTTTATACAAAAACGATAATAAAGCTTGTGAGATAGAAATTGTCAAGCCGCCTAAATGGTATTCTAAAAAAACAAGCAATGGAATCCCAATGTATAAATTATTTCTGTTAGAAGGAATTAACACACTGCATAGTCCTTATTATATGCCATGTGGCTACTCTGCTATTGGACGACAATGTAAATTTTGCTCAATTTCTTCTAGTAAGATAGTCGAGAGAAACCCACAAGACGTTGCTGAAACAGCAGCAGCAGCATTTAGAGAAAACCCATCATCTTCAGTGAGCCTTAGCGGAGGTACTACACTTACACCAGATAAATCAGCAGGTCACCTGTCTAAATATGTTAAAGCGATACGAAAACTATCAAAAATACCTATTTTCTCAGAACTTTCTCCACCAGATACCAATGAGTATATAGACCTACTGGTTAAGAGCGGAAGCAACTCTTTTGGCTTCGATATAGAATTATGGGATGAGTCTCTTAGAAAAAAAATCTGTCCGGGTAAGTCAGAGATTAGTAGACAGAGATATTTTGACACTTGGGAATATGCTCTAAGTAAAGTAGGTAAAAGCAATGTATGCACTGTTTTGATAGCTGGCTTGGAGCCATTAGAATCAACGCTCAAAGGAGCAAAAGAAATAACAAAGAGAGGAGTTATCCCTTCTATTCTCACATTCAGACCCTTTGATGGCAGCGAGTATGAGGATAAACTGCCCCCTAACCCTAAAGAATTACTGATTATAGGTAAGAAGGTATCTCAGTTGCTACGTAAGTATGGTTTAAACAGAAGAAATTCTCCGGGTTGTATAGGTTGTGCAGGATGTACGATTGATGATGATTTTTCAGGTATTATGCTTAATTAGTAACATTTTAATAAGCTATTATCCACAATTAAACTGAAATGAAAATCAACTTAAAAGACCTCGAAAAGTTCAAAACTTCTGGCAAATACCAGCAATACGTCTACGAGGCATCTAAAACAAAAACTAAAGACCCTTTCCTACCAAGATTTAAGAAAATTGAATATTCAATCGGAGATTACAGAGCTATTGATCGTTATACCGGCGGAGAGAATTTTGCAGGAGAAAATGTAATATTCTATAAAGAGATACCAGTATTTGTCGCAAATTATTTTGGCTATATTATTGATAAAAAATTCAATATAAAAACTATGTATGATTTTCTAAGTAAGGCATTAGCTGCAGGTCACGGCAAGGTATTATTCAGAGGATTGGATGGATTTAGTGAAAAAGGATTCAAATACATAAATAAAATTAAAGGGGATCTGGAATTTGCAAAGGGAACAGAAGAGATACATTTCAAAGGCAAAAAGATATATGAATTATTTTATCATGCTGGAATAATTATTGATAGTAGATCCCAATGGGATTGGAATTTATAATATGGAAGATTATAAGGAGTTATACGATAAAGCTAGTTCTGTAATAGGCTGGGATTTCAGCGATATTCGGAAGAGGCTCAAGACTGAAGGTAGAAAGTGGAACTACATAGAACTAGTTAAAACTTATGGAAATAGAGATAGTTTTCTTTTAGATATTGGCACAGGAGGCGGTGAATTATTGCTAGAAGTAGCAAATTACTTTAGAAAAGCCTATGGCATAGACGTCTCCCCTAAAATGATAAAAACGGCAAATAAGAATCTGAAAGAATCCAAGGTATCAAATGTTGAATTCTCAGTAGCAGATTCCAAAAAAATCCCATTTAAAGATGAATATTTTGATATTGTTATTTGTAGACACGCTCCTTTTTATGCAAAAGAAGTTTTTAGGGTTTTAAAACCAAAAGGAATCTTTATTACTCAACAAGTTGCTGAAAACGATAAAATAAATATCAAGAAGGTTTTTGAAAGAGGTCAATCTTATGGTGAAGAACCAGGCACTTTGATGAACAAGTATGTCAAAGAACTAAAAGAGGCAGGATTCAGAATTATCAGAGAAGATAAATTTAATATCATAGAATATTATATTCCTGGAGATCTAGTATTTCTATTAAAAAATACACCCATAGTCGACGGTATAGATATTAAGAAAGATTATCTGCTCTTAGAAAAACTCGAGAGAGAGCATAATGTAGGAGACAGAATAAAAACTAATGCTTCAAGATCTCTAATAATTTGTAAAAAGGTTTCTATTTAAATGAATGTTAACCTTATCCAATCACCAACATAGTGAGTTATTATTATGACTATAATAGCAATAACCAAATGCTCAGCAACAACCTTCCAAGTCTTTGTCTTTTCTTTAACTCCTATATAAAAACTGAGTACTCCTAATAAAAACAAACCCCATATAACACTTACAATAATTGCAGTATATAATTCAAATAAGAGCAGAGGGATGATAAATGTTAATGCGAATATAAATTTAGAACCAAAGGTGCAAAATGTAGATTCCCATAGCTCTTTTGTTGTATGTCTGTTCTCAGATTCTTCTGAAACATGTATACCTAAAGCATCAGAAAAAGCATCTGCTATAGCTATAATTAAAACACCACCTACAACTGCAAGCTGTGACTTAGTTCCAGCATGCAAACCAACCATTAGCCCAAGAGTTGTAATTATACCTGATGTTGTACCGAAGCAAAAGCCTGTTCTAACGGATTCTCTCATATGTTAAAACAATAATTAATAAGGTAAAAAGGTTTCTATTAATCCGATAAACATATAAGTTTTTACCTACTTATCAAGAAGCAACAATGAAATACGATGTTTTAGTCATAGGAGCAGGCCCGGCAGGCACTATTGCCGCTAGCAATCTAGCAGGCAGTGGTTTGGAAACTCTATTAGTGGACGCCAAGCCTAAAGAAGAAATAGGAAAAAAGGTCTGTGGGAATGCCCTAGGAGGACAACACCTAGAGACGATAGGAATACCTGACCTACCAGATTACACGTACTATCAGAGAGTCAAGGGAATCAGGCTTTACTCACCCAACCTTAAGGCATCTTTAAATCTAGAATTAGAAGGGACTCATGGCTACATGCTAGATCGAAAGGAATTCGGTTCTTATTTACTTAATCGTGCGAGGAATCAGGGAGCAGAATTCCTGGACAATCACAAAGCTGAAATATCGCTCTCCTCAGGCATTGTGGTAGGAGGTAAAAAAATTAAAGCAGACATGACTCTGGTTGCTTCAGGAATGTCTAATTTTTCTAGGAATATTAAAGAACTATCTTCATTTCAAACTGATAAAAACAAGGAAACAGTAATTGCTTTTCGACAGATTCTCAAGCTTAAGCCAAAAGACATGGATACAAAATACCTAATGATTCATCTTAATCAGGAAATTGCACCAGTAGGCTATTGCTGGACTTTTCCTATGTATGAAACAGATGATTCAGTTGTCGCAAATGTGGGAATTGGCATGGCAAAACAGGAAAATCCAATGATTAAACAAAGGCTTGAAAATTACAAAGAATTACTGCCGGATATCTTCTCAGGTTCAGAAGTATTGGAATCTGGAGGAGGAGAAGTACCCATAAGCCATCCCCAGGAAACCTTGGTAGGATTAGACAAGCACCTTAAACCAAATGGTATTCTTCTAGCTGGAGATGCAGGCAATACTGTAAGTCCCATACACGATGGAGGAATAGGTTCTTCCATGAAAGCAGGCAAAGCAGCTGCTGAAGCAATGATTTTGACCCATGAAACCGGAGAACTAGACAACTTGTTTACATACAATAGCGGCTATCTTGATGCCTATGGATACAAACAAGTAAAACAATTAATGCTGATGAAGCAAATAAGGAAAAGTAATAATCATGAGATAGATGCTGCCATGTGCGGCGGTATAATAAAAGACGAAGACATAGAAAAGATAAGTATGGGCCAAGAACTAAAAATTCCCACTTTTGATAAGATTCGTAGAGGAGTGAGAGCAAAATTTCGCAAGGATGGAATATTTGCTGCTAAAAAGCTCCTTAAAGCTAATAGACTCGTAAAAGAAATTACTGAACTTTATGAAGAATATCCAGCTGCTCCAGTAGCATTACCTTATTGGATCAGTAAATTAGATAATCTTTTAGAGAGAGCTTAGAAATGTAAAAAGGTTTCTATTTAGTCAACCAATAAGGCTTCTTGAAGTTTTAACACAAAAACCGTCCTTACAAATGCAGTAAAATGCTTTAGTAGGTGGAGCACAAGGCTCACATGCAATTGGTCCATATTTTTCCATCGTTTTATTCCATATATAGTCGCTATATTCTAAAGAAACACATTGATAATTAGGATCAGAAAGATCGCAAAGGTTACAAGGAAATGCTACTTTTATATATGTAAGTACACAATCTGAATCTTCTTTACAAATAGGCTCACATGGCACAATGGGAGTACAATCTTTAGGATCACAACCTAAAAACTTTGGAGTGCTATTAAAGTCACAGAAAACTTTAGCAGTATTGCAATTATCATTAATACAACAAGAATCTCCCTTTTGATAACATTGATTTTCAGGGTACTTTGGAAAAAACAAAACAACAATAAATATCGAGATTACTATTAAGATTACAATCCACAATCTCTTATCTTTTAAATTCATAAATATTCAATAATAGTTAGAAATGTAAAAAGGTTTCTATTAATAAAAAGATACTAACAAAAATACAACAACTCCTATTACTAAGGCCATAAGACCACCAATAATAGCTATCATCTTAACTTTTCTTTCTTCTTCACTTAAGTCTTTCCACTTCTTTGGCTTTTTCCATTTATTTTTATTAGCTAGACCTACTATTGTGAATACTAGACCTATAATGAAAAAGAAGGAAAAGGATGGATTTTGGATGAGCATAATTATTCCAAAAAATAACCAAATTATACCTATTGTAAAGAAAGCATAGTAATCAGGTTCATGTTTTATACCCTTAATTTTATACAAGAATGCGATTGCTAGAGTAACTATAATTATTAGAATCAAAACCATTAATATTATCCAAGGCATAGCCATACAGATTACTCAACAGTTTTAATCTAAAAATGTTTCTATTTACAACTCAAAGCTTCAATAAAACAAAAGATTTATATACAAGCACTTTTTGTAATTCATCTATTGCAATGCAATATTGCATGGCAAGGTGAGAAAAGTGAAAAAATATATACCTTTTAGTGTATTAGCTCTTGCGCTAATACTTTGTATGACAACAGCGAACGCAGCAGTAGGAGACGTTGTGAAAGTTTTGGGAGATGCAGATGATCCACTCCCCGTTCCAAGCGCACCCAATTGGTGTAGTATAGGTGTTGCATTCGATGGAAATTCCTTATACTACGATATATGTGATGACTCAATGATATATGAGATTGATCCTCTTAATGCATCACTTAGAGGAACAAAAAACACTAGTGGATTAATTGGAGATTCCCATCCAAATGCAATGGCATACGATGCAACAAGAAATGGTATTTGGTTCGGAGTACAAGATTGTGATCAAACCGGAATGCCTATTTACTTCTGGGATTTTGATGATAACTCTACGACTTTGATGTTCCACGTTCCATTTACATTAATAAATCCAGCAACAAATACAAGTTTCCTCGGGTATTGCTTTACAGACGGATTAGCATTTAATGCAAATGGTCCAGGAGAAGCTGATGATGAAATATGGTTCAGTGACGATGTAGACAATGATCTCGGTGTATTTAGACCAGACGGAACATTTGTAACAGGATACGATGCAACAACAATTGATCCATCACTTAGCACTACAAGTGGTGTGGCAATTGGCGGTTCAAACCTATACTTAGCTAATAATGGCGGCGGAGATGTTTTTAGAGCAGATGTAGCAACTTTTACTCTACTTGATCAGTTTACTAGTGGAGATGACAGACAAGAAGACATGGAATGTGATCCATATACTTTTGCACCAATAGAAGTTATGTGGGTTAGAACTACAACTCAAGGAGGATTCTATCCAGACGTAATTACAGCTTACGAGATTGAACCAGAAACCTGTGGTTTTGGAGGCGAAGAACCAGGACTTGAAGTTTACGTTGACATTAAACCAAGTTCATGTCCAAACCCAATAAATCCAAAAGGTAAGGGAGTTATACCTGTTGCAATCTTAGGCACTGAAGACTTTGATGTAACAACCATTGACCCAGCAACCGTACAATTAACTCTAGAAGATAATGGAGTTTCACCACTTCGTTGGGCTTATGAAGATGTAGGCACACCTTTCGAAGGAGAACTTTGTGATTGTCATGACCTAAATGGCGACGGATACCTAGACTTAACATTGAAATTCGATAAGCAAGAGGCAATTGACATATTAGGATTAGATGACTACATGGGTGAAACACTACCATTTACAATAACTGGTAACTTATTAGAAGAGTTTGGTAGTACAGCATTCGAAGGTCAAGATTGTGTATGGGTTTTAGAAAAATAAATTTCTTTTTTCTTTTTTTACCTCCTATGATGAAAAATATTCTATAAAAAATCTTCTAAAGACTTAAAAGTATTATAATTAAATATTTCATGGGGTAACAATGAAAAGGATTTTCTCTTCATTGTGGATAATCCTAGCAGTCCTAGCTGTGATTATTTCAGCCCTTTTGTTATTTAGCGATTCTATAGTAACGGCGATTATCGGGTTTGGTGAATACAGCATAACGCCTCTCAATGACAGAAAATTACTTGTGAATTCAGATTCATCAGGAAACATTACCGTCCCTGTGCCAGTTTCAGTGACAATCCCTTCAATAATAGTTGACCAAACCATAGAACAGGAACCAGAACCACCAACCCTAGTCACACGCGGTGAGCTTAAGGGCAGAGACGGAACTGTTATTCACACAGAGATAATAGCACTTGAACTTATTGGAACAAGCCCAATAATTGTTAGACCTGAGTTTGAATTGCCTTATTTTCCAGCAGAGAGTTTCTTTGATGTTACATTCGATATTGAATTAGAAGACGGTTTAATAGTTGCCTCTGCAGAAGAACATATTGTTTTAATAAATGAAGGCGACCACGGACTTCCACACCATTTCCTTGGCGAGACCGAATGCCAAGAAATAAGCAACAATAATAAAGGTGAACCATGCTCTGGAGAGACGAAGGTAACGGTTTTCTGTGAATGTAGAGCAGATCATTGGACAGGCGTATATTGCAGAGACATTAACGGCACTGAAATATACCGTAAAGACTGCATTTGGGAAGGTCCTATCATCTCGTACTCTGTTCAGATTTCAGAGGATGATGCCAAAGACATCCACAAGCTAAGGGATGCATGCGAGCAGAACATGCCTGACGGATGTTTTGATGCAAGTGGAGATGATACAGACAAATGCATAGAAGACGCTAAAAAGGAGTGCCAAAAGCTAGGTGCAGCAACTGCCCATACCTGGGACGCAGGACAATCTGCAATGTCAAGAGTTAGAGGAAATAGTATTTGGTCAGGAAGACCAATAGGACAATAAACTTAATTTTTTCTTTTTTATTTTTTAGAAATGTAAAAAGGTTTCTATTTAGCAACCTTTAAATATTTGTTTATTCTTTAACGTGTTGGAGACAAAATGGCATTATCTATTACTTCATGGGTAATAGGATTATTTGTATTATTAATAATCCTCGCAGGTCTAAGAGTAATCAAACAATATGAACAAGCAGTAGTCCTTAGATTAGGTAAATACAAGAGAATAATAAAGCCAGGGTTAAGATATGTTATCCCCATTATTGAAAGAGCATATCGAGTTGACTTAAGAATAAGAACAATAGATGTAGAACCCCAGGAGACAATATCAAGAGATACTGTTCCGGTAAATGTTGATGCAGTTATCTATTACAAAGTTCAGGATATTAAAAAAGCAGTATTAGACGTAGAAGAATTCCAAAAAGCTGCAATTAAACTTGCACAGACAACGTTGAGAGACATAGTAGGTAAATCAACTCTTGATCAGTTATTAATGAAAAAAGATCAGATAGGTGAAGCTATAAAGACAATACTAGACAAAGGAACTGATGAATGGGGGATTAAAGTAAGTAATGTTGAAATAGAGGATGTAACTATTCCTGAAGATTTAAAGAGAGCTATGGCTCGTGAATCTGAAGCAGTCAGAGAAAAGAGAGCTAGAATCATCAAAGCTGAAGCAGAATTAGAAGCTTCAAAGAAGTTAAAGGAAGCAAGTGAAACATTAGCCAAATCTAAATATTCATTTTCACTGAGACAACTACAGACCTGGCAGGAAATTGGAGCTGAACAGAATTCTCTGATGATAGTAATTCCAGCGGATGTGGCTTCTAAAGAAGTTACAGGATTAGCAGCATTAGGAAAGGCTGAGTTAGACAAAATACCTAAGAAAAAATAAACTTCTTTTTTCTTTTATTTAGCAAGGTTTTAATATAACCAATTTAAATATTGAAAATATGGAAAACAAATGTTGTAGTAGTTCAGAATGCGATTGTGAGAATATACCCGAACATAAAATGTGTAAACTTACTCAACCAGCGAATAAATTTGATGTAGAAAAAGTTAAAAAATTGACTTCAAATCCAAAATTTATCTGTACTTGCTGTGGTAGAACTGCAAATAATAGAAAAAATCTATGCAATCCAGTTGATCTTAATTAACTTCTTTTATGATGAAAAAAGATCTATACCTAAATCTTAAAACCGAAAGATTTATATACTAAAAGTTATATATTTCTAACATTAAGTTAAAAATATCTAACATGAGGTGAAAAATGGAAACAAAAAGTAAAGATAAACTCCGAATAGCCGCAATAATCATAATAGGCTTACTTGTGATTGCAACTGGAGCTTTGTTCTCACTAACGGCTTTTATAAAAGGAGATATATATGGAGGAATTATGGGAATCCTTATTGCAATTATAATATTTATATTTGCAATATTTGTTTATATTAGAGGAAATAAAGATCTAAAGAAAGGACTTCCATTAAAAGATGAGCGAAGCAGAAAAGTAATTGAAAAGGCAACTTCAAAGGCATTCCTTGTGTCGCTTTATTTACTCTTAGCAATTGGATTCCTTTCAGATGATATAATTCATTTTAGAGATGTGAGCCAAGCAACAGGTATTTCAGTAGCTATAATGGCTATTTTATTTGCTGTCTTTTGGGCATACTACAATAAAAAGGAACTATGAAAACAAGAATAAAAGAATTCCGAGCAAAGTATGATATGACTCAAGAAGACCTAGCAAGAGAAGTAGGTGTTAGAAGAGAAACCATTGTTTTTCTAGAGAAAGGGAAGTATAACCCTTCTCTTAAATTAGCTCATGACATAGCAAAATCCTTGAAAACCACAATAGATGATTTGTTTATCTTTGATTAGCAAGGTTTTAAAGTTTTTAGGTATATACTTACTATAAGGTGCATAATGAATGATGTATTAAAGATAATCATGATTATTTTAGCTATAATTTTAATTTCAACACAGGTCCATTCACAACTCGATTCAGCAAAACCTTCAAGAGCAATATTAACTGAATATAGAGATTTAGGAAAATACCCTTCTTCTGATAATATAACTGATCCTGATAATATTATATTATGGGACAGTGAAGGTAATGCTATGATGGTATGGCCTTCTGAAGACGAATAACACTCAAACTCTTCTTTTATTATGAAAAAGGTTTCTATCTCTTTTTCGAATTTTTATTATAACTACAAGAATCTAAAAGCGCATTCATTCTAGCGTCTTCTAAATGAGTTGGACAATAAGGACCGCCCAAATCTCTATCATACTTAGCATCTTTGTTACCACAAACAATGCAAGGACCTTCAGGTTTCTTAATCTTCCCACTAAGTAGATCTTTTATACCTTCTACTAATTCTGAAGGACCTCCAAATTTTTTTATATCTCCTACTAATTTATCCACTGTTTTTTCAAGAGAACCTTTAGGTTTTGATTTACCCATCTTACCTAAAAACTAGAAAAGATGTAAAAAGGTTTCTATTTAGTAAGGTTTTAATATTATAATCTAGTATTTAATAATGTGGTAAATCAACAATTAGTAGATTATATAAAAAGATACAAAAAAAGAGGCTATAGTTCTAGAGAGGTAGTAGACTATCTAGTTTCTCAAGGTTATGATTCTGAAGAAATTAGTGAAGCATTAAAATATGTAAAAAAAACAAGCAAGCTCCCCCATTACAAGTTTTTCTTAATAGGAGCAATAATCCTTGTTATCTTAGGAGTTGCGATTATATTCACACAAAGCATGCATTTAATACGTCTAGACCTTATACTTACAACAGCACTAATCCTTGTTTTAATTTCTGTTATTTTAAAAAGTAGATATAAAATGTAATATTGAAAAGCCTAGGTCTTTAGCAACTTTTTAATATAATTAAAGACTAAGATAAATTAATGGCTCTAGATAAGAAAGTCACCAAGAAAGCTAATGAGTTAAAAAAATTAGCTTCTATTCTAAAAGAAAAAAAACGTAAAGTGAATCTTAAAATGTCTGTATTAAATACCAAAAGAGTAGACTTAAAAATGCTTCTTTCTCAGGTTAAAGAAGATTACATTGGTTTCAAAAATAAGGCTAATATATTACTTTACATAGTAACGGCCATTGCTTCAGTATATTTTATTATAGGTCTAATCGTAGCCTCAAAAGGAATGTTAATGTTAGGTTTGAGTGTATGTGCATTCGGCGCATTTCTTATTTTAACATTTTATATTTATATCCACTCTTATATTAAACTATTAGACAAAAAGATAAAAACAGTAAGTGAAAAATTAGATGAGTATATTGATTCTTCACTTGAGATAGATAGAGAGGAAAAAAATGGAAGGAGAACTAATAGATAGAAGGATACTCTTTCTTATAGTTGTTTTTATAATCATCACAATTTTATATGTCTTATTTTTATCCGATAAACCACTCTTATTGAAGGTAATAGATGCTCTACCTTAACTAAACTCTTTTCAGTAAGTTTTTAATATAATAAAATATTAATACAAACTAAAGTGGCAGAAATTAAAGCACAAGATGTGGTTTCAGGAATTATTGCTGAAGCTTCATTATTCGTATTCCTTTATTATGTATTATACTTACAAGGAATTAGAGGTAATCTGTTTAATCATGCACTAGTATTGCTATTGCTTCTTAATCTATCATTTATCTTTTGTCCTATTATAAGAAAGTGCTATAAATAATTTGAAACTCGACTAATTAGTAAGTTTTTTAATATGGTTTAAATATAATTAATTTAGGTGTTGGATATGGAAATTAAATTAATACTCCCTATATTAATAATAGGACTCATTTTTGTTAGCGGGTGTACTGAGACAAAAGATCTATCAACAGATGAGACTAAAGAGCCTGAAAAAGTGGTTGAAGAAATGACAAAAGAATCAGAAGAAATAATCGGAGACGATTGCGGTACAGTTGCCCCAGCAGGTAGAATTGAATGTTGCCAAAGAAAAGGTTATGATGGTTGGGACGGAGAGAAATGTATATACATGAAAGAAAAAATAACCTCAGTGTCTTTAATATCTCAAGATTACAGTAATAAGATTCTTGAGCTTTATATAAGGAACACAGCTAATTCAGATTTAAGCTTAGGGTCTGAAGATATATTTGTAGTTATTGAAGATAATAATGAGAACGATGTATGTTCTGGTAATTTAGCTTCAGGAGTTATAAGATGTTATAGCGGATGTGGGGGACATGTAGATGCTGGCAATGCTCAACGATTAAAAATAGATTTTAGTAATTGTGAAGCCTTGGCATCTGGAAAAATCTATTATTATTCAATAGAATTTGAAGGCGATGCTTCAGTATCCGGTTCATTCACAGAAACTGAAGGTACAGGTTCACCAACTGGAAACTTTGTACTTTTTATTTCAGACAAAGAGGCAGATATTGGAGATTTTGAAAGTTTGGTAGTAAGCTTCTCAAAAACAAGGATTTTCCAGTCAGGAGAATCAGGTGGTTTTGAAGAGTTTGAATTAAGTGGAACTTCAGTTGACCTTACTCAAGTTGTAGGAGAAAAAGCAATCTCAGTCCTTAACATAAGTCTCGAAGAAGGTTCCTACACTAAAATTGAATTATACGTATCTGAAGTTGAAGGTATTCTAAATGGAACCAACGGAACAGTTGCAGATGTAGAAGTTCCAAGTGATAAGCTACAAATCGTAAGGGAATTTGAAATAAAAGCAAATGAAACAACTAAATTCGTGTTTGACATAAATATAGTAAAGAAAGGACATCGAAATGAGTACAATTTACTTCCAGTTATTGCTAAGAGCGGAACAGTTGGTGAGGATATAGATGAGCCAGAAGAAGAAGAGTGCACTGTTGACGAAGATTGTGAAGGTGATAAAATATGCGTAAATGGTGAGTGTGAAGAACCCGAATGTATAAATGACACCGACTGTGCTGAATTAGAAATATGTGAAGCTGGCGAATGTGAAGAAGTAGAATGTAAAGTTGATGAAGACTGCGAGACAAATCAAATATGTTTAGAATATAATTGTGTTGATTCGCAAGAACCAGAATGTGTGAATGATACTGATTGCTTAGAAAACTATACATGCGTTGAGGGTGAATGTGAACTTATTGAGTAATGAAGCAGAAAAAACAAGCAGATTGGACGTGGAGAGCAAGTAAGATTTCAGAAATAGAAGATAAGAAGATTAGAGATAGCAATAAATGGTTGTTTGAGGATTGGATTCACCCCAATAAATTAGATGATTTTAAGGGTAAAACAGCAGTAGATTGTGGCTGTGGTGATGGAAGATTCATAAATCTCGTAGTACCTTTTTGTAAAGAAGTCTACGGTGTAGATCTTAATACTACTAAAATAGCAAAAGATTTTGCAAACAATAAAAACGTTAAAATAGTCGAAGGGGACATAGCGAATGTAACCTTAAAAAAGAAGTTTGATATTGTTTATTCAATAGGAGTTTTACATCACACAGATGATCCAACTAAATCCTTTAACAATATCAAGAAATTTGCTAAGGAAGGTGGTAAAGTAATAGTTTGGGTATATTCTTATGAAGGAAACTATCTGAATAGAACTTTGTTAGAGGATTTAAAGAGGAAGATATTCTTAAGAATGAGTAAAAAGAACCTTTGGAGGCTATCCAGACTTACCACCGCATTTATGTATTTACCTATATATACAATCTATCTCTTACCCATTCGTTCTCTACCATTCTATCTTTACTTTAAAAACTGGAGAAAGCTAAATTTCAAAAGAAACACCATGAATGTATTTGATAAGTTAAATGCTCCTACAACCTTTTTTATTAAAAAAGAGACTTTGAAGGAATGGTTTGATCCCAAGGAATTTAGCGATATTCATATGTCCTCATATAAAGGAGTAAGCTGGAGAGGATCAGGAAAACTTCTCAAGAATTAGACAATTCTTTTAGGTCAAAGTAGTAATCAATAAATTATAAATAAGTCTTTTTCTTATTTTATTAAGGTGAAATTTAAATGTTAAAAAATGAAAGCTATTCATACACAAAATTACTCTATAAACTGTGCAAGATTTCTTGGTACATACAAAAACATGCTATCAGAGACGCAAAAAGAGCTGGACATAAGTTAAGTATAGAAATGTATAAAGAAATGAAGGCCGATATAGATAAGAACATTGAAAAATTAAGAGCAGCAATTGAAGGCCTTTCAAAGGAAGGTAAATATTAAAATATGATTTGGGGATTAGCACTTATAGGTGTAGGTGCAGTTCTACTTATTCTAAGTAAAAAATCCAAACATAGGATGAAAATACTGATTATTGCATTAATTATAACTCTTATAGGGATTTTTTTACCAATGTTTGTTTGACTATAGGAAGCTTTTTAAACTAAGTAAAATAGCTTAAATCGAGGTAAAAAATGGCGTTTAGAGAAGATAAAGGCGATTTCGGAAGACCTCGTGAAATGCATAAAGCAGTTTGTGCAGATTGCGGTGAGGAATGTGAAGTTCCTTTCAAACCAACCGAAGGTAGACCTGTCTATTGTAAAGAGTGTTTTAGAAAACATAGGAAATATTAAGATTAACTAATAATATTCTTAAATATTATTTATCTTAATTTTATTTTTTTATTTAGCCTTCATCATCACTACTAACATTGCTATAAAGCCCATACCAAGGCCTAAAAAAGGTCCTACATCCCATCTACTAAAAGCAGCGCCTATAGCCATTCCAATAAAGAAAAAACCTACGAAAGCTATTCCACCTAAATCTTTCTTTTGTTTAAACTTTTTCATGGTTTTTAATAAGACCTAAAAATGTAAAAAGCTTTCTATTTAGATAATTCATCTATCTTCTTTTCAATTCTATCCAGTCGTTCTTTTATATCTTCCCATGCTTCTAACATGATCTCATGAGGAGGTTTAGGTCTAAGATTAGCAGGTATAGGCTTCCTATCTCTAAGAAAATCCAGAATTCTTTTATCTTTAAGAAAATAATACTTCTTACCATCCTTCAATGAACTTTCGACTATTCCTATTTCTTCTAATAGATTAAGATGAAAATCAACAGTCTGAGGCTTTTTATTAATATCCTTAGAAATTTCTGTAAGATACTTTTCCTTTTCGGATATGCTTAACAATATGTTCCTTCTTACATCACTTGCTAATGCTTTATGAACTATTTCATCAAATAACGGAGGCATAAGGACTTAGTTTATTTAGTAGTATAAAAATGTTTCGATTATATTAGAAAAACCGAAATATTTATATATAAGTTAATTTCTATATTAATATGAAACTCGAAATAGAGGTGATAAAAATGACTGTATCTGAAAAACAAGTTGAAAAATACATAGAATTAGAAACAAAAAAAAACAAAATTGGAGCAAGATATCAAGATATAGTTAAGGTTTTTGTGCATGAACCAAACGATGAGTTAACACTAGAGGAGTTATTAATGAGACTGGAGAGCGAGGGAGCTATTCAGTTAGGAGCAATTAAAAGATATGATAGGTCTTGTGACTGTAGTACTTGTTCACCAATTATAGATTATATTTACTGGCCTATACCCCAACTATGGCAATCGATAAATGTAAAGCATTAATTAGCGGATTTTTGATATCAACAGTATTTACGACAATCTTAGGGTTACTTATGAAAGGAGTTGATATCCCAACAACAACCGTTTTACCTACATCTGCACCAATCTGGGTAGGGATAACTACGCTTATTTTTTTAGTTTTAAATGAATAATATAAAACGTTTATATTAGATTTTAATTACTTCTCCTATATCATCAATAGCTTCTTCTTCACGTGATTGAACTAACTTTACTATAGAAAAAATTATAACGAACAATATTATAGCTGCAAAAAGGCTAGATAAATCTAGTTTTAGATGACCATGTACAAATACTATACTTAAAAAGGCTAGAAAATTAATAGGTAAAACAGAGGCTATACCGAAACTTATCTTCTTTGGTAAAATATGATGATAATTTAGGAAAGCAAGCGAAAGTCCAACTAAAGCAACAGCTATAGCAACTAGAGTATATTCACTAAATATTGAAAGTGAGTCATTGAGGTATAAATAATACAGGAGATTTGTACCTACGTATAAAAGAACAAGTGAATTTGTCAATGCACTATTCCAACCTAATTGCTCATTTTTATATCTTCCAAAGTATAGTACTATAATAAGAACAGTTATTACGAGAGGCAATACTTCCCACAACATCGCAGGATCTTTAAAAGGTGAAATAATAATATCCACGAGCCTTTGAAGTATTTCCATTTAAGTAGACTAATAATTAATGGTTAATAAAATCTTCTAATTAGGAAAGTTTTAATATAACAAAAGTTAAAAAATAACCGTGATAAATAATGAACTGGAGAATATTAGTCCCCTTGTTTATTATTTTTATCATATTTGCTAGCGGGTGTACCGAGACAGGGGATTTATCAATAGATGATACTAAAGAAACTGAAAAAGTAGTTGAAGAAATGACAAAAGAATCAGAAGAAGATTGTGTATGGGCTTATGACACGGCAAACCTACGAGAAAAATGTAAAAAATATTGCGGTGCGTGGTCATTTAAAACAGCGAGTAAAGCATATGATTCTTCCTCAAAGTGCGAAATAGATCGTCTTGATGATTTAGAAAAAGAGATGTTAGAAGAAATAAAAGATATAGATCTCAATAATTAGTACTGAAAATTACTAATCTTCTTTTAGGAAAGTTTAAATATAGCTACTTATTCTAAGTTCACAAGGAGGTATATAATGAGAAAATATATTCCATTAATTTTAGTAATTACAGGTTTATTACTAGTGCCCAATTTGATATCTGCTGAAGGAGATAAAGTAAATCTAATAGTAGGATATGATAATGCAATACAAAAAGCAAATATCAATGCTATAATGAAGATTGGCGGTAATATAAAATACGATTGGACAGAATTGAACATGGTTGCAATAAGAGACTTGCCAAAAGGACTTCAGAAAAACATAGAGAACATCCCAGGAGTCAGAGTTTTTGAAGATAATCTAGTATATGCTTTAGCTCTAGATGAATCAGCTGCTTTGATAAATAGCGATGATGTATGGGCTCAAGGAGTTACAGGTAACGGAATAAGAGTCTGTGTCGTAGATACTGGAGTAGGACCACATTCTGATTTGAATGTTGTAGCTGAATATGATTTCTATAATAATGATAATGATGCATCAGATGATCACGGTCATGGAACACATTGTGCAGGTATTGTAGCATCTGCTCATAATACTTACAAAGGAAATGCTCCAGGAGCAGATATAATGGCAGCAAAGACAATTAATTCCCAAGGAAGTGGTTATGAATCTGATACAGTAGATGGAATATTATGGTGTGCTAAAGGTCCTGATGGAGTTTATGGAACTGGAGATGAAGCAGATGTAATTACAATAAGTTTAGGATTCTCTTTACACAGCGGAACATGTGATTCTCAACCTGCTGCAAATGCAGCAAATACAGCTGTTGCTAACGGTGTATTTGTAGTAGCTGCTTCAGGAAATGATTGTTCTGAAACACAAATAGGTAATCCTGCATGCGGTTCAGGTGTAATGTCAGTAGGAGCAGTTTACGATGATAACGTAGGTTCTAAATCTTGGTGTTGTAATTGGATGTGTAGTTCTTATTGTACAGATTCAACAACTAATGCAGATAAGATAGTTTGTTTTAGCAATGGAAACTCTCAACTAGATGTTGTAGCCCCAGGCTCAGTCATAACATCATTAGCTCCGAACAATGGAATTGATGACATGTCAGGAACTTCTATGTCAACTCCACATGTTGCAGGAATAGCTGCTTTGATGCTTGAAGAAAATCCAGCATTAACACCATACGATATAAGAATGTGGATAAGAAATACTTCTGTAGATCTAGGACAACCTTTTAACAGACAAGGTTATGGAAGAGTGGATGCATATGCAGCATGGCAAGCAGTTTCAGGAGGATGCACGTCAAATGAAGATTGTTACGATGGAAATGAGTGTACAGAGGATATCTGTAACACAGAAACAGGAGAGTGTAGCAATCCACCAGTAGCTGATAACACTCCTTGCGGTGTAGAAGGGAATGTTTGCTGTTCTGGAACTTGTACAACTCCGTATTGTTCTATAGATATAGATTGTGATGACTCTGAATCATGTACAACAGATATCTGTTATTTTGCAGGAACTTGTACTGCATACTGTGAAAGTACATGGGCCGCATGTGATCTAATAGTATCTGATGGTTGCTGTGGACCAGCTTGCGATTGGATAAATGATATAGACTGTCCAGCTTGTGGAGACGGTTACTGCGCTGGTTCAGCAAATGGTGAGGACTGTAATACTTGTCCAGCTGATTGTATAAGCGGACAAGGCGGGACTTGTGATGCTTGCTTCAAAGGAGTTTGTGACGGATCATGTCATCCTAGGAAAGAAGGCCCAGATTGTGCAGATTGTGCACCAAGTTACTGTTGTGGCGATGGAACTTGTGAAGGAGCAGAAGATGTAAACTACTGTTTTGTAGACTGTGGTTGTACTTCAGATGCTGATTGTAACGATGGAGAATCTTGTACTACAGATGTTTGTAACGCAGGAGTTTGTGAGAATACATGGCCATCTTGTGGAATAAGTGACGGATGTTGCGGACCAACTTGTGATCCAGGTAATGACCCAGATTGCCCAGATTGCTCAGCTTGTTTCAAAGGAGTTTGTGACGGATCATGTCATCCTAGGAAAGAAGGTCTAGATTGCCCAGATTGCCAATAAACCTCTTTTTCTTTTTTTATTCAGC
This sequence comes from Candidatus Woesearchaeota archaeon, assembly GCA_020343615.1. Classification (GTDB taxonomy): domain Archaea; phylum Nanobdellota; class Nanobdellia; order UBA10117. The sequence goes on along the minus strand of CP070803.1, from coordinate 541,347 downwards.
AAAATTTTAATATATGATATTCATATTATCCTAATTAGGGGTCTTAAAAATGGCAAAAAAAGGAAAAGCTGAGGAAGTTGCCGGTAAAACAGGAAAGATAATAGGCAAGGGTTTTAAAAAAGGTCTAGGAATAGCAAAAGGATTTACCAAAGGAGTAAAGAAAGGCATGAAGAAATAATTTTTTTATTATTATTCACGATTATTCATTTTAGTAAGTTTTTAATATAACAAAATACTCATAAATATATGGTGATAGTAGATGCTAGAATTCATCTTAGCATGTATGGTTAGTTTCCTATTTCTAATGGGTCTTGTTACCTTGATTGATAAAGAAGCAGTGTTGTCTGATAAAAAATATGGAAAACTTAAATACGCATTGAGCCATGTATTTATGTTTGCTAGCATACTGTTTATCGTTTTGTTGATAATAGGAACATGAACCTCAAGATAATCATTCCAATTCTAATTATTGGACTAGTTTTTACTAGCGGATGTATTGATTCATTAAAAGAAATAATCACAGATATAGTATTTAAGGTAGCCGAAGAGACAGGCGATAAAGTTGAAGTACCATGCCCAAAACAAGTACTTCAATATTTCTTAGAAGAAACCACTATTTATTCAGATACCTCCCCCTTCGACAAGTCATCTGATTGGTATTCTGAAAAACAGGTACCTATTCTAGATATACCTGTGAATAATGAAGCTCCCTGTCACATGGGAAACAAAGAGGGAGAAGATGATACCAAGCTATATTGTATTTATATTTCTCCATGTCTTGAACAAAATGGAAAATACATAAAAGGTAAGATATACTTGACCTATGATGTATCTGCTGAAGAAAAGGAAGCAAGTCCTATTAATATAGAAGGAGCAGCTGTAGTAGAGTTATCAACAAGTAAATATGGAGTCACCTTAACTATGATTGACTGCAAGGCAAGACAAATAATGAAAGATACTTTAGAGGAATGTGAGGACACTCAATTTACGAGTTAATATTACTGATTTAAGTGTATCAGGAAGTTTTTAATATAATGGAATTCTAATATTATACTGGTTAAAATGAAATTAAAACTGATACTACCAATCTTGATTATTGGTCTTATTTTTATTAGCGGGTGTACAGAACTATCAAGATATGAAAAATTAGAGACTGATATGCAATGCGATCCAGAAACTTCAAATCCAGAAAAACCTGGAGCCTTAGACGTAGGGTGTAGAATTGCATGTGAAGTTAAGAACTGGGAATACGTTGGAGAGTGGGAATGTAATACAGAAACCAGTAAAGTAGTCTGTTCTTGTAAACCTAGGGCTTAATTTTTATTATATTTTAAGATTTTTGATATATGTTTACTGAATCGTCAGAATAAACTAGTTCAAAACCTTCAATGTCCTCACTGTTTATGGCTCTGAATAGTGTAGTACTTAGAGCAGCTTCTTTAGGCTCGTAATATTCAGTTACATAATCTGCAGGGTCCTTATCTGAAATTAAAAAGATAACATAGCTCTTGTGTTTGTCTTCCCACCTTACTAAGAGATAAGTAGCATTATATTTAGACATTATTTCTATAGTTTCAGAAGCATCCTCAGCAATCAAAGCATTTACGACATCTAATATCCTATCATGCGGATTACATTGAGGACATTCAACTTTTTCTCTTTCCTCATTTGACATAGCAGCATATCTAGCAACTGTGAATAGAATCTCTTTTGAAGGTTCCCATACTATTGCCTCTCTTTCAGCTTGCCCTCTTATAATATGACCATAATCCCACCAATTCAAGAACACCGCATCTTCAGGAGTATTTTGTCTTATCCATTCAACTGCAGGAGCCATGTCTTCGTATTTTATAGAAGTAAAGGTCTCGTTATCCTTAGTATAATTAAAGTGTGCTAGTTCATAAGACTGGTCAACTGTAACCTCAGGTTCTTTTTGACTGCATCCACTAATTAAGAATATAGATGTAATTAAGACTCCGACCCATATTCTCTTATCTTTCCAGTCCATCAGTATTTAATAATAGATAATAATTAATAAATCTTCTTTTAGTAAGGTTTTAATATTAAAATAAACTATAATTTGATGTGATAATATGCCTCTTAATATAGATGGAGATTTATATAATATTCAAAGAATAGAGAAGTTAACCAAAGAGAAGCTAGAAATAGGAAAAGAAGTTGAAGAACTGGTGGAAGAGTTAATGAGAGATCACGTAAATGACGAAAAAATAGAGAAGAAACTGCTTCACGATGTAGAAGGTGTAGAACACTTAATTAAAAAAGGAGATGGCGTAGTTCAAGTTACTAAGCATATAAACGGAGATTTAAAGGTTATGAAAAGGGATATAAATGAATTAAAAAAAGAAGTAGCTTTAGTAAACGAGATACATCAGTTATTGAACAGATTAGTTGAAATTACTCATATTGAAGAAAGATATTTCCAACACCACTCTAAACTTACCTAATCAGCAACTTTTTAATATGAGTAGATTTTAGAGATTTCTGGATAATGAGATTGAATCCAAAGATAATTCTATTAATTTTGACTTTCTTATTCCTACCTATAATTACATATGCTCAAGATTGTCAATTAGCAATTCCTAGATACGGGATTATACAGTGTGTGAATGCATCTGAAGAAAAGACAATTAGACTTGATATTGGTGAAGAGTACAAAGGGGATTGGTCGATTAATACACTTAAATGTCTGTCCTATTGTATAATAAAAAAGAAATATATTGATATTAACTGTAGGAGTAGCCACACTGAAGAATATCAATTTATCAAGAACGGTGAACAAATAAATAATACCTTTCCTATAACATGGGGAAGGGGTGATAAATTAATCTTTAAAGTTAGATGTACAGCTAAAAATAACACCTATAATCTTAGAGAAGGGTCCTATATAGAATATAATCAAAGAGTAATAATTTTTTATGAAGGTTGGAACGAGACCACGTTAGAAAAACCTATAGGAAATACTACGGATTGTTCTTATAAGACCTTCAAAAGGGCAGAAGTAGATGTTTTTTTAGACCCTACAGATGGGACAATTAGATTAAAACCTGATAGTACTTATGAATCCCTTGGAAAATTTCCTGAAAACTGGAGAGTTGGTGATTATTATACTTACGTCAGAGCATGGGAGACCGAATTAGGAGATATTACTTTTACTTATGATAAATACAATAACTATTATTGGTGTGGTGGAGAAAAAGAATCTAGGATTATATATGAAGCAGAAAGAATATATGATCCTAATGGAAAATGCTACGATGTACCAATTGCTATATATTCATCTGGCTTAGAATGCTGCTTTGATTCTGATTGTGAGCATCTAGGAGAAAAGTATGTATGTGATCCAGATACATGGAGTTGTGAACAGACAAGATGGTGCGATTCTACTCCTGAATGTAAGGAACTCTTTGGAGAAGACACTTGTGAAGAAGACACATTAAATACGTGGAAATGTAATATTTACAGACCATGGGGAGAATATAAAGGAAGCTGTGAACTTGAGATTATGAAAGTAAAGGAATGTCCCCAAGATTGTGAAAGAGATTATAATTATGAAAAAGGAGAATGCGTAGTTCAAGAAGAACAAGAAAACTTATTAATACAAGGGTATGCAGTGGCTAATCCAGTTAAGTTAGAATTATCTCTTTTACAGAAGATCATCTTACTAATTTGTATGATTATCATAATAATAGAAGTGATTTACTACTTATGGAAATAATAATTAACTTTTAATATAATAAGTGTTTAAGGATAACTTGATGAAAAAGCCCGCGCTTATAAATCTGGTAAAAGACGAAGAGAATCTCTTTAAACTTATAGAGAAGACAATCTCTAAAGAAGAAACTGAAATATTTCAGACATTAAAACTGATTCGTAATATAAAAAACAGGGGTTTTAACATATTATCACAAATCAAAGCATTAGAAATAGCAATGTACAAGAAAAAATGCAAGGTAACTGCTGAAAAATTCCTGAAGCACTTAAGAGAAGAAGTAGAAAACCTAAAAAAAGAAGCAGAGCATATCCTCGAAGAAGAGAAAGAGGAAGCAAAGCTTGAGAAATTTATTGAAAGTTTATTAGAAAGAGCAGAACAGGAAATAGAACACGCTGAGAAAAACATACCTCTTCTAAAATAGTAAGTTTTTAATATTCTTCTGACCTTTAATCCTGTGGAGGTGTTGAATGGGAGAAACTTATGAAATAACTGATTTAATGATAAAAGATCATAAGGAGATTATAGATTGTCTTAATAGAATCAAACATAGCACAGGAGAAGGCTCTAATTTAGTAAGTGAATTATTTGATAAACTCAAGTGGGTGCTTGAGAAGCATATTTTTGTAGAAGAAAAGGCAATATTTACATTCTTTAATCCTAAAATAAAGGAAGATTATAGAGAAATACCCTGCATACTTGAAGAGCACAATTTAATCTTGGATATGTTATCTAAATTAGATAAGCAATTAACTGATACGGGAAATATAGATATCTCTGAATTCAAGAGGGTATTAGAGAAACACAAGAACTTTGAAGAGAATTCACTATATCCTAAATTAGATAGAAACTTAGACAAGTCTCAGAAAGATATTATTATTAAAAGAATAAGAGAAATCACGTGTAAAGAATAATGAAACTATTAAGTAAAGCGCCGCTAATTATAATACTGTTTATCATAGCTTCATTTATATTGTATGGTTTTGAAAGTATGCTTTTTGGCTTTAAGCAAGGATGGATGTATTTTCTATTAGCAGCAGTAATTATCGTTTTTCTGATTATTTACTTTAAAATATCAAAAGATTAGTAATTACTAAGATTTATATATGCCTATTTTCAACAAAACAATAAAATGAAAAAAGAAAATATAGGAATTTTAACTATTTTAATAAGCGCTATACTGTTAATCGCATATGGATTATACAAAGGCTTTCAGAGTATGAGAGAATTCGATGTAATTGCTGGGATATTATTCTTGATATTCTTTATAGGAATAGTATATCTAATCATTGTTGTATATAAACAACAAAAGAATGATATACAAAAGAAGAAGAAGGAAATAAAAAAGGAGGATTTAGAACCATGATACTAACAAATACTGATTTTGTTCCAGGTAAGGAAATAAAAGAAGTTTTAGGAGTAGTTAGAGGGAATACAATACAGGCTAAGAGTATCAAGAAAGACTTTACAGCAGGAATTCGGCACATGGTAGGAGGAGAAATAAAAGAATACACAGAGATGCTAGCAGAAGCAAGAGAAGTGGCTCTGAAGAGAATGGAGAAAAAAGCAGAGAAATTAGGGGCAGATGCGGTGATTAATGTTCGGTTTATGACATCAGCAATTATGCAGGCAGCAGCAGAAATACTTGCCTACGGAACAGCTGTTAAATTAAAGTAAGGAGGTAAAAATGAAATTAAAACTGATACTACCAATCTTGATTATTGGTCTTATTTTTGTTAGTGGATGCATTCAAACTGAGAGCGGAACAGGGACTCTAGTAATGCAAATAACAGATAAACCTGCTGATTTTGAAATAGAAAAAGCTATAGTAACTATTTCCAACATTAAGGTTCACAAAGCAGATTATAATGAAGGAGACAACGAAAGTAATGAGAGTGAAGCTGGCTGGTATACGGTTGTTGAGGAATCTCAGACATTTGATCTTATAGAAATAAAGGATGTCAAAGAATTCTTAGGAAGTACAGAATTAGAATCTGGGAAATATACTCAGATAAGATTAGATGTAGAGAGCGCACTCGCAACAATCAACGGAACAGATCACGACTTAACTATTCCATCAAGGACCATTAAATTAACAAAATCATTTACTATTAATACTAATGAGACAACGACTTTAACCATTGATTTCGATGCAAATGAATCCATACATGCTACAGGTAATGGCAAGTACATTATGAAGCCAACAATAAAAGTAATTCAAGAATAAACTTTTTAATATCTTAGTTTATTATATTTCATAGGTGAGCTTTATGGATAAAGAAGGATGTGGAGGAAAGTTCTCAATATTTGCAATTTTGATTTTAATAATTGCAATACTTTGGTTTTTAGCTGATTTAGAAGTATTTAGTGCAAACGTACCTTGGTTACCGTTAATAGTGATAATACTTTCAATAGGTATGCTAGCAAAACACGCATACTACAAAAAATAATTTCTTTTTTTCTTTTTTAGTAAGTTTTTAAAATAACTAGTTCTAATTTCTCATAAAATGAAGCTAAGTGAGAATAAAATACTACATGAGTTAAAGGAGCATATTCCATTTGCGATATTCGCAACATTAATTGCATTCATACTAGTAGCAGGGTGGTATTCTCTAAGTGAAAGCACGTTTCTTAGCTATAATGTAGAATCATTTGAAATATTCCACTATGCTCACATATTCTTTTCATCTATAGTTTCAGCAGCGATATTCTATAAATACAAGAATAAGTTTGCTCAAGCTTTGGTAGTAGGAGTATTCAGTACAATAATCATCTGTATGCTGTCAGATATAATATTTCCATATTTAGGTGGATTAATTATGAGATTCGACATGCACTTTCATCTGACAGTAATAGAAGAACCTATACCTGTATTTGCAATAGCAATAATAGGATCCTTAATCGGTATAAAGAAGAAGGTAACTAAAATACCTCACTTCTTTCATGTTTTCCTTTCAACATTTGCGAGTTTGTTCTATCTTGTAGTATTCGGTCCAATAATCACACTAACATCTGCTATTGGAATAATTGTAATAGTAGCATTCTCAGTAGTAATTCCTTGTTGTTTAAGTGATATTGTTCTACCATTAACTTTTGTTAAGAGGTAAACAAAGTATTTATATTATATTTAAGAATATATTTAAGAATATATATAAATAATGGAAACACATCAATTATTCTACATTGTTGGAGGCATTTTTATAGTAATCGCCGTTATTTTCTTCGCTTGGGATTTTATTATGGATCTTACAAAAGAATTTAAAGTTGCGATATTGTTTACAGTTACTGCTCTATTGTTTTTCATTGGACTCTTTCTAAGAGGGAGGGGTAAATGAGTTTCTTATCAGGGATTTTGTTTTATATAATACCGCTTTATATAATAGTATGTGGAATAGTATATCACAAAACCAAAAAATTATCTAATATGTTCTTTGCAATTTCAATAATTACTTACTTTGTTTCTATTATATACGCTATTAGTAAATTTAATTTAGGAGGAAGTGGTATTCTACTATCCTTTATATTATCTGCAGTATTAATGATACTTATAGGTCATTCTTTAAAGAAAACGGAATCTCCTAAAAGACCTGTTGTTCAAACGTATCAACCACAAAGACAACAATATATTCCGCCAAACTATCCTCAAAATCAAAATATGGGTCAAAACATGCGAAATTACCCTCAAAATCAGCAAGATTATCAAAATGAACGGAGATAATTCAAAATTGTTAAAGGACAGGAATTTTATAATTGTATTAGTGCTACTTATTTTAATAATTGTGTTGGCCGTATTAGGTTATTTCTACGCTAATCAAAAAGATACATATACTTTTAAATTTAAATTTGAAACTGATGAAAATAATGTTAGAATTAGCGGCATAAAGGTTAATGAATATTCATATTACGACCCAGAGCATTCTAACGGAAGTTTTTACTCAAATAATCAAGAACATTATTTATCTGTAGAACAGCCTATTGAGATAGAATTTACTAAAGAAATTGCTAGAATAGAATTTGAAAAGAGAACGTCATATAATCTAAGATATTCATATTCTCGAGGAAATTATAACGTAAATCAAAGAGGTTCTATAACTGTTTCAATGTATATTAATGGAAAAAGGATAGATATGGACCAAAATACATTTTGGTCCATATCTGGAGAACATACTTCTTATTTTTACATAAGCTCTGACTTTTTATTTTAAAATGAAAATACAAGAAATTCTTAATTAAAAAATTCAAATAGATTAAAAACTAAAAAACACTAAGAATTCTTAATGAATTACTCAATTTTCTCAACATCTTCGGCTTTAGGTCCTCTTTCACCTTCGACAATCTTAAATTTGACTTTGTCCCCTTCTCTTAGGAATTCTCCATCTTTTATTCCGCTTATATGTACAAAGTAATCTTTTCCGTCATCTCCAGCAATAAAACCGAAATGTTTAGTCTTGTTAAAGAATTTTACACTACCTTCTGACATTATACTAAACCTCATAGAAAAAGAGATTTTCTGTGTTTATAAATATTATTGTCTATAATTAGGAAGTTTTTAATAGAATAAAGTAATAATTTACCTTAATGGAAAGACCCATAGCAATACTAAAACCCAGCATAACTAATGCTATAGTGCCTATTTTTATCAGAAATCTTGTTTTTTTATGTGCACTTCTCTTTGCCGCATATGCGATTCTACAGTTTTTTGGCCTACCAATTTATACAACATGGTCTATTATGGAATATCAAATACACACAGCTTGGTTGATTCTAATTTCAATATTGGTAATCGCGATTCTACCTCTCACTATAAACATACTTATTTTATATTTTACTAAGTATTATTTTTTTAGAGATCGCGCAATTTCAGAGTTTAAGTTTATTGTAATAAAAACACATGCTGTTATATACAATAGGATAGCAGATATTAAAGTGAAAATCTCACTATGGGATCGTCTTTGTAAAGCAGGAGATGTAACACTACATACTGCAGAAAATGACGTCCCTGATCTGACTTTAAAGTATATAAAAAATCCAAGAAATGTAGAACAAGCAGTTTACAATCTAATAAATAAATTAAGAAGATAAAAAAATAGTTAACCTTCACTTCTTCTCCCAGACTCCTCTACTTTGCCTATACTGTATTTTCCCTTCTTCTTACTGACTCTCATTGGTTTCTTTATAAAGTAATAGAATCCGACACCTATCATTATCAGTAGGTAAAGTATTAGCCAAAGTACGAAAGCAGCTACTAATATTGCTAATACTCCGAATGTTAGGATTGCTAGGAATGGGAGTAATATCACTAAGATAGGAAATGCTACGACTGCAATCAACAGACAAACTAAAAATAATATAAAACCCAGTGCTAATGCTGCAGTTAATCTTAATATCATTTTTACCTCCTCATCATACCTCCTACTATTCCACCTATTGCTCCTGCAGCTGCAACATTGCCCCCTCCTTGATGGGGCAGGTATTGCGCTATTTTACTAGCAAATTCAGATACAGGTAGACTCTGAACCCATACTCTACCAGGGCCGATACACGTTGCTAAGAATAAACCTTCTCCGCCCCAAATTATGTTTTTTATACCTTTAACTCTCTCAACAGAATAGTCTACACTGTAGTCAAATGCTGCTAAATTACTAGTATCTACTCTTATCTTTTCACCTTTTTTTAGAGTAACCTCAGAAACTTCTCCACCAACATTGAGGAAAACCATTCCAGGCCCTTTAATTTTGATTAGAATCAAACCCTCCCCTCCGAGGAAGCCAGCGCCTATTTTCCTAGTAAACGTGGCATCAAAAGTAATGGTTTCCTCAGCACAGAGGAAAGCATCTTTTTGAGCTATTAATTCTTGATTAGCTGCTAGTTTTAGAGGAATAATCTTCCCTGGGAACTCTGATCCGAAGCTTACTAGCCCCTTGCCAGCTGCTGACTTAAAATTAACCAAGAAGAATGATTCGCCAGCGAATTTTCTTTTGATAGCCTTCCAGATCCCGCCTTTAGTTGTGGTCTCCATGCTAACATTTTCACTCATAAATATTAATCTACCAGATTCAGAATAAATTGTCTCATTTTGATCTAATTCTATATTAAGAAGTTGCATAGTTGTTCCTTGTAAAGAATATTTCATTTTAATCACTCATGTTAATTTAATATTCAGTATTAAAAATCTTGTTATTAGCAAAATTTTAATATAAGTTATTCTAATTTTAGAATAATGAACCTAAGAATAATAATACCAATTCTGGTAATAGGTCTTATTTTTATTAGTGGATGCAGTCAAAATGTCGGTTTAGAACCGTCTTCAGGTGTTGACAAAGAGAAGAACATTGAGGTTACAGAGAGAATGGGTGCTAGTTCCACAGGGGACAAAGATACACAAGAACTTTCAGAAAGTCAAATTAAATCTATTGTTTACAACGCCATAAAAAAAGAGTTCCCAGAGATAGCCCGTACCTCTTCAATCGAGGACTTCAAGCACCGAGACCTAAATAAAAAATGTGGAAATGAGTGGTATTTCGATGTAGATGAGAACTTGCTAGCCCCCTATCCTAGAGTTCAGGTTTGTGAGGAAGGAGAAGCTTATACACTTGATGAATTATATACAGCGTATGAGGAAGCTGCCGATGATTATAGAGAAGAATACAAGGATGACGAATCTATGAAAAATGTAATATACCGAGTTAGTAGAGAAGGACTTACAAACGGAGATGTAATTTCTTTTAAAATAATAAATAGCGATACATGTGAAAATGGGATTACATTGAGATTCCCTTGCAGAAATAAATACGTTATTGAATTAATTACAACATATTCTTGTAATGATGTAAACACCGAGAATAGAATTAAGAATGTAGCTAATGAGATTTTAAGCTATTGCTGATTTCTTAGCAACAATAACATAGAATTTATCATTTATGTTCTCTTTAGGAACATAAACAATGGCTCCATTACCACACTTCTTAGCAGAAGTTTCAAATATCATTTTTACTTCACCATCAATTATTTG
>CP070803.1:469708-530505 GCA_020343615.1 Candidatus Woesearchaeota archaeon | reverse complement strand
TCAATTGGTTAATTGTTAATATTAACAACTCCTCTTTTTTTCTTCCTATCCAAATCTACAATCTTTATGTTTCCAAATCCAAAAAGTTCGTAAAGTTCTTCTAATCTTTGGATATTCCCTTGTCCTTCTAAAGAGATTTTTCCTCTCAAAAAATCAAGGTCTCTTTTCATTACTTTTTTACTTACTTTGTATAGACGAGTTGCATCTACTTCTTGTAGTTTCAATATAAGATCAGGAGAAATCAACATATTTCTTAATTGAATAAGTTGAATTTCACCGTTCTCTACACTAAATTGTCTTGCAAATATCAGTTTTTTTAATAATGGTGAAAGCATGTTTAATTATAGAACTAGTCTTATTAAAAATCTTTCTAGTCTTGTTTTAATCAAATATAAGTGAAAAGTAAATTATAAAAGAAAAAAATGTACTATATTATAAGTATGGACAGAATAAAAACAGGAATTCCTGGTTATGATACTATTATTCAAGGAGGATATATACCCAAATCTGTAAACCTTGTTTCAGGCGGAGCTGGTACTGGTAAAACCATATTCGGACTTCAGTTTATTTGGAATGGGGTAACTAGATTTTTAGAACCAGGTTTATATGTTTCTTTTGAAGAAAATATAAGAGATTTAGAAGCAGATGCTTTAGCTATGGGTTGGGACTTCAGTAAATATCCTAAAAAGCTTAAATGTATATATCATGCTCCTTATGAGATAGAGAATTTTGTAGATAGATTAGAAAAAGAAATTAATCAGCTTAAAGCCAAGAGAGTTGTCATAGATTCTACTTCTACTTTCGGAATGGCTTTGAAAGATGATTATGAGGTAAGAAGAAAATTATACGAGTTAATTGCTGCTCTAAAAAAAATAGATTGCGTTTCTATTTTAACTTCAGAGATAATAGGCGGCGGTGATGTCTCAGGAGCAGGAAGTTTAAGTAGATTTGGCGTTGAAGAATTTGTATCAGATTCAGTTACTTTATTATATTTTGCAGGTTTAGGAGGTCATTCAGACAGAACATTAAGAGTAATTAAGAGTAGAGAAATTAATCAAAAAAAGGGACTATTTCCAATGGAAATCACTAGTAAGGGAATAGTAGTTCATGTAAAAAAAGATATGTATGAATAAAAAAAATAAGAAAGGCGTATCAGTTATATTATCTCTAGTAATAATAATCGGGATAATTCTAGTTTCAGTATTATTTGCTTACAGGTGGGGAGTACCCATTATGGAGACAAATAAAGATACTATAGAACTACGCGACATCACGTCAAAATTTCCTGAACTTAAATCTAAAGTTGATGTAGTATCTATGGAGGGAAACCTTTCTTCTCGCAAAATAAATTTTCAGATAAAAAGAGGTTCTCTAATTGTAGATGAAAACGAAGATCTCTTTAGATATACTTTAGAAATAGGTGATAGACTATGTGATGAAGTGACTATGCTTAATCTAACATTGAATAAATCGACATCTGTACCTTCTGGAGTGACATCCTTGTCTGGTGAAATATTCAAAGAAAATCACACGCTTGATAATGATACTAGGCATATTATAGTAGCAGATACTGAAAATAGGTGGGAGTACGATGACTTGTATATAGCTTCTTTACAAAACTCTTCTTGTTTTGAGAGATACACATTTGATGATATGATTATAACAGAAGATAATAAATTCGGTATTTTCTTCTCGCATGTTAAGGAAAAAGGGAACGAGATGGATGCTATCTTTACCCCAACTGCAAAAAAAGAAGATAATATATATCATATCTGTGGGTCAGGTGCTTCGCTTACTGATTATACAATCTATCTAAAGTATAAGAATCCAGTATATACTGGATCTTGTGATAATATAGAACATTTTGATGAGTTAGACATAATAGGCTCTGCTCATTGTAGGGAACAATGTTCTTTAGTTTTGACGAATAAAGGTGGAAAAATTGAAGTTAGAAAAGTTTAGAAGAGCTCAATCGCAATTCCTACTTATTGTTGTAATTGCTGGTTTAAGTGTGGCACTTATAAGCGCTATATTTATTATATTCAATGAGATTAAAGACAAAAACGAGTTATTTTCACAAGATAATCAGCTTAATATTCTAGGAGAGAAAATAACATCTTCTATAGTCAAAGTTTACACTACTGGTGAGAGTATGAGTTACAATGGAACTGAATCTAAGTTGTTATACAGTATGGATATAATTATTCCTGAAGAGTATGTTAAATATGTAGTGAAAGCCACTTCTGATAAGATTGTTATCACTCATCAGAACGAGAAAAAAGAAATAAACATGCATAACCTAATTAATATAGAAGTTGAAGGAACAGCTGTAGGTAGAAATATAATAACTATAGCCTACTATAGAAACCAGACTGATAAAAGAATCCAAATAAGTTAAAATGTTTAAAGATAGTAAAAGAGAAGATGATATTGAAGAATTATACTTTTCGATAATTAAAAAAGAACCTAAATTTAGGAAAAGAAAGAAAGAACATAAGAAGGAGCCTAAGGAAAAGGGGGAAAAGGCAAAAAAAGGTTTTTCTTTAGCTATAAATGTAGAAAGGGTTCTAGGATCACTTTTTAAAAAAGAAAAAAAGCACTACAAGTACCCTTCATTAAATCTTAAACCTGCAATTCAAAAACCTCCTGAAATTGGAAAAGACATGGAGAAATTCTCTTGGATATATCCTCTGATTCTACCGATGGCTAAAGCTCATATTCATTTTGATCCTGAAATTGAAGAATTAACATATGAAGTAATAGAGCCTAAATTGAATAAAGAACAAGAAGCACATCTTTATATGTTAAAAAACAAGCTAATTGATACAGTAGATATTGACTTAAGTAGAAAAGAAGTTAAAGATGCAAAGAACTATATATTTGAAAGAGCTTCTGCAATATTGGACGAGTTGAATTATGACATTGACTCAAAAGAATATAACTATCTCTTATATTACTTATACAGAGATTTTGTAGGGTTAGAAAGATTAGAACCAATAATGCATGATCCATATATCGAAGATATATCATGCGATGGTACAGATGTTCCTATATATATTCTACATAGAAAATACGGACCTCTAAGAACCAATATTATATTTGAGGATGCTGAAGTTCTCAATAACTTTGTAGTAAACCTTTCACAAAGATGTGGTAGGTATATTTCTTATGCAAGACCGTATATGGACGGAAAGCTTCCCGATGGAAGTAGAGTTAATGCCACTTTTGAAAAAGAAATCACAACTAGAGGTTCTACATTTACTATAAGGAAATTCAAAGAAATACCTCTGACGCCCCTAGATCTAATAAAAAATGGCACATGTAGTAAGGATTTAATGGCTTACCTTTGGCTTTCTGTTGAAAATGGAGCTTCTATATTAATTGCTGGGGGAACAGCTACGGGTAAAACAACAATACTAAATGCTGTATCTATATTTATACCTCTTGACTTCAAAATAGTCTCTATTGAAGACACTAGGGAGCTAAATTTACCTCATGAACATTGGATCCCAGCTATAGAAAAATATGGTTTTGGTCCTCCTGATGTTACGGGTAAAAGATATGGAGAAGTTACCATGTTTGAACTTCTAAAAGAATCCTTTAGGCAGAATCCTGATTGTGTAATAGTTGGGGAAGTGAGAGGTAAAGAAGCTACTGTACTATTCCAAGGCATGGCCAGTGGTCACGCATGTTTAGGAACAATACATGCAGCAGATATTCAATCAGTTATAGACCGTTTGACTCTACCTCCTATAAACGTATCGTCTGAGTTATTATCTAATCTAGATATACTAGTATGTCTTACAAGAGCTATGAAAGAAGGTCCGAGTGCTAGAAGAATCCGGGAGATTTCAGAAGTCGCAGGTTATGATACCCATCTTAGTAAGATAAACACCGAGAAAGTTTACGTGTGGAATATTATAAATGATAAGTTTGAGAAGAGAGTAGTTGATCCTTTAAAGAATTTTAAGCCTAAAACTGGAACCCTAATTTCAGATTCAAATGAGGAAATAGAAGACAGAAAACTAGTATTAAGCTGGATGATTGATAACAATATTGAGGACTTAAAGGAAATGTCTCAGCATATTAATAGATTCCGGGAAGATAGAGAGGAATTCCTAAATGAAATTAAAAAAGGAAAAAGAAAGTCCTAGTCTATACAGAAAAATTTCAGCTAGACTTTTTTTAAAATTCGTAAGTAAGAATATACGAGATTATGAAAAAATTACTGGAGAGTATATGAATGCCCGGATGAAAGCTCTTTTTGAGGTATATTTATCTACAATATACTTTACATCTATTTTGGTTTTTGTAATATTAACTTTTGCAATTTTATTATTCTTAAGTCTCTTAGGGTATCCTCTTTTCTTTTCTATTTCATTCGCAATATTGATCTCTCTTATCTGTGCTCTAGCAACTTTCCTCATAATGTATAAGTATCCAAAAATGAAAGGGGATGCTAGAAAACAAGATATAGAAGTTAATTTACCTTTTGCTATAATCTACATGGCTGGCGTGTCTGAGTCTGGAGTCCCACCTCAAAATATATTTAAGATGTTGTCAAAAGCCGAGGGTTTCGGAGAGGTTAGTGAAGAAGCAAAATACATTGTATACTTAATGGAAGAAAGAAATTATGGATTAATGAATGCTCTGGCTAAATGTGCTAGTATCACTCCATCACAATCATTCAAAGAATTCATACTTTCATTAGTAATGACTATAAAATACGGCGGTGACATCGAGCTGTTCCTAAAAACAGAAGCTAATAGAAAAGAAATGGATTACAGATTAAAAGCAAAGGAGTACCAAGAAAAACTTACTATGTACTCAACTATATATACTGGATTATTTATTGCAGCACCAGTGCTTTTCATAAGTATGTTCTCCTTAATGAACTTCTTTTCACCAATTGGAGGAGTTGATATTCTTAAGGAGATGATACTATTTGGTTTACCTTTAGTTAATACTATGTATATATATTATTTACATATAACCCAACCAGAATTGTAATGGTAGAAGAAGTAAAATTCGATTGGAAAGTAGTCGGACCAGCTGTCTTAGGGTTAATAATATCTTTCTACTCTTTCTTATTCACGAGTCCAGATTTACAACTATATTTAATACCTTTGGGATTATATATACTGATGACTTCTGTCTCAGTTCCATTTTATATATTCCATAAAAAGAAAAAAGATATTGAGAAGAATTTCCCCGTATTTTTGAGAGATGTTGCGCAGGAATGTGAAGCTGGAGCCACATTACCTATAGCAATAAGATCTGCTTCTACTGGTAGTTATGGTTTACTAACCAATGAGATAAAAAAGATGGTTTATGAAATATCTCTTGGAATTAACGTTGAACAAGCTCTTAGAAATTTTGGCGATAGATGGAATATTCCTTCAATAAAAAGGAGTATAACCTCAATACTTGAAGCAGAGAGAGCAGGAGGTAATTTATTCAAGACTTTGAACTCCATTGCAAAATCTGTTTATATACTGGAAGATTTGAAAAAAGAAAGGAGAAGTCGATCCCAAAGTTTTGTAGCTACATCGTATGTAATATTCCTTATACTAGTAGCAGTACTACTTGTTTTGCTAAGGATATTAAATTCTTTTGTTGTCGCTGTATCTGTAGAAGACTTCTCTACTATTGGTATGGGAAGTAATATTAGTATTACTGAATATTTCAGAATATTCCAGTACCTTATCATAATCCAGGGAATTTTTACAGGACTTGCAATAGGAAAGACTTCTGAAGGTAGTGTAGCTGGAGGTATAATTCATACAATTGCTCTTTCATCCATAGGATTTTTCCTATTCACAATAATAGTAAACATGATAATACTATGAAAAAAGCACAAGTTCAGTTTGATTACATAGTAGCTTTTTTTATATTCTTGATAGTCGTATTTTTTGTTGCTTTTATCACTTTTAGGCCCATAACTGAAAGTAGTGGTTATGTAAAAGAAACAAAGTTTGTTGAAACAAGCAACAGAGTTTCTGAATTGCTGATAAAAACAAAAGGACAACCAGAGAATTGGGAAACTGATCCAGATAATGTAGGGAGACTAGGTTTAGCTTCAGAACCATGGGTTCTAGATATAGATAAAGTCAACGCTACAAAATATTCATTGAATTACTCTCAAATAAAGAATTCGTTAGATTTGGACAATTATCAATTTTTCCTCAGAGTCAATAGTCCTAGTATTAATGTAAGTATTGGTAACTTACCTAATAACATACAGAATGTGGCAATGGTAAAAAGATATGCTGTTCTAAATGATCAAACAGCTACTGTTACAGTGGGAATATGGTAAAGAAAGCTCAGTTTTACATAATAGAAGCGACCCTAGCGGGCGTAGTATTGATAGTTGTAATAAGCTCTATTATTTACTCTGGAAACTTAGGGTATACTTCTTCTGATGATTACTTGCTGAATAATTACTGTGAAGATTCTTTGCAAGTTTTAACTAAAAGGGATCTTTTACAAGATAATACTGAATCATTAAGTGAATTGGACACTCTTTTACCGAATAATATAATATACTGTTTGAGAATAGATAATCAAAATATTAATAATTACGGATGCTCAAAACTCAAAGATAGGGTATTAATATGTAAATCAATATATACGTATATTGATGATGGTAATTACACTGCGGTAGAGGTTCAATTATTGTTAAGTTAAAATGAAAAAGGCTCAATACTTTATAATAGCTGTAGTATTAATCGCATTAATAATACTCCCTTCTCTATGGTTCTTCAAGGCAGTACCTAGAGAACAAAATTCAGATTTATGTATAAATTTATTTCAAAATATAAAAGACGGGGTTAAAAATACCGTAGATATCTCAATAGAATACAATGGTTTTGGTAGTACTATAAAACAGAATTTAGATAATTTTTCCGTACTTCTAGATTCTTTTTGCGCTGGAAATTCCATAGACTGTTTCCTTAATTATTCAATAAATAATGTATCTGGAGCAGGACCTGGTGGACCTGCTGTTTGGACAACTAGAGAGGATTGTGGTACTGAAGACAAGAACGTAAATAAATTCTGTCTCAATGACTCTGTTTACATTAATGGCGGAGGATTTACTCCAGGATATTACTTTTGGGAAATTAAAGGTCTTCCGGGAAGCTGCGATCCTGATGCTATAATAGCTAATGGAACATACTATGTAGTAGGTGCTTTCTGTTTCTTCGCTTATAGAGTAAATTTTGATGACTGTGGAGGTTATAAAGTTAATTTTGGTGGAAAAAGTGATAATTATCAAGCAGATGATGGATGTGTTGGTGGAGAACCTACTGTATTCTTTGGTCCAAATACTGGTATTAATCTTACTGTAAGATGTAAGAATTCTTATTTACACGATTATTTTAAATATCCTTAAGTCTCTTCTCTAATTTTCTTTAACTTATCCCACTCTTCTACCTTTAACTCTGTTGCTTCTTCTGATCCGATTTCTATGTTATCTAAGAATATCTTAGTTATTGGTTTCTTAGGTAAGATCTTGCTTAGAGTTTTCTTTAATGCTTTAGCAAACTTTTCAGCCCTGTCTTCGTGTACAAAATGAGCATTAATAGCTAGAGGTGCTTCCATCATAACTTCTAGAAACCCACCATTTTCAAAGATAAATCTCTCAAAGAATTTTTCACCTATAACATCGAAACCTATGTACCAGATAGGTTCCTTAAACTCCTTCTTTAGAATACTTATGAACTTATCAAGCTCTTGCCTGGCTTTTTCTTGCTGCTTTAAGCTAGCAGTAAGGTCTTTTTCTAATTTAATAGTAAAAGGAGTTATTTCTGGGCTATCCAAAATATTAACATAATAATGTTTTACTTTTAACATATAGAAAATAGAGAGTTAAGGTATTTATAAATTTTTATGAGTTCTCAGAGTATTCTTAGATAATATTATGTCATTAGGATCTTTTTGGTCTACTGTAAGCTGGCTTACTGAAATCATCATGTACCCAATGTGTTTTACCATCTTTTATATTAAAATTACGTGCATCGGGTTTTTCAGGATCATATTTAGGATTTGATCTATTAGGTATTAATTTGTATCTAGAAAATTTATATCCTCCAGTACCATCCTTAAGAACATCATAATAATCGTCTGTTTCGAAGCCAAAAATATTTCTATTCCAGAATAGATTTCCAAAATTTTTGCTACCAAATTTATATAAGTCGTTATGAGCATCTTTTTTACCATAGATAGTTGTAGCTAAGTAATAATTTCTATTTTTATTTATTGTATTTATAACTTCCTTATCAGACCTGAATTTTAGAAGAGGAAGTATAGGGGAGAATTTTTCTTCTTGCATAATTAGCATATTTGGATTAGTTCCTTCTAGTAAGATTATTGGAACTTTTTTAAAACCTGGTCTTGCTTCATAATCTGGAAATTCAAATTCTTTTATCTTAGGATTTTTTAGTTTCTCTGCGACTCCTAAATCCGGTTTTTCGTATATTATTTTAGCTCCAGCTTTAACAGCTCTATATAGACTATTTGCTGCAGCGTTTGCGATTCCTTTTCCTATTGGTCCAACATCTGTATTAGGATCTTCAGCAGCACCTACAACTTTTTGATCAAGCTCTTTTTTTAATAAATTAGAGAAGGTATCATAGATATCTTCATGTATAAATAGTTCTTCTAAACCCATACAAACTTGTCCAGAATTCATTGTTCTTTCATCTGCCATGGTTTTTGCTGCAGCTTTTAAATCAGCATCATTACATACTATTCCAGGATTATTCCCCGGACCTTCTAAAATAAGAGTTGTGTTGAACTTCCATGCTGCTTCTTTTACACTAGGATGAAAGTAGGCTGGATGTCCGTAAATTTGTATAACGTCCGTCTTATCAATATTATCTTTAATGAAATCTCTACCAGAAGTATTTGAAAAAATTGGACTATTATCTCTGTTTATAAGGTAATATGGTTCTTCTGTACCTATTAAATGAACAAGTTTCTCATTAAATGCTTGACTCTTAGATGGAAGATTTATTGTTACTGAATTTTCTGGAAAGATAATTGCATGTGAAAGACTATTAGTAAATCCCCACGCAGGCATATTAAAAGGTATTAATGAAGCTATTTTTCCTACTCCTGCTCTATTTTGTAGGGATAAGCCTTTTTTTTCTAAGAATTTAAGATATTTTTCAAAATCATTGAGAATATAAGCGCCATATTTTATATCTAGATTTGCGAATTTTATTGGAACTTGAGTAGAATCAGTTAATGCTCTAGTTAAAGGTTCCTCATTTTTTTCTAGAATTGTTCCCAGATCCTTTAGACCTTTTATCGGATCATTCCATATTCCATTATAATTTGTTGTTTTATTTGCCATTTTTACTTCATAGACTATCAGACGAGAGTTCAAAGTCCTCTTTTATTTCTAATACTACTATATAGTAGCATATATATCTTATATTTATAAATATTTCTACATGTCACTCAGTTATCATCTTGTTTGAAATTGCACCACATACGAATGTGAAACCGTGCTTTTGAACCGAACCTGTCGGCAACATAGCATGTTCTGCGTATGTGTAAAAACCGACGAACGGCTTATTCTTTGATACCTTCTTCAATAATTGAGTTTCTTTAGGTACTTGCTCTTTTAAACTCAACATACGTGTGCTACATGTAAATACAAACAGCACAGCTAAATCTCTCATACCCTCCGTAGATTGCTTTATTGCAGATTCTGCAGACTTTAAAACTCTAGCTGGATTTGTTTTCATGATGCACATAGCTGTACCTTCCTTCACCGGCTCAAAGAAAACTAAACCCTCTTTATCTCCAACAGCATATGGACAATTTATCCAATAGTTACCTGCTATATCTGTAATACCCATTGGTGCCTTTGCCATTGTTGGAAGGAAAAATTTCTTTAATTGTGCCATGCTTGTACCTGTCCGTTTAATGTAGAGTTGTGCTGCAGCTTCTCCATTTAATTCATAAACAATATTACCTTTAGCTTTTGTTACAACTAAAACTTCGCTGTCTTTTTTGTAACCGTGAGCAACACCAAAACCCATCTTTAAATCAGAAACTATGCTAACCACAACAACGCCTGTTTTGTATGCTCTACCATTTACTAACGTATATGTTTGTGTTAGCGACCAATCTTCACCTGCATCACCACCAAATGTCGGCTGAACGCCTGTAACTCTCTCTATACCGTTTATAATTGCGTTATCTCTTGGGAGATAGGTCATTGTAGGCCCTGGGAATATAGTCATAATAAAGTATGGCTTCATTTTCAAAAGTCCTTGTACATTCTTCTTTTTTACTGCTAAGAATTGCATATAAGGATCTACATATTTATCCATTTGAACATCACTTACTGCTTGTGCTGCAGCTTTTCTTCCTGCTCCTTCCGGATCCTTGTCTGAATTTATTCCAACACCAACTCCAAATCGTATATAATTTGAAGATATGGCTGCTGCTACAACAGAATTTTCACTAAAACCATAATCTGATACTTCGGCTCTTGCAGATGCTCCAACCCATTTGCATTTGGGGTTAATTTTCTTGAAAGCATCATCTGCTCCTTTTGCCAATGCATTAACATCTTTATCTTTTTTACCATATTTTGCAGCGGAGAAAAAAACTAATCCGAAATCTGGAGCTTTCCCTGCCTTCTTTATAGCCATTTCTACTGCTTCTTTGCCTGCTTTATAAGGATCCTCAGCCTTAGAAATACCTGTGCCTACGAATATATTCTTTTTACTTTTGATTTCTTTGTGTTTAGCACCTTCTGCTATCATAGCATGATGTTTTAGATAATATAACTTAGACTTACCGGTAGTTTTAACTTTTATGTTACCCTTTCTCAAAAGGGACCTTAATCTTGGTGAAATCGTGTTTCTGTGATATTTACAGTATTTTGCTATATCATTTATACTCAATCCAGATGGATGGTCTTCTAACACTTTTAGAATATCTTGCTTTATTTTTTCCAATTTACTCACCTGGTTTTAATGCATATGCAATAATGCATATGCAACAATGCACATTTTACCTTTAAAAATATTTTGTTTTAGAATAATAGAAAAAGTTATTTCTTAAGCTCTTTAGTTACTTTTTCTTGTAATTCCTTGGCTTTGTCTCTAATCTTATTTTCCTGTGTTTCTACGCTCTTTAATCTGATTTCCATTTTATCTTTCTCTTTTTTCAGGTCTGTGATTATTTCTTTCTTGTCTTTCTGAATCAGAGCTTCGCCAACTAGTTTATACACTGGCTCTTTGGCTTTGTCCAGTTCTTTAAGAGTATCTTCTATTTCATTGCTTCTTTGCTGTAAAACTTGCTTCTGAGACACTAATATTTGCAATTGTTGTTGTATTAACTGTAATTGAGCTAATTCTTCCTGAGCTTTCTTATCTAAATCTGCCATTTTTGGTCTTATCCACAATTGAAATTATTCCAGTTATGGAGTTGATCATAGCCCTTAGGGCTGTACTATCTTTTGCCTCAATTTTTATTAATAACTCTTTTGGTTTAATCTCAACTGTATACTTTGCCCTGTTAGTTTCTTCCTCTTCAGGTTTTAGAGCAGAATAATAGGGCTCTAAATCTGTTTTATTTCCTTTTATTCTTATTTCTGAATTAAAATTCATCGTGCTTTTACTTTCTTTATTGTCTTGGGTCTGCTTTTCATTACAATTCTAGAACCGCAATGCGGACAAATAACTCTTCTAAGTATTTGTTCACCTTCAATATCATTCTTACAATTAGGACATTTGTATATTACCATTTTATTCAGGTTTGTAAGCTTTTCCTGTAAACTTAGTATTACATTTCTTGCAATACCAAATTCCAGAAGCTACTCTTTTAACCCCTCCTTTTTTCTTACAGTGAGGACATGTATGTTTAGACTTCTGTATTTTCTCTATATCTAGAACTTTATCCTTTAATTTTCTTCCGTATCTGGTTCCGAAACGTCCTACAGAACCTAATTTTTTTGTACCCATTATTTTTGTTATATGATTAAGTGCCCTTTTTAAATCTTTTTTATTTAAAAGCTTCGAATATTTATCTAAGAAGAAATAAGCTCTGGTTTTAGTAAGTCTTGCTGCTGTTCACATTGAAATAAGGCTTATATCTCAAGGTCTTTCTTAAAAGTGGTAGTACAGATTCCAAAGTCCTAAATCCTATTGTGTCTAAAGTGATTATACCTCCCAAATTTGGGTTGGCTAATGCAGAAGTAATAGCCCCATAGATACAACCTTCTGTTATAACAGCAGCAGGTATTGCAATAGTATACAATCCCTCCCTTTCTGATTTTGCGCTCTTTTCTATAAGAAACTCAGGATAATCAACAATAAGCTTACCTGCAAATTTAATTTTATTTACTATGTTATCTAGTGTTTTTTCCATTTTCTCAAATCACCACTAACCAATAAAATATATAAAGATTTCTTTGCTTAATATTTTACTATGCTAAGGGAAAAGAAAACTTTGGAGAGAGTGCTTTTATTAGCCGAGCATCCTGAAATACATAAAAAATTAATTTCTTTTTTAACTGATGAAAAATCAGTTGAAATACTAGAAGCAACAAATTATGATGATGCTATATGGCTTTTAACAGACATTAAAAGAAAACCAAAAAACTATACTAACTCAAAACCAGATGTTGTATTATTAGATTTTAGTTTTCCAAATTTTGATCATATTAGGAAGAAAATAGATGATGTAGGTATACCTTACACAACTTTAAAATCAGTTCCTTATCTAAAAATAGATTATACTCCTAAAGCGGAAATCCAACTTTTAAAGGCGAAATATTATAACTTAAGTTAATGATCTTATTTAAGTCTTAAACTTCTTTTAATTCTAAATTAATTTTTTGCATTATTAACGTAAACTTTAAATACTCTAATTAAAGGATTAATGGAAATAAAATGGCAGCTCAAAAAAGTGAACTGTTGGTCCCATTGAAAGAATATCTATCCGCAGGTATCCAAGTCGGAACTAAATCTAGAACTAAGGACATGGAAGATTTTATCTACAAAGTCCACCAAAACAAATTAGCAATCCTTAATGTAGAGAAGATAAACGAGAGGTTAGCAGTAGCTGCTAAATTAGTATCTCAATACAATTCTGAAGACATTCTAATTGTATGCCGAAGAGAGAATGGATGGTTAGCAGTCAAGAAGTTCGCAGAAACAATACCCGGAGTTAAATATTTTATAGGAAGATATCCAGCAGGTGTAACCACAAATCCTAATTTAGACAATTACATTGAACCAAAATTAATTATTGTAACAGATCCGTGGCCTGACAAGAATGCAATTAATGATGCAGCGATTGTAGGCATTCCTGTAATTGCAATGTGCGATTCTAATAATGATTTCAAGAGTGTAGATTTAGTAATTCCATGCAATAACAGAGGTAATAAAGCATTAGGTTTAGTATACTGGATTCTAGCTAACGAATACGCAAAAGCTAAAGGTTACATTGCTAAGAATAAAACAATCAAGGCTTCTATAGATTCTTTCTATGAATAAACTTTTTATATAAGTAGTAACACTGAATATCATGCACCTTTTAGATAGTATTTTTAAAAAACTTCAAGAAAATAAAATTAGATTTGTTAGGCTCCAATTTGTAGATATTTTAGGCCACCCAAAGAACATTACAATTCCCGTTGATTCAGTAGAATCAGCATTTAAGGAAGGAGTAAATTTTGATGGCTCCTCTGTAGCAGGTTATGCTACAATTGAAGAATCAGATTACATTGCTAAACCAATTGCAGAAAGTTTTGTGATAATACCTAAGATAACGAATGAAAGAGCAGCTGCCAAATTTAATTGTGATATTTATTGTCCTGATGGAAAAAGGTATTTAGGAGATCCTAAATATGCTTTAGAAAGAGTCGTTGAAAAGGCTAAGAAATTAGGATACAACTACTTAACTGGTCCGGAATGTGAGTTCTATTTATTCAAAAAAGCAGATAATAAACCTACTCTAGAGCCGAATGATTATGCTGGATATTTTGATCTTTCGCATATAGATTTAGCTGAAGATATTCGGGCAGATATTTCCCTAGTCCTAGAAAAAATGAAGATTCATGTTCATTCAACACACCATGAAGTTGGAACAGGGCAACATGAGATAGACTTGAAACACGGAGAAGCTATAAAAAACGCAGACTGGGTGATAACTCTAAAATATGTGACTAAATTGGTTGCTTCTTTACAAAACTTACATGCTTCTTTTATGCCTAAACCGATTCATGGACTTATTGGAAGCGGAATGCATGTACACCAATGTTTAGTTAATTCTCAGGGAAAAAATATGTTCAATGGAGGAGATGAATTAAGTGAAGTTGGCGAATACTTTATTGGAGGTTTGCTTAAATATGTTAAAGAAATTACAGCAGTCTTGAACCCTACAGTGAATTCATATAAGAGACTTGTACCGGGTTATGAAGCTCCTACTTATATTTCTTGGGCTGATAAAAATAGGAGTGCTCTTGTTAGAATTCCTCCTGCAAGAGGCGAAGGAACAAGATGTGAATTAAGGTCATTAGATTGTTCTGGAAATCCTTATCTACAATTCGCAGTAATGTTAGGAGCTGGTTTAAAAGGTATTCAAGAAAAAATAGAGCCTCCTAAAAAAGTAGAAGTTAATGTATACACTTTATCTAAAAAACAGAAAGAGGAACTGGGCATAAAAGACTTACCAAATAATCTTAGCCACGCTTTATCTTTTATGGAGGGTAGCGGATTAGTTAGGGATGTATTAGGCGAACATGTTTTCAAACATTTCCTACATATCAAAAAGAAAGAGTGGGAAGAGTATAGAATGCATGTGACTAGGTGGGAAAGAGATAAATATTTACCAACAATTTAGAAAGATTTATATATAACTGGATTAACTATACTCCATATGGTTAAAAAAGTATCCATTAATGAGACCCAACTAAGAGTCATTTCTTTGTTCTTAAATCAATATGATAAGAGGATACATCTGAGAAGAATAGCATCTTTACTCAAGACAAATCACAGGACTATAGCTCTAAACATAAAGAAACTCGAGAACTTAAAGGTTTTCAACTCAGAATTCGTGGGGAGGAACAAGGAATTTTTCCTTAACATGGATAACTTACTAACAGAACATTTCATTTGCTTAGCAGAACATTATGTTTCTGTGAGTTATTTATCTAATAATTTCATAATGCGAGAGATACTAAGAGATTTTGAAAAGAATGTTACCCCTGAATCTTCCATCATATTATTCGGAAGCAGAGCAGGAGGCGGCGCTACCAAGAGCTCAGACGTAGATATCTTTATTTTAGGAAAACTAGAACATAGGAGTTTTATTAATGACACAGAGAGCAAGACCAATCTAAAGATAAATGTTAAAATTGCTAAGCATGATGAGTTCTCAAGAGGATTAAGAGCCAAAGATTATTTGGCATTAGAAATATTAAAAAATCATGTTATCCTAAAAAACTCTAGTTCATTTGTAGATATAATATGGAGGTACTATGAACGAATCAGACATTCATGAAATAAAATGGTGTTTGCACCAGAACAGAGGTATAAAATTAGTAGAGCCTAACATAAATATGAGTAAATCTTACCTTGAAAAAGCAGAGGAATCCAGACAGGCCATGGATGTACATTTAAAAGAAGGATTATCTAATTGGGTTACTATAGCTGCATATTATACAGAATATTTTGCGTTTTATTCTCTTGCTTTAAGATGTGGTATAAAGTGCGAAATACATGAATGCATGGTTGCATTGTCAGAGACATTTGTAAAGGCAGGAATAATTCCTGAAGATGTACATGAAGAACTAAAAAAGGCCAAACAAAACAGAATAAATGCTCAATATTACATAAAAGAGTCATTAAGTAAAGAAAAAATCTTAGAAGAGGTTACAGAAGCTAAGAATTTTGTACTCTTCATAAAAGAGAAACTTGAAGAAATAACTGATAAGGATATTGAGAATGTAAGAGCTCAATTAAGGAGCATACTATGATAAGAGAGCCTGCTGTTGCTGGGACTTTCTATCCTGATAGTCCTGAAGAATTAAAAGCTGAAATAAAAAAATGTATAAAGGACGGTCCAGGAGAGGAATTAAAGACTAGAAATATTCATGGAATAATCTCACCTCATGCTGGCTATTCTTATTCAGGTGTTGGTGCAGCATATGCTCACAAAGCTCTAGCAGAGTCAGGATATCCTGAAACCTTAATTCTACTAGGACCAGCTCATATGATAGGAGCTAATTCAATATGGCTAGGTTCAGACTGGTCCACTCCTATAGGAAAAGTAGAGGTTGATAGAGAACTAGGTAGGGAAATAGCGCAAGATGAATTATTCGATATAAATCCAGATTCGCATGTAAGCGAACATTCTCTAGAAGTTCAGCTACCATTTATACAATACTTCTCTCAAAAGCACAAGCTAAAATTACCTAAGATAGTTCCAATATTATTCTCTTCAACTTTGAATGCAGACTTAGCGGAAAAATTTGCAGAGATTATTTATTCCAAGATAAAAGATAAGGATGTTAAAATAGTAGTTTCCTCTGATTTCACCCATTATGGTATAGGTTATGGTTACCTACCATTTGTTGGCCTAAATGTTAAAGATAAGATATACGATCTTGATAAGAAAGCAATAGAATACATAGAAAAATTAGACCTTAAAGGATTTGTTGAGTATGTTAATAAAACAGAGGCCACAATTTGCGGTGCTTTTCCCATATCTGTAGTCATCTCGCTAGCAAAAAAATTAGGTTCAAAAGGAGCGAAATTACTCAAATACTATACTTCTGGGGATGTAGTAAGCTCATATTCTAATTCAGTTTCTTATGCGGCTATAGAATTCTAATTATCTCTTCGCGTATTTTCTTAAGGTTCTCCTTAGAGCACTTTCAGTTCTTATAGTTAAATTCAATTCGTGTAAAAATTCTCTGAACTTATCTGAAGGAGTTTGCTTAGCACAAGTCATAATAGCCTTTAGTAAACTCACTCTTTCCTTTTCAATTAGATAAACAATATACTTAAATTCTTTTGAAGCTGCCTTCAAATCAGAACTTGCCAATGTTTTAAATACCTCTGTAGAAGGTTTTCCTTTATCAAGTTCTTGTATAAAAATTTCAGCCACTTTTTCTATTTCAGGGTCTATCCTAATTTTGTTTAGGAAAGCTACCACACGTGGATGACTGTACAAGACTAAGAAAGATAATGGAGCTACAACAAAGAAAAAACCCAGTGATAAGATAAAATCAATTACCCTAAAACTTGTAAAACTATTGCTAAATATGTAAAATATAACAAGGAGATAGAACATACACAAAATAAGGAAGTAAAAAAGTAAACTGCCTAAGTATACAACAAAAGGTTGATCAATCTGAGATCTATCAAATTCTAACTCAAGGCTATAGAATTTTTTTCTGTTTTTAGTAGCGTATCTTATAAATATATCAGGAACCCAGGTATCATACTCTCTAGATTTTTTAGTCATATTTATAATAATATGCTATATTTTCCTTTTATAATTTTCTAAATAAAGATTACAGTAAAATAATAGAAAGAGATTTATAATTAAATGAAGGTTAATTTTTAGTATTCACTTTATCACAGAGTGTTTGAAAATGCTTTACCATATGGCCTAGTGCTTTATTCCAATGAACCTTTGCTTCTTCTGGTTTCCCTTCATCTTCTAACTTCTCAGCAATATCATGCTCTCTGCCTGCCTTTATTCTATAGTTTACACACTTCACTGCATTTTTGTAGGGTATCTCATATAAGTGAGAATACTCTTTAGCCATGAAATCTACTATTTTATCCCAATCTTTTTTATGATGAGCCTGCCACCAGCCCACTTCATACTTAGCTATCTTCGGAATATCTTCTTTTTTCATAATTCTTCTCTTCAAAGAAATCTTTATATACTTATTGTTAGATAGTGGTAATACCTTAGAGGTTAAAATGGTAAAAGAATTATCTGTGAAAGGACATTTAGAGAATATAGTTACAGAGATACTACGAAAAGCGTTCCACCTCAGTTCATTTCCTGGAGAAAAAGTGCATGTATCTACTATAAAATTCTCTAGAACAGAACCAATCTTCAGCAAATATCCATGGGAAACTATGGGTTTCATATATGTAGAAGGAGAAAAAGTACCTGAAGTATTCTACACTAATAGAAATTCAAATGTGATTAGTGCTATTAAAGAGCATTTTAAAGCCTTATCATGTTATAAGGAAAATGAAAAAAGTATAAAAAAAGAAGTAGAATCTGTAGATAGGATAAATATTCCTTATGGTGTGAATTGTTGAGTAAAACCAGAGCTTATTTATTCTTAGATTTAGACCACTCATCAACGTCTTCTCCTTTTAGTTTTCTGTCTAACATTTCTATTTCTTCATAGATTCCTTCGATTAATTTATAGTCTTTTGCTTCTTCTAAAGTTACCCAAGCATAATCTGTGTGGTCTTTGTCGAGTTTAATCTCACCAGACTCATAATCAGCATACATGCTAAGAACTATTGTCGGAATATTGTCAGGTCTTACAAAAACTAGACTTGTAAGATACCTTATATTCTTAATTTTCAATCCAGTTTCTTCTAAAACTTCTCTTCTTAGAACATCTTCGATAATATTATACCAATGAACTCCGATGTCTACTTTCCTGTTTATGTAGTCTGATTTTTCTATCTTTCCACCAGGAACAGTCCAGTAATTTGGTCGAACTTTTTCATGTGGAGCTCTTTTTATAACTAGATATTTATTATATTTAATTACAATTGCGGTAGCAACAACATAATGAGCTTTTTCGAGATTCATTATAAAGAGAAAATAAATAAAAAATAATATAAACCTTTCTGGATAATTAATTACTATGTTACGATTAACAGCTTATGTTCCAATAGCGAGAGTATCTAAGTCTAAAGTAAAGAAGCAAATCGAGCATATGATTCACAGTATAAACGAACTTCATGAACGAGAACTTGGTCGGAAGCAAACCCATGAAACTACTCTATTAAGTGTGGGCCTTATTCCTATATATATAGCTCATGATACGCTAAACTCCTCTGACGATGCAAAAACAGTTGGTAAGTTTGATTCCTCAACTGCAGGTATAGCTTTCGGACTTTATGGCGGGGATCTTATAAATATATTAAAAGATGAAAAGGATTTAAGTAGTGAAAAAAGAAGAGAGTTAGAGGAATCACGAGATTGGGCTTTAAACAAGGCAAAATCTATAGCAGAAGAGCTAGATGTTCTTCATATTTTCAACAAGGCTATGAATTATTCTATGGTTTATGAAAACTGGGAAGATGCCCAGATGGAGAAATTAAGGAAAGGGGTCCTTAGTAAAGATCTTGAAAGGATAATAAGTAATTATGATACAGAACTTGAATTAAATGACTTAAAAACTCTAGATTTTGATATCGAAGACATATACACTTTTAATCCTAAAACATATTCAGAATTAACTCATAGGAGACTTTCTGCACTTTATCAAGCTGCTTTTAGAATTGGAGCTGAAACCTGGTTTAACGATACTTCTCTTAAAAAGTATGCAGAAAGCACGGATTTTTTTTCTAAGGTGGGTTCTGGAGCATTACAGCTAACACTTGATGATGGTAAGGACCTTAAAGACAAGGACAGGAAATTTAGAGGGGACTGGTATGACAGAAAGACAACTCCTATGATCCTTCAAGGTATGAAGCATGCAATTGACAATGATCCTGATTTTTATGTTGATGGTTTCTTTAGTAATCCGAAAAAATACAGACATAATATTGAAGAAGGAATAGAGGATATGTATGCTCTTGCAAGGTCATATTTTTCTTTACTAAGAAAAGATTATGAGTTACTCGGTGCGTTTAAGGATTTAATTAGATTTGGACTATCTAAACAACTTAAAGAAGGATATAATGAAGCTATGAAAAACGTTGATAAGATAATTAATATCTCTCAATAGTTGATTCTATAACCTTGTTCTACTCTAACTATTACGTTAGTTCTTTCCCAGGATCTAATAGGACTCATAATTCCGTAACTTGTTTTCTTTGTTTTACCCTTAAGAGGGGTATTTACAAAACTTTTTGATTCAGAATCATAAGCAAAACTATTCTCTAATTTTCCACGTGCATAGAAGTATAACCACGGGGATGGAACTCTAAATTCTTTCCATAATTCAAGCTCCCCTGATAAAGTTTTATACTCTTTTGTCTCCCTAAAGAGCATATCTAAATAGCTCTCCCAGCCTCTACTTGGCACAAATAACTTTGACTTAGAAACGTCTACTTCTTTTTTTTCACATAGTTTAACTGCTTTTTTTAGAGTATCTATATATTCAAACTTACGATCTGATCTATGAGTAAACTTCTCAGAATTTGTAATTATAGTATCTATTTCTGTTGTTGGTCCAAATTTCTTAACTGTTTTTGAAACATAATTATTAATGTATTTATCCGGTTTCTCTTCTCTAATCACTGTTCCTTCAATTAGGTATGTCATAGTAAGCTACTATATTTCTATAGACACTTCTTTTTGATGAATCATTTATAAACCTTGTTCTATTCTGATTAATTCGTTTATCTTAACTGTTCTCTCGCCACCGGAAATCCCAATCTTCACAAAGTCAGCTTCGAAAGCCTTGGCAATGTGAACTAGGGTAGCATCTTCTGTAGAACCTGATCTGTGAGAGAATGCTATCTTCAAGCCAGCTCTTTTAGCCAGGTTAATAGCATCTATTGTTTTTACTACGCTACCAACTTGATTTGGCTTTATTATAATGGCGCTAATAGACTTGGTTCTTATTGCTCTTCTTATTCTCTCTACATTTGTGGCTGTTAGATCATCACCACAAACATCTGTATCTAACTTATTGAGTTCTGCAAATCCTTTAAAGTCGTCTTCATATACAGGATCTTCTACGTATTTTAACTTGAATCTTTTGATCACGTCCTTAACTAAATCAATATGTTCCTGTTGTGTAAAGCTCTTTTTCCTGCTTTTGTAAGCATAATTTTTCCAGATATACTGTTCATTTTTGTAAAGCTGTGATGCTGCAAGATCAATTCCCATATACATCTTTGTCTTTTCATGGTCTATTACATCTCTTACCAGTCTTAGCGCTTCTAAGTCAGAAAGGTAAGTTGTCCACGCTCCTTCATCAGTCTTGCCACCTATGAAATAACTGTCTTTCTTTTCGAGCTTTAACTTTATTTTTTTATGTATTTCTGCATTAAGAAAGGCTCCATCAGCAAAAGTCTTAGAATTAGAATAAACCAATATCTCTTGTATATCTAGACCACCTGCAGCATGAGAACCTCCACCAACCACATTGCTCAGCAACTTAGGCATTTTCTTGGCCTTTGGATTAATTACTCTCCATATTGGTTCTTGTTTTTCAAGAGCTAGACCTTTAAGGAATGCATATTCTAAGGCTATTGTTGCATTTGCTCCTGATTTAGAAATATTTATCTCAGACTCTATTTTCTTAAGGTCCTTAAATTCTTCTATGTCTATTTTCTTTAATTTATCTGCCTTAGAATTAATATGTGCTATTGCTGCGTCAATACCATGAGGGTAAGCTTTTGCTTCTGCCTTACCAACACTCGCTCCACTAGGAGCAGCTGCCCAAGCCTTGCCTTTTTCAGTTTTAACCTGAACTCCTATAGTCGGGTCTGACCTTGAGTTCAGTACCTTAAAGGCTTTTATATCTAGTATACTCATTCTATCACTGATTTTGTTGGTTTTGGTCTATTTACAGTAATAGGTAGCACTTCAGATTCAAATTCTTTTCGGGCTAAGTCTATTACTGATACTATACTCTTAGATTTTTTAATCAAAAGAGGAGCGCCCATAGCCAGTTGTAGAGCTCTTGCTCCTATAATTCTTGCTTTTTCATACTTAGTATATTTCTTTTTCATTTTACCAGCTTTCTCAATTTTTCTGCATACTTCTTAGAGTCTTTCGTAATTTTATTTATTTCGTCTATAGTGAATGTGCCAGTTTCTCCTTTTTGCATTGCGCACACATTTCCATTCTCTAATGTTGCTACTGAAATCCTAGCATCTAAAACTTTCTCTTCACTTGACGATGGGTCTAAAAATATACTGTTATTTATCTTCCCGTATGTGTTTAGTATCGGGGTGGTCTTAATTGGTAATTTTTCATTAGTAAGTTCATCGTATTTAATTTCATCTGTTTTCTTATCGTATTTAGGGAATCTAGCATTCTTCAATGCAATTATTGCTGCTAAAGCACTAGCATCAAATAAATTACCATCTGCATTCATTGGGTAGATATCCATGAATACACACCAAACCTTCTCTCCAGGAGTAATGCATAATTTACCAGTATCTATTGCTTTTCCTTCTCTTATACCTCTATCCACAACTCTGGCGAGTTCTATTGCTTCTGGTCTTGGAGGACCTTCTTCAAAATCTGGACTCGCTATAGAGTTTAATTCTGCGTTAACTATTTGTACTCCATCTTCCGGTGTATCTGGGAATGGTTCACCTAGCTCTATCTTTACGCCGACGATAACATCTGTGTTACCTAATCTTACCCTTGCTGAGCCATTAGCTCTTTGAATAGGATTAACTTCAATTTTTATGTCTCTATATTCCACTAGCTCTCTGCCATCGTCTCTTTTTCCCTTGCTTATAACTGATTTTAAATGAGATTTGAGTATTTTCATTTTAACTTGTACCTCTCTCTTAAGGCATTTTTTTGTTTTTTGTAAAGTTCTTCACATGCCTTTTTTATCATCTTCAATAGTTTCTCTATCTCTGCTGGTGTTAACTCACCGTCCATCTGAAGTAAGCTAACTTCGCCAGTTCTAGGAAGATATGCTATTGGAAGATCTGCTTCTCCATAGTTATCTTCTGGATTGAATAGGTCTAAGATAAGCTGACCATCAGCCTTACCTCCGGCAATGCTAGTCACCAAATCATTCATCTCTATGCCAGCATCTGCTAATGCTACAGAAGCTGCGTTTATTGCCGCAGTTCTTGTTCCTGCATTGGCATTAGTTACTTCTACAAAAACATCTATTGATGTTTTCGGATATTTTTCCAAATTGACAACTGGTGTTAATGCTTCTGCCATTACCTTTGATATCTCTACTGATCTTCTTGATGGTCCTGGTCTATTTCTATCAGGTGTGGCAAAACTCGCCATCGTATAAACACACTTGATAATCCCTTTCTCAGGATTAGCTAGATGCTTTGGTATAACTTCACGAGGGCCATAGACTGCTGCTATGACTTTAGTTTCACCAAGGCTTAATTCTGCAGATCCTTCTGCTTCTGGAATGACTCCTGCCTTGATAGAAACATCTCGCATCTGGTCAAATCCTCGACCATCCAGTCTCTTACCCTTAACTATTAGTTTCTCTGGCTGTCCTTTTTTTACCATTTTCTCCACCTAACATAGTTTTTATTCTATCTGTTAGACCTTCTCTATGGGCTTCTTCTTCGATTTTACTGATTGCTCTTACTACCATTTGTTCTTTTTCTGGGTCTCCACTGATCCATACTAACCCGTTCTGACCAATTAATATTTCACAGCCAGAAGATTGTTTCAACATATTTACCATGCTTCCTTTCTTTCCTATCAACCTTGGTATTTTTGTGGAACATATCTTGATTATAGTTCCTTCCTTAAGTTTCCTATAGGGTCTGTCTTTCATGGTTAGTATTACAAATTTAGAACTACTTACCTTTATGACTTTGGCAAAAATATACTCGCCTATGTCTAAAAATCTTGTAAGTTCTGTTTTGTTTGTATCTAGGTATTTTCTTGTTGCCTCAGCTACGTTGAGGTCTGCCGGATATGGGCAGAATATATTCACATGCCAACCAGAAAAACCAACATCTTCTATCTGGCCGATAACTACATCGTCCTTGTTTGGCATATACGCTCCAGACAAGGGTATTACACTTATCACCCTTCCATTTATGTTTACTAATCCTAGTATCGAAGCGCATATCTTTTCTTTCTCTCTAAATGCTCTTTTACCTGGTAAGAAATTCATTCCTTCTGCCAGAACTTCTCCAGGAACAACTATATTTTTATTTTCTACTAATAATTTTTCTACCATTTTATTCTTTAACCTCTGCTTCTCCATCTGTTAATTTATTAACAATGTCTATTATTTCCGGTTTTATACCGGGTTTACACTCCACCTGAAAATTCACAGAACCGTCATTATTCCATTGCTCTTGGCTAACATCATACTTCCCTTTCAAAACAGAATATGCCTTTGCAGCGTATCTATTTGGAACTAGAATGTATAACTTAGAGGACTCAACAGCTAAAGGAATTATAGTCCTTAGTTCAGGTAATATTTTCTTAATTTGATATTTTACGCTATCATAAGGGTCTATCTTGACCTTGGCTTGCTCCATAGCTAGCTCAATTCTTTGATGAGGATGCGGTGTCTTAGTCTTAGGATCAATAGTATTCATATGAATATAATCAATTATCATTTTCCTCTTAGCTTCATACATTTCCTTTCGTATCTCTGTTGTTAGTTGCATCTCACCTTCCATAATTATAACTTTGGCCACTTCTAAAGGATTAGAAGTTCCAAATATCTTTTCCATCTCGTGTTCTGATGCTTCTTTACCTTTTTTAGCGTCCTTAAAAACCTCTTCACTTCTGAGAAACTCGCGAGGAGAAATCTTTTTACCTTCCTTAAACTCTAACGCTGATTTAGGATCTTCAAGAATTATTTCAAAATTATCTCCGCCTCTCTTTAATCTTGCAAGATTTAATGATAGTCTCTCTTTGTCATAAGTCTGCTGAGGATGTGCCATTTTATCTATACTTTTATTCTCTCTATGCCTTTTGGAGTTACACTCATTGCCTCAATTCTTTCAGCAGAATACTCTTTTCCTAAAACTTTTTTGAATACAGATTTAGCTAACTCGATTCCTTCGTTTAACTTCAGGTCTGTTTTGTACTTCTTCTCTAATAATTTATTAGCCTCATCTGCCTTTTGACCGATAGCTCTGGCCTTATAACCAAAATAAATTCCACTAGGTTCTGTCATAAACAACCTAGGCTTTGAATCTACACCTGCTATAAGGAAGGAAATTCCAAAAGGTCTTATTCCTCCATATTGAGTATAAAGTTGCTCGATATCTGCCACGTATTTTATCAATGACTCGATATCGATTTCCTTTCCATATACCAATTTATTCTGCTGCGATTTTATTCTACATTTCTTTACCAAAACTCTGGCGTCTGATATTAAACCAGAAGCTGTAGCTATAACATGATCGTCTATTTTTAGTACTTTCTTGACTGAGTCTTTTGTCAATAATTTACTTGCTAATCTCCTATCAGCCATTAAGAGTACTGAATCCTTACAGACGATTCCTAAAGCTAAAGCTCCTTTATTTACTGCTGTTTTAGCATATTCGACTTGTAATAATCTTCCATCGGGACTAAAAACAGATGTTGCCCGATCATAGCCCATCTTTTGGGGTACTTCTACCATTTATTTCACCTTTTGAAAATTTTTCAATTTATTCAATTTTCCAGATGTCTTTAAACTACTAAACATTACTGGCTTGTTTTTAATACTTTTTATTAGGGTTATAGCTCCTTTTACCTTATCTACTTGCTTAATTCCTACCCTTAATATAAAAGTTTTACTCTTTGGCTCCCAAGTCTCTTTAAAGAATATTAAGCCTGCTTTTGAGGTCTCTAATTCTCCTAAAAACTCCTTGATTTTCTGTCTTAGCTCGCTTTCAATAACTGAAAATCTGAAGCTGGAGTCTGAGATTAATTTAATCAAAATGTATCTCTTTTTTTCTTTTAAAGTGGGAGATAATGGTTTCATTATTCTCTATTATAATAATGGGTTATTATTTACTTTCAAGTTCTTTTTTAGCATCACCTAATATCTTATCAGCTTTTTTTGTTAAGCTTAAAATGAATTTTTCAAGCTTATCTTCTTCTTTTTCCTCTTGAAGAGCTACCAATTCTTCTGTCTTGAGCTTTTCTAATTGTCTGTCCAATATCTCTAGAGTACCTGCTATGTATTCTCTTCTATTGAATTCCAGTTTGGATGTCTTTGCTTCTCCTTTTAGAACGCTATCAAGATCATTCATTTTTTCTAGAATGTAGAGACCCCTGTTCTTTACGTCCTTGATTAATCTTATAGTTTCTAGTAATTCTTGTATTTCTCTATCAGCCTCTTTTTCTATCTCTTTGATTAACTCTTCTTCCTTCATATCTAAATCTAAGAAGGCTTTTTTTGGCTCTTTTTCTCCATCAAAAATACCCATTTTATCTTTTTGTCTCAGTTATAATTTATATTTCTTTCCATATTAAAGAAATACATTATCACTTTTTCTTATCATGTACTTTCCCAGTTTGGATGTACTCACAGACAGTACCTTGGTACCATTCTCTTACGTTATCTTTCATATCTTTAGGTAGACCATCAAATAACTTTTTTATAGTCATAAGATTTTCCTTAGAATAACTTTGTTCACTTCTATCTTCTAGTGCTATTTGTGACATTTTTAGTAATGCTAGCGAAGGATTATTCACTTTAATATATATATCATTAGGACTATCATCTCCCCATACTACTATATCTAACCCCAGTTTCTCTATATCTGGATCATAATTATTCATATCCATCAAAGATTCGTACTCTTTTATCTCTTCCAATAATTCATTAGTTTTTTCATCTATAAGGCCTTTTACTTTATTAACTAGATCCTCTACTTCTTTTTCGAATTCTTCACGACGTTTCTCTATTCTTTTCTTTAATACTTCCATAGTATTCCAACGTCATTTAAAGAAATATATAAAACTTACTATTTGCTATTTCTTATAAGTAGTATATACAAAAGTATTATAAATCACTTTCAAATTAAAACTGTTTTATGGTAAGCAAGATTACAGCAAATTTAATGGATTTGGTTAAAAAAAGAGAAGCTAGAGCAAAATCTACAGGAGACGAAAAGCTTCCTGAGAATGCAAGTTTGGAGTCAAATATAATACGGGTAAAACTGCCTCTAAGTAAAGACGATACAAAAAAACTAGGAGACGCGCTTTCAAAAAATACAGGAGGGAGTGTAACCTATGTTGGTAAGAATAAGAGAACAGGTGACAACGTATTCGATAAAAAATTAGATGATTATTCTTCTACACTTGTTAATGAAGCAAAAAAGAACCTCTATAAATAAGAAGTCATACTCCCCACATTTCATCAGTTTTTCTTTTTATTCTTGCAATTTCTTGTAATAAACTGATTTCTGCTCCACAAAGGAGATTTTTCTTTTTCTTTAACTTCTTAAAATCTGATTCAGGAACACTGACAATTAAGGTATCGCCTTCTTTTATCTGTCTTCCGAATGTAGGACCCATTAATGCTATTGCTACTTTCTCTCCAGTTTTAGCAGAATCTAACTTATTACCTTCGGACTCTATGGTCTTTATTTCTCCTAAAATAGTACCATTTTCATTCATCACATCAACATTATTTCTTAATTCTCCAGCCATAACTTCGACGCCGAAAATTGCTGGATTAGATTGTCTAAAAACATAACCTGAAAGTGACTTAATCTTAGCTGGCCACTTGACTCCTTCCAGTTCCTCTAATTCCATTTGCTTTCTCTTTTTTTCACATTTCTCCTGGTATTCTTCTAGTACTTTATAGATAACCGGATGCGTTACAACATCAACCTTACATTTGTTAGCATCTCTAGCGATAGTATCATCGCATTTCACGTTGAATCCAAGAATGACTCCGTAAAAAGGATCCTTTTCCATTGAAGCTGAAGCATCAGCAATATCCTTTTTATTCACATTCCCAATTCTTGCTTTTTTTACTGGGATATCGTTTTGTTCGAGTATGTTAAGGAAGGCTTCTAGTGATCCTAAAGTGTCTGCTTTTATTATAACTCCTTTATCCTGTGTTTCTAATTTAACTTCTTCAAGTTCTTTTCTTATCTCCTTTTCTGCATCTTTGGCTTTAATAGATACAACTGGAGATCCTGCATTTACCTTATCTAAATCTAGAGCACTAATCTTGATACCTGTAGCAGCTGTAACTGATTTAACATGAGTAAATCTTGTTTTAGAATCTCTAATCTCAGATAAAGCTGAAGGTTTCAATAAGGCCTTAACCTTTGTTTTTACAATATCATCTAGTCCACCAATAAGAATCTCTTCTCCGACACTTAGAGTACCGTCATAGATAATTACGTCTGCAGTAGTTCCCAAACCTTCTGTTTCTTTTATCTCTAGAACAGTACCTTTAGCTGGGCCCTTAACTTCTATATTCAAATTCTTTTCTAAGAATTTTTGACTTAAACCTGTTAATAAAGCAAGTAATTCAGCTATGCCTTCTCCTGTTTTTCCAGAAGTTGGAATTATGGCAATTTCCTTCTGATAATCTTCTATTTTGTTATAGAGATTAGAACTAAAACCTAACTCTGAAATCGCGCCCATTAGTCGGTATATTCTCTTTTCAAATTCTTCCCTAGATAAATCAGTTTGTTGAGCTATATTTTCTATGAAAATTTTTGAATGGGTTTTCCAATTGGGAACTATGTCTACTTTGCTTGCTGCAATAACAAATGGGACTTTGAATGTTTTTATAATTTCAATGGCCTCTTTGGTCTGTGGTTGAACTCCTTGATTTATATCAATTATAAGAATCGCTAAATCAGAAATAGAGCCACCTCTCCTTCTTAGAGATGTAAAAGCTTCATGTCCTGGTGTGTCTATGAAAAGTAGGCCTGGAATATTAAACTGAACCTTAAATCTGTCCAGTAAAGAACCACATATGCTCTTGATAGTATCTAAGGGAACTTCTGTAGCTCCTATGGCTTGTGTTATTTTTCCAGCTTCTTTATCAGCGACAGCAGTGCCTCTAATCTTATCAAGAAGCAAGGTCTTCCCATGGTCAACATGACCTAAAACTGATATAACTGGACATCTAACTGCCATTTTATACTCCTATAACCTTTGCTTTAAAAAAATAGCGGTTAGTGATTTAGAATTAAAAGAAGGTTAATTTTCTTTATTATTGGCAGATATAACTGCATCCGCTAATGGTCTGTAAATAGAAAAGTCTGAAATAGGGTTGTAATCCTTAGCATTAGTGTAGGTTCTAGATATAATTATATCACTGTACATATCAGGAGGATGATGATTTACTTCAATTTTTATTGGAGGATCGTATACTGCAACTACTTCAGGAACCTTGAAAATAAGACCCTTGCTTTCTTCCCTAATCACTCTTTTTGTGATAAATACTGAATACCACGGATTAGAAATACTCACGCGAGAACCTTTAAAATCTACTTTTGTATCTTTTAATATTCCTTCTAGATTATCTTTAAATTCTTTAATACTTGTTATTTCTTTTTATAAAAAATAAAAAAATAA
The DNA here is from genome assembly GCA_020343615.1 of Candidatus Woesearchaeota archaeon. Taxonomy (GTDB): domain Archaea; phylum Nanobdellota; class Nanobdellia; order UBA10117. The sequence goes on along the minus strand of CP070803.1, from coordinate 501,084 downwards.
ATGAAGAAGAAAATTTACTTCTTCTTCAATGTAATTTCCATAGTAGAAACTCGTACATTCTTACCTTCTTCATTTTCGAATTCTTCTGATCCAATTTCTATTTTTGTTATGTCTACTTTGTCTTTCATGAATCTATTTCTAACGACTTCTGCTACATCAACAGCTCTGGAAATAAACTTACCTCTAGATTTTATGGTTACTGTGTCTGCGCCTTCGCTAGAAAACTGCATAACAACGGCGGTTACATAATTCATGAAGGGCTTTCCGCCAACAAAAATTGCGTCTTCTTCTTTTCTTCCTTGTTTTCCTGGCATTTTCCTTTCACCTCATTCAATATTGTCCAAGAGGACCATTACTTTGCTGATTTCACTTTCTTTGTAATATACCCAGCGATCATGTTTCTCAATTTCCTTGTCCCCACATCTGCTAATTCGGCTACTTTTTTCTTGTTTTCTTCAAATTTTTTAGTAAACTGATTAGGGAACTCTAACATTAGTTCTTCTGCTGCTCTCTTCACCGAACTCGTTCTAACTCTACCCATTATTTTCCTTAGTCTAATTTATAAAAGGAGTTTAAAAACTTTGTTGTTATTATAAAAACCAGTAGATGTTTAGGACATTCTAGAATTAATTAATAGAAAAACTTATAAATATAATCGTAACTAATTTGTAGTAATTAGGTATAGAATGGCTATGAAACCCCGAGCTGAAGATTACACTCTGGAAGAACTTGAGACATTAAGACCTATCTCTCAAGATTTTGTTGATAATCTCGTAGTAAATTTAACAAGTTATAATAAAAGATATCCTAAATACTTACTTGCTCCGAAAGGTATAGGTAAAACTTTCCATATTAGAAAAGCTTTATCTAACATTGCGAAAGATAAATCTAATCCTTTTCCAGTTATGTTTATTTATAAAAAATCAAATAAAATCGAAGCATTAGACCCTGAAAAAATAGCCACAAAAGAAACATGGGGAGAAAGATTCGACATAATTAAAGAATTATATCAAAAAAATTCAGTAAGTGATCTGTTAAATTATTGTAATCCTATAATTATTGATGATATACATTATATGGGAGATTCAATAGTAGAAGGTACTCTTGAACCTAAAAAATTTGAAAATCTTTTACAAGGTACAATTTATGAAGCAAATAGAGGAAAAAATATTATGCTTGTTTCGGAAGCACAACTTTCACATTATTTGGACAAAGCAGGAATTAAAACACTTGATGACGTTCTCTTAAAATTCGGAGAAGTAAGACCTAGTAAATCACATAGTACTAAAAGTAAGGAAGAAGTAAGATACCTACGTGATTCTAAGAATTATTTATCTAAAATATTATTTCCAAAATTTAAAGTAAATCAATTTGGATCGCTTTTTGAAGACTCTAATGTTAGAGTAGATGACTTTATTGTTACTTTTTTTTATAATAATAGTGACAGAAGTCCTAGATCTCTTGTTAATTTTGTGAATGAATTTGAAAATTCTGGAAAAATGGGTACTACTACCATCTGGACTCATCTTGATGGTGAAAAAGAAGTAGAATATATCAGCTACGAAACCTTTGCAGATTTAGCCAAGGAAAAACTTGTAAAAAAAGGATGCGTTCCTAATGAATTACTTCTCTATTCGGTCATGATGGAAGAACCAGTTTTAGATAATTTTCCTCATCCAACATATATTAGTAGACTTCTTCAAAAATACGGTAGAATTAGTGGTTTATCAGATAAAGTAAGTAAACCTAGAAGTGGATTTAGTGAAGAAGATTATTCCAAAAAGCTGTTCGATATCTGCGTTCAAGCTATTCATCTTAAAGATAAGTTTAAGGATAAATTACCTGAAGACTGGTTGGATGAGTTCGTATGGAATGTAATACCTGAAGCCTATGTTCCAGTCATAAAGAAAAAAGATGTATTCGGGAATGTTAATAGGTACCCAGAATATAATAGAGCGGGTAAGAAATTACATTTAGAAGAACCATTTAAAATAGCATTTGAAGATTCATTATACTCTGGGACTTATTTACCAGAATTAGTTAAAGTGTATAATAAAACTACAGTTTAATATCTTACTTATTATTTAACCTATTGGTTTACTCTCTCGAGTATGATATTTATGAGTTTTTTTGATTTTATTATATCCTTTGTCATTAATATGAATTTTATTATTTAAAGGATTATAATTTACTTTATCTACTATTGCGATAGGAAGTATTGCTTTAGTCCTTGGATCTCTACCTATTCTTTTTTCTAATGTCTTATTTGCCATACTTATCTAATAGTAAAAATTATAAAAATTTATCGTTCACTTTCCACTTACAATTTCAATTATATCGTTATTTTTTAGAGTATGCTCTTTTCCAATTACCTGCTTTGTTCTAGCATCTATAGCCTTGATGAACTTGTCTCCAATAGCACTATGAACAGCATAGGCTAAATCCAGAGCATTGCTTCCTTTACGCAATAAAAAGCCATCAGGAAATACGTTTCCTTTATTATCTGAGAATTTATTACCATCTTCTACTGGATATGCTACAATATAATCTAGTTCTTCGAAAACAGCTAAATTCAGACAATCCTGAACTCCTGTAGAGCCCCATTTATCTAAGAATTTCTTAACGAATTCTAAGCCCTTCTTTTGCTTTTCATTTAGCTTATCTTCTGCTAGTACTTTGAACTCCTTTTCTCCAGGAATATACTCGACTAATTCATGCTTAGCAGCTTCCTTAAGTGCTAATTCAGCTTCTGAAGAACAAGGAATTATCTTTAAATCTGGGAATTTCTCTTTGATAATCTTCAGATTAGCTTCAGCACAAGGAATATCTACTTTATTGGCAGCAATTATTATTGGTTTGGAAACGATTCTTAATTGCTTTGCAAAATTCTTAACTTCATCTTCACTCCAATCCTTTATTTTCTTGGTAAGCTCTGTTTTCTTTCTAGCATCCTTGACCATTCCTAGGTCTATTTTCAAACCAGAGAATTGTTCAGCTATTTCCTTATCTTCGTCTTTTGATTCTAAGGTTGTTCTTTTGGCAAACTTGCTACAGCTTTTAACTAGAATATTATCAAACCAGAGGTCTATTTCTTCTTCTAAGAATCTAATATCATTACAAGGGTCATAAGTTCCTGCCTCACAAGGTTCACCTTTTTCAGTAGTTGATCCTGAAACGTCAACTATGTGAATCAAAGCATCTGCCTGACTCAAGTCACTAAGGAATTCATTACCCAGTCCTTTACCTAGATGTGCATCAGGTACGAGACCTGCTACATCTAATAATTTTACAGGAAGAAACCTGTTTCCTCTTATACAGAAACCGTGATTTGGGCTACATTTTAAGTTAAATTCCTTCTCAGGGCATTTTACTCGTACAAAGCTCACGCCACTGTTTGGTTTTATAGTCGTGAATGGGTAATTAGCAATCTCAGCATCAGCTAAGGTAGCTGCCTTAAAAAAAGTGCTCTTGCCTTTATTAGGACCGCCTACTATTCCTATAAGGACCATTAGGTAAACACCTCTAGTAAATTTTATAAACTACGGTTACTTAAGTTTTTCTATGGTTAAGTGCATTCATATTTTCGATTTTCCTAACGTATCTGTAAGAGTTTATAAAACTTTTTTAAAAGAAATAAAACAAAAGATAAAGAACAAATACAAAACTCAGGGAAAGTTTTATTCTAACTTAGATTTAGAAGTTTCATTTACTTACTTTAAAAATATGCTTAAATTCTCTAACCCTTATTTTATTCCTGTTGACATTTTAACAAAATGTTGTGTATGCCTAGATATCCCATTATCTAGAATGGAAAGAAATATAATTAGCTATCGATCTTCTAGGGGGAGAATAAATGTAAAAAGGCCTAAACTTCCTATTGAAATATCTCCTTTATTCTATATGACTCTTGCGCATATAATGGCTGATGGAAATTGTATACGAATAAAAAATAAAACTCCTTATTTCGGTTACGTACAATATAATCGAGAATTACTTACTTTATTTATTAATAAGGTTAACTCACAATTTGGAAAAATAGACGTGAATGTAGCGAAAAGTAGAGTATATCTACCCTCATCTTTATCTATGGCAATGGCAAATAAAGTAGATATTAAACCTGAAGAATTTCTTTCAGACAGAGCAAGGATTCCAAAAGAATGGTTTAATTTAAAAAAAGATGAGCTATTTGCCGTTATTTTAGCGTTTATAATAGATGAAGGACACGTTGATTCTGGGCAAATTGTTATTGGACTTCATAACGAAGAACTATTACGAGATTTAAAGACTATATGCGATAGATGTAATTATAAATCTTCCCTAAAACCTCGAAAACTATATATTTTAGGTGAAGGTGTCAGAGAGTTATGGAAAGATTACTCAAATCTAAAGAGGAAATTCCCATGTGTAGGCTTAGGTTATAAAGAGAAACAGATTGAAGATTTTATAATTCGGAAAAATAAGCTGTGGAGAAGTAAAAGTCAGGGACAAACTAAAAATATAATTATAAAATTAATTAAGGAGAAACCAAGGACTATAAATGAATTAGCGAGAATATTAAAGATATCAAGGCAAGGAGTAAGATCTCATATTAAAAAATTATATTCTCTAGGAATTATTTCTAAAATCGGAGTAGCTAAAGATTCGGCAATAATTTACAAATTAAGAAGGATGCATAAATTTGAAGTGAAAAGAAAAGGTGTTAGTAGGCAAAAGGGAGTAACTAAAAAGAAAATTTTAGAATTTCTTAAAGAAAAACCGCGAACATCTGTTTGGCTTGCTAATGAATTAAATATCTATAAATCTACTGTCATGCATTTTCTACATAACTTAGAAAAAGAAGGATTAATCTCCAGATATGGTAAAGCGAAAACTAGAGCAAATCCTGCTATACTTTGGAAGATTGAAGAATGATTAACATAAAAAAGATGAAATAAAGAAGTATTTTTAATTTTATCGTTTACGTGGATTATAGTAAAAATCGAATTTCTTACCTTTGTAGAATATCCGAAAACTTTTGTGAGTTATATTATCTACTTGAAACCCAATCGCGTTGTAGCCTCTAGGAGTATTAATACTATATGCGACTTTTCCTTCAGAGGGAGAAACTACTATTGTTTGTTTATTTTTTCCTCCCCAGGTTCTACCGAATTTAACAACTAAATCTGTACTAGGATTATCTGAATCTTTGGATATTTCGATTAATTTACTTAAATCTCTGAATATTATTCCTTCTAATTTTTCTTTTCCGTAACCTTTAATCTTGAAATTTACCATTTTCTATTCTATTGTTTTTGAGGAAGATAAAAAATATCGTATAGATCATCTTTATAGAAAACTTCAAGTCTCTTATGACTTGAATTACCATTAGAACATCTTGCAATAATATCAATATTTATTTCTCCCTGGGAAGGGTAAATCATGATTGACTTTTTACGGCCTTTACGTCCGTATTTTTTACCCCACTCAGCAATTAATTCTGTTCCTGATGAACTAGGATTTACTTGAAGTAATTTATCTAATATTTTTCCCACTTTCTCTTCCAGATCCAGATCATTGTTCTCAATTTTACATTTCATTTTATTTCTGCGGCTGATAATAAATCCGAAACTTTTCCTTAAGAGCCTGAAATGTGATATATTCATCAGTTTCTTCTAACTCTTCGAAGCTAGGAACAATATAGTCTTTGTATTTTTCAAGGTTAGTGATTTTTCCGTCCAATGGAAGAATCTCAATTATGCGCTTCGTCGGTTCTATTCCTCTACTATCGCCTCGTCTAGCAAGCAATGTTGTATCTGTTGGATCTGTAAATATACCGTATAATCTAATTACAGTTCTATCTACTACTTTTTCTAATTTAGAATCTTCAAATTTCCATTTCATTTTTCTATTCTACCCCCTTGACTATAAATCCATATATGGTTAATTTTCCATCTAGAGTAGGATGTTCTTTACCTTCATCTGGTTTAAACCTGTATTCGTTTTTAGAAATGAACTTAAAGGGTCCATCATAGTGATTTGCTAGAATATACCTACCTATTTCTTCAGCCCTCATTCCAGGATCTAGAAGTTTATGTTTTGTAAGGAGACCACCGCTTTTAAATTTAATAGGTTTAACGGAAAAATATGTAAAGTCTATGCCCTCTACTTTAAATATACATTCTCTAAATATATTCTCTAATAGTATTCTCTTAATACCTTTATGCGCTCGTCTAACTTCTGCTTCTATCTTTACTTCGGTTAAATTATCATTTATCGAAGTCTCTTTTATTTCTACCATCATCTTTTTCTTTAATTAGAAGACCTTGTAGAGTTAGATTCCCCTCTAAATTGCTGATACCTTTTTTTAGAGGGACATATCGATAGCTTTGGTGTATGTATATGGCTTCTTCTCCATATTCTTGCCTTATAATGTTTTTACCTATATATTCCACTGTTTGAGGGGAAAGAGGCTGTGGATCAGCGATTCTAGAAATACGAATATGATAAATATGGTCTTTTTTTAGGTCTTTGTTTTTTATAATAAACGCGCATCGGTCTTTTGGATGGCCAAAAGGCGTGGTTTCTACTTTTATCTCTATTGTTCCAACTTCTTTGTTTTTTAAAGGGTTATAATTTGTTTCTACCATTTTACTTTTTCTTTATTATTAGCCCTTCCAAAGTTAATGTACCTGTCAAAACATCTACTGGCTTGTTTAATGATTCCTCGATTCTATCTGGATTAAATCTAATCTGTTGAGAAATATAGATAGTGTCATCGCCATACTCTTTCTTTACTACATCGGAAGCTACGTCTACTGCTCTTAACTTTGGAGAATATGGTGCTGGTGCGGGAGTTACTTGATAAACACGATCGGATAATCCTTTTACAGTAAATGCATTTTCTTCATGCGTTAAAGGTTGCCATGATGTTCGAGCACCTTTAGTTTTTACTTCTATTTTTACTCTTCCTACTTGAAGATTTTTTAAAGAGATATATTCTATTTTTACCATTTTATTTACCTAATTTATGTTCTAGAGTTTTGTTTATTTCCTTTAGAGCATCTCCAATACTATTCTCGTTAAATAGAGCGATGCAATGTGTTGTACCTTCACTGAGGGGACCTTTGTCTATGCTCATCCCTATTGTTGAATAGGCGGCACACTTCTCATTACACCTAACATTCTTATGACGGTAACATAACTTATGCTCATTTTCTAACATTTTTTACTGCTACAAAATCGTTAAAATAAGTATAATAAATAATTTTTTATTAAAAATTACTTAAAATAGTAAAATTTTTAAATAATATTACATATAATAAGTAATATGGAACCTGAAGCATTCGAAAAAGAACTTTTACGTAGAAGAACAAATTTCTCCTATGGAAAAAAAGCAGACTTAGATAGAAAAGATAGATTGATTTTACATGCTCTAAATAAAAATGCCCGATACTCTCTAGCTAAATTATCAAAAATAACAAAGTTATCTAGAGACGTTATAAGGTACAGGATCAAAAGAATGATAGACCTGGATGTTATTTCTGGTTTTATGCCTGTAGTAAATCCCCCTAAAATGGGATTTCCAATAATAAGTTATGTTTTATTTTCTTTGTATAATATAAACAAAAAACAGGAAGATGAATTCATGAATAACCTTATGAGAGATAAAAGAATAACTTATTTAGCTACTTCTTCAGGAAAATGGGATTATATAGTGTATATTTCTGCTAAAGATACTATAGAACTAAATAAGATTGTAAAGGCAATTAGACATAAATTTGCAGAAGTAATAAAGGATTTTGAGATTTTAATTGTTCTAGACGAGTATAAGTATGAAGAATATATGGGATTGGTAGATTAAAATGAAGGCCGTTATCTTTGATATGGATGGAGTTGTTTCAGATACTCAAAAATTACAAGTACAGGTGGAGTCAGAATTACTTAAGAAATATGGAATAGAGATGACTACCGACGAACTAACTGAAACTTATGCAGGAGTTTCAGACAGAGAATGGTTAAAAAAACTATCTGAAGAATATGGGGTTTTTATCGATATAGATAAGACCTTAGAAGAAAAATGGGAAAAATTGTTTCTTCTTGTAAAGGATGGTATAGATGCCATGCCCGGGGTAATAGAGTTTATAGATAAATTAAGAACTAGTGGCTTTAAATTAGCAATAGCATCCGCTTCCCCAGTCAATTTTATAGAATTTGTTCTATCTAAATTGAATCTGAAAGATAAATTTGATGTTATTACAAGTTCAACGGAGGTAGAACATGGAAAACCAAGTCCTGATGTGTTCTTACTAGCTGCTAAAAGACTAGGTTTAAAGCCGGAAGAATGTATTGTTATTGAGGACGGAGTAAATGGGATGGTTGCTGCTAAAAGGGCAAATATGTTTTGTATTGGATATGTAAATAGAAAAGTAAATAAAGACTTGCCTGCGGATATTATTATCTCAAATTTCAATGAAATCAATATAGAAGAGCTAAAATGACAAGAATAGCTATTTTAGACAGAGATAAATGCCAACCTAAGAAATGTGCTCAGGAGTGTAAAAAAGCATGTCCAAGAGTACGTGTAGGAGAAGAAGCAGTAGTTATTGGCCCTGATGGCAAGCCAATAATAGACGAAGGTCTCTGCGTTGGATGTGCGATTTGCATTAAAAAATGCCCATTTGGAGCTATTTCAATAATAAATCTTCCAGAAGCATTAAAGGAAGATCCTATCTTTAGATATGGTCCTAATGCTTTTGAACTATTTAGATTGCCTATCCCTAAGAAAAAAGAAGTTGTTGGTCTTTTGGGAAGAAACGGTGTAGGTAAGACAACTGCGTTAAAATTACTATCAAATTTATTAAAACCTAACCTAGGCAGAGAATCAGTAGAAGAAAAGGATATCTTAGATCATTTCAAAGGAACTGAATTGCAAGCTTACTTTAAGAACTTGAATTCAGATAAAATCAAAGTTTCTTATAAAATCCAAGAAATTAACCTAATTTCAAAGCAATTTAAGGGCACTGCTAAGCAATTATTGAATAAATTCTCTAAGAATATTAAAAACATATCTAAAAAATTGGGTTTGGATGACATTTTAAACAGTAAATTATCAAAGTTATCTGGTGGGGAACTACAAAAAGTGGTAGTTGCTGCTGCTATTCTTAAAGAAGCTGACTTATACTTCTTTGACGAGCCTGCTTCATATTTAGACATAAAAGAGAGGATTAGGGTGGCTAAGGTTATCAGAGAACTTGCTGAAAAAGGAAAACCAGTAATTGTAATTGAGCACGACTTGCTTATTTTAGACTACTTAACTGATTCTACTCACCTATTATTCGGAAAATCAGGAGCATATGGTATAGTATCTCATCCTTTGTCAGAAAGAAGGGGATTAAATACCTATTTAGACGGATATTTGTCTGATGAGAACATAAGGTTTAGGGATAAGCCTATAAAGTTTGATCCTGGCGCTTTAAAATCCGAATTAAGCCAGGAAACGTTGATACTATGGCCTAAAATGGCCAAAAAATTAGGCAAATTTAACCTTGAGGTTGAGCCTTCTGAGATTAAATTAGGCGAAATTGTAGGAATAATCGGTGCAAACGGCATTGGGAAAACCACTTTTATGAAAATGCTAGCAGGAGAACTAAAGCCTGATGAAGGAAAATTGAATTTTACCCTAAAAATTTCGTATAAACCGCAATATATAGAAGCAAACAAGGGTTTGGTTCTGGATGTTCTCAAAAAAATAAACAAGAAATTACTAACAATAGAGGGAAAAAATGAGATATTAGAACCATTAGAAGTCATTCCATTACTTGAAAAAGACCTAACTGAATTATCTGGTGGAGAATTACAAAGAGTAGCCATAGCTGCGTGTTTGGGAAGAGATGCAGATTTATACCTATTAGACGAGCCCTCTAATTATTTAGACGTAGAGCAAAGACTGCATGTAGCTAAAACATTGAGGAAAATCAGTAAAAAAAAGAATGCTAGCTTCATAATAATAGATCATGATCTTCTATTTCTAAGTTATTTCTCTAGTAGATTCTTGGTTTTTACAGGAGAACCAGCTAAAAAAGGCGTTGCTAAGGAAATAGCCGGAGTAAAAGAGGGTATGAACTCTTTTCTTAAAGAATTGGACGTCACCTTGCGAAAAGACCCTGATTCCGGTAGGCCTAGGGTTAACAAGCTTAATTCCAGATTAGATAGGGAACAAAAGAGTAAAAACCATTACTGGTATTTCGAATAATAAACTGATTTATATACTCTAATACAAAAACATATTTAAATACATTTTATTACGTAGATACTGGGGGTGCTGAGTATGCGCGAAAAGGAATCTAAAATAAAGAAGTTATTCCAGATAGTTATTCCAAAATCCTGCCCTCAATGTGGAAAAAGAGCACTAAAAAAAGAAGGTGAAAAAATAAATTGTGAAGCTTGCGGAGTAACGATAGAAACCCAGGTAGAAAACACCCGTTGGTTTTTTTCGTCCCAAGAAAAGTCCGTAGTATTGGACTTGAAAAAAGAGCTTGTTGAAAAACAGAAGAGGATAAGAGACAGGCTATTTGAGCTTCAGAATATGAGGAAATTGCTTTAATGAAGTCTGGAATAGATGTAGGTGAAATAATGAACGTGAAGGTAGTTACAGTCACACCAAATACTACGATAGAGAAGGCCGCTAAGCTAGGAAACAAGTACAGGATCGGCGGATTACCAGTTATTGATAAGAACAGAAAATTAGTTGGAATAGTAACTGAAAGAGACGTTATGAGAAAAGTTGTTGCATTGAATAAAAAGCCTGCTAGTGTTAAAGTAAAAGATATAATGACTTCACCTCCTGAAATGTTTAGTGCAAAACCCAATGACGATATGAACTGGGTAGCCAAGAAGATGGCTAAGTATGATATAACAAGAGTTCCAATAACAACTGATGATGGAAAATTAGTAGGTATTGTTACAAATAAAGACATGATGGAAAATTGTCCAAGATTGATAGACGTATTAATAGAACAAGCAAAGATTAAGGGTCCTGATGATATAGAACCCATAGCAATAGGGGCTTGTGATGGGTGTGGAAGCAAAGGAAATTTATCCTATAAGGAAGGGGACTTCCTTTGTGAAGAGTGTATATGTAGGTTAAAATAATCAGGCATAAGGACTGATATCACTCCGATCTTTTAGTCTAATTTTATTATTAACAGGTTTAATATGAAGTGATGGAATCCCGCGATTATTAATACTGAATTCATAATTTCTTCCATTTACTCTTAAATCATGTAACAGTTGAGAATTGCTAACAATAGCATCATAATTAGTATCAAATGACTCTAGATATAAGAGTACTTCCTCAGGCTTACTTTCTGTTATTTTTAAGATGTTAGACAAGGTCTTATGTTGCTCTTTAATAAGATTCCGTAAGGCTTTTTCACATTCTTCTCTGCTAATTTTTTTGTCTTTTGTCATTATATATAAGATAAGTCTAAGTTAACCAATGTACCTCGTTGAAGGTCCTGGTTTATCTATTGGTGTAGATTCTTTATAGCGAATAATTGGGCATCCGTCTGATTCTCTCTTAAAATATTGCAAGTGCTCCTCGCCTAAATCTTCTTTTTTTATTTCAGTTAACCCGTTAGTTGTTCCGTTCATTCTATCCTCTTATATGCTCGTTTTAGTTTTAGATTTAAAAAATACAGAAGTATAAAAAGTTTACTACTATATAATGAGAGTTAGAGCATTTCTTAGACCTTCAGCAAAACCAAGGGTTGCAAGAACTATTAACAAAAAATTTCTAAAATTCTTGTCTTTTATTTCCGTAGCTATCAAATATACTGCTGGAAGTAACACTATTAGTTTTAATATAAACAGTGCTGCTCCTGTTCCCATAAACTCATTAAAACCCCTAGTTATCGGGTGTTTTTCCCAGCTACCAAAAAAATCTACTGCTATAAAAGTAGCGCTAGCGTCTACCATATGCCCGAAAATAGGTAGAAAACTAAATTTCCTTGATAGCTTTTTCTGTTTTAATAATTTTAGAATGATTTTAAGGACTATTGAGATTACAATTGCTAGGCCTATAATGGCAAGAAACACCCATGGTTGATTAAATCTTACTCCGTTTATTCCAAATAGGAATATGAAAAAGATTATTCCTATAGCCCCACATAATTTCCACTCGCTAAACCTAACCTTTTTAGCAAGGAAAAAGCAGGTTAAGTAGGTAACTAAGAACAGTACAGCAGTTATTAGATATATCCCTGGGGTTACCACCCAGAAGCTTTCTTCAACGTATCCATTGTCCACTAATGCTCTTAATCCAGACCCTAGCAAAATAAAGGGGAACATTCCTGCAAAGAATTCCATGTTAAATTTTACTTTTATTCTATTGAATATCTTGTAAATTACGTAAATAGCTACGAGAGCTATTATTGCATATGTAACAGTATTTACATAATTAAATCCAGCTTGATTCCAGGAGAAGTAAGTATCAAAAAAGGAATTTATGTCCATTAGTAGTGCCAAGAAGGTTCAGTAGATCCTTCGTCTGTACCTTTCAGCTTACTTTCAATGTTAATCAATTTTTGATTTATTGCCTCCAAAGATGCTTTTAAAGAGTCCATCTTAGAGTTTAACACTTCAATGTCTTTCTTCACTATGTCCATTTCACTTCCGCCCGATATTGATGGTGTAACAGGGGCTCCAGGTAGACCCATGCCAGCAGTACCTTGTGGAAATGGTTCGCCACCTATAGGAGCTCCGGTTTCTCCTGCAGGTCCAAATCCTCCTTTAACTCCTCCAAAACCTTCAAAATCTTCATAACCTCCTCTTTCTTTTTCCTTTTTCCAAAATTTTAAATTAACCATCTTATTCTAACCTCTCTACTATTTTTTTAGCAAAAGCTTCAGCAGCTTCTGGTCCATTTGCAGTTATTATATTTCCATCTACAACAACTGGACCTTTATTATACTTTGCTCCCTTTTCTTCTATTTCTAATATTTGTTCTTGATTTGTGTCAGAGGACCATACTGTTGCTTCCTTATTTCTCAATAAGCCCGCATTGGCTAATGACAATGGTCCTGAGCAAATAGCAGCTATTATTTTATCTTCGTCTTTTGCTTTCCTTAAAAGTTCTAAAACATCTTCTCTTTTAGCTAATTCTAAAGAACCAGAACCCCCAACTACAATTACTACAGTATACTTCTCTAGTTCATCTATTGCTTCTTCTATAGAAAGATCGGGTTTTATGGTTAATCCAAACATACCTTTTGCTATTTCAGTTGTAAAAGAAGCCACATCAGCGCTATATCCATTTTGTTCAAGAAATTTTTTTGTAACAGATAGCTCCTCGTCTCTAAAGTTACGTTGAGCAATTATCATTAGAATTTTACTACTCATAATAAAAATTAAGCATAGTTTTAGTTAAAAATTTTATTGTTTTATAATACATAAAAAATCTAAGAAGAAATACGCTCTGGTTTATTATATCAGCTTTCTGGGGTATAAAAATCTATAGGGAAACTATTAGTATCATAATCTGACGTCTTTCTGAATTTATCTAAACGTTTCTTATTAGAAGCCATAACTCCTATAATTGTAGGCATAGATTCTTCCCCGATTAATTTTTCTAATGGAGAAGGTTTAATTGGTTTAGTTAGTTCCTTCAAGAAAGACCCTTTATTTAATAACTTATCAATTTCTTTTTTTGAGATTCTTAAGTAAGCAAATCCTACAGGTTTAAAAATATATCAGAAAATTGCATATTATCCTTACTCGCATAAATTATTACTTTTTGCATAAAAACTATTATTAACTAATAAGATTTATAAATATTTCTTTGCTTTAATTTTATTGAAATGGCTGCTGATAAACTTTCTACAGAAATACACTATCTCGTAGGTTATGGGAAAAACACGCGAGAATCATTCGTAAAAGCTACGTCCCCCACTCCTAAAGACTTTCAAAAACTTGATGATATAGTCAAAAAAATAGAAAAAAATATTTCTAGTATCTTTACTATATCGGAACCTTTTTCTGATTCTCCGGGGAACTGGCGTGCTGATATTTACCCAGCAAAAAAATGTAAAGTTAGTGGAGGAGGAGACGACTATACTTATGATATATCTATTTTCTTTTCAAATGGTGGTTTGTATTTTGATATACAGCATTATAAAGTTCCAGATGAAGAAATAAATAAGAGTAATATAAATCTATTAGAAAAGAGAATAACTAAAGTTATTGAACAATAAAATTAACTTCTTTTAATTCTAAATCTCCTTTGTTTTATTAAAATAATGATATCTAAAAAGTAGAAACATAATTCTTATTAATAATAGAAGCGTATTAAATAGTGATAAATGGACGAAAAAGAGTTCAATGTAAAGAAATTCAAAGAAAAACGTCGTGTTGATCATAGGAAATTAGTTTTGGATCTTCCAGCAGCAGGTTTAGAGCCAACTTACTACTGGTTAACAGATTATCTAAAAAATGTTCAAGGATACCAGCTTGAGAAGACTGACGAAGCTGTAGCTGTAGCTGTAGCTAGCTCCTTCTTTTCAGACCTAGGTATGAAAAAAACGAGGATGGAGCAAAGGGCTAAAGAAATAATGGCAGATGTGAACACCGTAATAAAGAGCATTCTACAATTAGTTTATGACCTAAAGGAATTTGACAGAAGACTGGAAATTTTTGATGATTTACGTAAATTAGGTGGTGAGAACAAAGATGCTGCTGAAATTGCTATAAAATCTGTATGGATGGATGAGGTAGATACTAAAAGAGGTGTGGGTAGTATAAACCAGCTTACAGCCAGCGGCAAGTTGGAATTTGTAACTCTAAGAGATGCGTTTTTACAAGCTAAGAGTGTAAAAGACGTAGAAAGCCTAGACCTAAATGAAAGAGTAAAGAGGATAGTAGGTGCTAGAATTGAGGAATATGAAAAATGGAGAGATAGATATGAAAAAGACCTACGTCAAAGAAGGAAAATAGAAAAATCTTACTTAAAAGCACAAGTAGCATCATTAAAACAATACAGTAAATGGGCAAGACCGTACCTATTAGCTGCTCATAGATTGAGGCAAAGTGAAGAACTATACGAAGAGGCTGCAATAGATGTAGTTAATTTTTTCGACACTTCTACTGTCTCTGTATCTATTATGGGAAGAAAGGAATCAAAAGCTTCATCTTATTTTTATGGCCTTACTAGGATAGGTAAGAATCCCATGGGCTTAAAAGGTAGCCAGAGAGTCAGGGAGCCTTCAGATACTGTATATCAAGCTATTGAGATGGTTTTTATCTTCAGTAGCAAGCCTATCATAGTTAACCAGAGTGAATCTGGAAAAAGCTATAGGCATATGGGACAGATAATAGTTGACTTCTATGCTTACGTTTTTACAAAATCTGAGCTGGAAAAAATAAAGGAGGCGCAGGATAGAGAGATTTTTGGATTCATAGATCAAATGACAAAGGAGTCATTAGACGCTATAGCTGACGATTTGGATGAATACTTAAATGAGCCAGATGATAAAGAAAAGACTCCTTCAATTAATATCCTAGGAGGTTTTTTTGATATCTTTGGTGCTCCAGTAAAAGGACTTAAAGAAATGTTCGGCCCATTAGTCCCCCGCCTTCCTAAAAAGAAGGAGGGTGAAAAGAAAGTAAGCAGGAAGGATAGATGGTTAATTAAGTTACTTAAGGAGCAAGCAAGAGAAAAGGTGTTAGATGACATATATAAGTTATTCAAGATATACAGAAAAGCTCACGGATACATAACTTTCAGAGGTTAATATGGTAGATTATTTTTATAAGAAATATGATGGAACAATGGACCCTTACGGTTCTTGGCAGCTAGAGGCATATAGAATGGGTCCTTCTACTAATCCTAAGGCTGACCAGTTAAAGGAGTTCAATCTTGATGCTAACTGGGGTGCTAAAAACATAGAAATTGGTTTCTTATCAAATAGGGAACTTGAAGCTTTTCCTAAACCTGCTGCAGAAGAAGTGAGAAGACTTTCTAAATTAACTGGAGCGCAACCTTCAGTTCATGGACCAGTAGAAGATCCTGCGGGTTTTGATGAAATGAAAAAAGAACAGAAAGAATATGCTAGAAAGGGTGTTGTTAATAAGTTCTTTACTGCTATGAAAACCGCACATGATACTGGTGGTGCAGGAACTCCTGTTGTATTTCATGCTTCTAATTATCTTCCTGGAGACGTGTATACCAAAGACAGTAAAACAAATGAAGAAGTAAAGGAAGCTTCAGGAATAATGGACAGAGAAACTGGAAAATTTATGTATATCGCAGAAAGAGAAAAAAAGCTTGACAGATCTGGTGAAGAAATAGATTTTACGCCTGAAATGCAGCTTGAGATGATAAACAGAACCTTTTGGTCTGATAACATAAGAAAGCTAGCAAATAATCGAAAACAAATTGAAGAAATCAATAAGATTGCCAGTATGACAGGTAAACCTCTTCAAGAAGCTGAGAAATCAAAGTGGTCTGCTGCTGCAATTAAAACTCTTATAAGTAACACAGACGCAAATATACTAAACATATATCATGATTTTGCTAAGTACATGCCCAAGCCTGAAGAGGTTAAAGACCCTGATGAGAAGTACCTTGTAGAGTATATTTACAAAGAGAGGGACAGGCTAGTAAAAGAACATAATAAGATACAGGACGAAAAGAGAAAGGCCTTTCATGAAATGGTGGAGGCTGCTAGAGAAAACGACCAAACTAAAGGAGCTCTAGCTAGTATGAAAATGACTGAGCTATCTCTCCAGGATATTGACAATTGGCAAACATTATTCTCTGAAGCAGGTAGAAGAGGCC
Organism: Candidatus Woesearchaeota archaeon; assembly: GCA_020343615.1. Taxonomy (GTDB): domain Archaea; phylum Nanobdellota; class Nanobdellia; order UBA10117. The sequence goes on along the minus strand of CP070803.1, from coordinate 484,274 downwards.
TAACTCCTCGAAGGTACACTACAGTTGAAGATTATACTCTTCCTCATGCTGCCAAGACTTTTGCAGAAACTGCTTTTAAAGCTTATAAGAAATATGGAGATAATGCTCCATATGTTATGATTGAGAATGCGCCTGCTCCAGGTGCATTTAGTAGACCTGATCAGCATAAAAAATTAGTAGAAAAAGCTAGAGATACGTTAGTAAAAGATTACGGAGTAAGTAGGGAGAAAGCTAACAAACTAATTCAAGCTACCCTAGATGTTGGACATTTTGGTCTATGGAGACAGTATGGTTACAAGAACGAAGACATTGTTGAAATGGCTAAAAAGATAGCTCCAATTGCTGGTCATTTACATATTACAGATAATTTTGGAAGCGCAGATGCTCATCTACCTCCAGGATGGGGAGACTTACCTTCTGGTGAGATAATAGAAATGCTGAAAAGAGGCGGATTCAAGGGTAGAACAATAGTTGAGGCAGGCGGAGCTGAAGCACTGGGATACGCGCCTTATCTTCCTACTTTAGAGTATTTCAACTCAGGAATATATTCATGGACTGCAAAACCCTCATGGACAGAAGTTGGAGAATACTTCTTTGGCTCTAGCGGTTATGCTGCCCCGGGTATTCCTATGCCTTATCATCATCAACAGATGTATGGTACTAGTGGTTTCGGTAATTTACCCCCTGCAGCTGGCGTTGACAAAAAAGAGAAATCAGGTTTATCTGGAACTCCTTATTCGTAAGCAGTAGTTAAAAAATTAATTAAAAGAATAGGTTGATATATTAAATATGGCTGATGAAACTCTCGAAGGAGAGAACTACAGAATTGCGTATGATTTTGCGGGTAAAGTTGAAAATCGTTTTAGAGGTTTAATAACTTCTGTAATATTATTTGGTTCTGTAGCTAAAAAAATGATTATGGATGATAGCGATGTAGACATCGTTATTGTCATAGACGATACTACTGTAACTACTGATAACGCATTTATTCTTTGGTATAGAAAAGAGTTAGCTAAGTTAGTTAATGAACAAGAATACAAGAAAAAATTACATATAAACACAGTAACGCTAACAACTTTCTGGGAGCATTTACTAAAGGGAGAACCTACTGTTGTTAATGTAGTAAGATATGGTGTAGCAATAATTGACCCTGGTTTCTTCTTTGATCCAATCAAAAGATTACTAGCTAACGGGAGGATAAGACCTAGTGTAGAAGCTGTTTATAATGCTATAAGTAGAACTACTGCTCATATATTCAGAGCTGATCAAAAAGAATTAGCAGCAATAAGTGACGTATACTGGGCTTTTGTTGATTCTGCTCATGCTGCATTAATGGCTTATAAAGTAACACCACCTTCGCCCGAGCACGTTCCTAAGTTATTACGGCACGTATTCGTAAAAAAACGTAAATTACATCATAAATATGTAGAGTGGTATGAAGAAATATTTGATTTAGAGAAGAAAATAGTTCACGGCCACGTTGTTAGATTAGATCGTGGGGAACTTGATGAGTACAGACACAAGGCTGAAGAATTTACAAATAAAATGAAGAACTTGGTTGATGAAAAATTTAAAAAATAATAAAGGAAAAAATTAAGAAGCGTATCCTTTATATACGTCTGTAATTCTTTGGTCTATTGTTTTTGGATCAACGCCTGATAGTTCGCCCATCTTTTTTTGTACTGTAACTTGAGCTTCGTCACCAGCATTAATCTTATTTTCTAATCCAGGGTTTGTAGCAAGTATAATTCCCTGTAGAGCAACTTGAGCTGGTTTAATCTCGTTTCCGAAAGGTTGACTTCTAATTAAGTCTATAGCTGCCTTGTAGTTTCTACTTTTAATGTTCTCAGATACATATGCTTGCATTTTTGAGTTATCAAGTATCCACTTTGCAAAGTATCCGAATTTGTTGAATTTTCCGTTACCTGCTTCTCCATAGGTAGATGCTTTACCAGAATCAGCTACAGAACTTACAACTGCTTTTGTTCCTTTACCTTTAAGTACTGTTTCATACTGTTTATTTACAGCGTCTTTAATAACAGGCTGACTTCCCATTGGTACTTCTTTTGCCATTTTAATTTTCACCTCACAACTTAGTAGTAACACACTTATATATAAAGCTTTCGTTTTATTATCTAATGTTGTGCGTTGTTGCATATGCATTAGTGCACATGTAAGTTATAATACTATAACTAGTGCTTCTCTTTAAAAAACTATCGTATTTCTACTTTATAAAAAAGCGCTATAAGCATCCAATGGTATTTTTAGAGCTAGGAGAAGCAACCCAATAACTCCGAAAATCACACTTACTAGGATAACTACTGTTCCTTTTGTTCTTGCACCTTCTTTAAATGCAAGAGCTCCCAATATTATTCCCAAGAATGCAAAAATCGGAGTATAGAATACTAGACTTAATCCTGCACAAATAAGCCCGATTATAACTAATTTTTCTATTTTTGTTAGTTCTTCGAATTTCATGTTGTTATTTATACTCTCTTAAATTTAAAAAATTTCTTAGTAATTCATTAGTAATTCATGCTATCTTTCCGAAACGTTTAAAAGTCATTCGAATTTGTAATTTAACTATAATGGAAGAAGAAAGTCAAAAAAAGTTAGAAGATGAATTGAAAAAGCGTAAAGAGCTAGCTGATAAAATCCAAAAAGACTTGGAAAAAGTAAGTAAGAAAGCTAAGCCTTTCAAAGATGAGATTCTAAAGAAATACGCAAAAGAGTTAATCGGTATTACTGTAATTCCTCCTCAAGAAAATGGTAAAGATCCTGAAATTCTCGTTTTACTAGAAGAAATCGATGAAGAAGACTTTGAAAAGAAGATTAAGAAAAGTCAAGAATTAGGTGAAAAAATAGAAAAAATAGGTAGTCAAAAGATTCCTAAGGTCAAGGTAAACTCTACTTTCATTGATCAATTATGGGATGCTTGTTACAAGGGAAGGTATGAAATTCTAAAATTAATTACCTTAAGCCTGCCTATACATGATACTGGCTGGATAGGTGCATTAAAAGCAGCAGAGATACATAAAGTGCAACTATTACAGAAATTTGAGAACTATATTGTATGTTACGTTCTAGCAGGTTCCATGGTCAGAGGAGAAGCAACTCCTGACTCTGACATAGACACCTATGTTGTTATTGATGATACTGATGTTTCTAGAATGACTAGAAGAGAGATAAAAGATAAGTTAAGGGCTATAATTCTAGGAAAAGCTAGGGAAGCCTGCATTCAGGCTGGAATCAATAACAAGCTTAATGTTCAAGTTTATATTCTTACAGACATGTGGGATTCTATAAAGGAAGCTCACCCTGTTATTTTCACTTTCTTAAGAGATGGTATTCCCCTTTACGACAGAGGAATGTTCATGCCTTGGAAATTACTTCTAAAAATGGGTAGGATAACGCCTACACCTGAAGCAATTGACAAATACATGAACATGGGTACTAGCATACTTGACAACGTTAAAAATAAGATGAAGGAAATAGCTAGTGAAGACCCATTCTGGTCAACTATATATCCTTCACAGGGCGCTTTAATGTTAAAAGGTCTACCACCTCCAGATCCAAAGCAAACTCCTAAATTACTAAGAGAAGAATTCGTGAAATCTAAATTACTTGAAGAAAAATGGGTAAAGGTTTTGGAAAAAAATATCCAGCTAAGAAAGGATATAGAGTATGGAAAAATAGAAGATGTTGATCCTAATGTTGTTCTAAAAAGAATTGACGAATCTCGGGAATACTTGAAAAGATTGGAAAAATTATTTGAAACTCTTGAAAAAACTCAAGTAAAAGAAGAGGCCAAGGCTCTTTACAGAGATGCTAAAGAAGATGTTCTTGCTGCGTTATCAATGATGGATGAACAAGCAGGAAAAGATATCATAGCATCTTTCAAGAAGGTATTTGTTGATAGAAGTTTAGCAGGAACAAGATACCTTGAAATATTAAAGAAGATACAAGAGTTGAGTAAGACTTACAAAACAAGCAGAAAGGAATTAAGTTCATTAAGATGTGAAGAGGCAAGATTAAGTGAGGATCTCTTTGAGAGAATAAGAATAGAGAAAGGGAAGAAATTAGACAAGTACAGGATATCTTGTAATTATGGTGACAAAAAGACAGCTGCAATATGGTTGTTAACCAAGCATGCTTATATAATCAAGGATGTTTCTAAAGCAGACACTTCAATATGGAAGTTTACTATAGATAAAAAAGGAGAACTTAGAAACAAGAAAAAAGCAACTTTGAAGGAAATTGAGAATGCCTTGAATAAGTTTGCTGGAACTCCGACAAAGCTTACAAAACATACTATTAAAAGCCTAAAAGATATACTAGGAAAAGATATGAAATTAGTGGTAGGTTAAAATGGAAGGAATAATTGTTAACTATAGGGGTTCTTACAAAACTCAACATCCAAAGCAGATGATAATAAAAGTAAAGGACGTTGATACTAAAGAGAAAGCAGCTAAGCTAGTTGGTAAAAAAGTAACTTGGAAAACAAAAACCAACAAGGATATCAGCGGGAAAATATCAGCTGCTCATGGAAATAAGGGTGCTGTAAGGGCTATTTTTGCTGAGAAAGGGTTGCCAGGACAAGCTCTTGGTAAAAAAGTAATTATTAGTTAAAAAACAAATAGGTAATTAGTTTTTCGTATCTTTTTTCTGTTTAATCGTATTCAGCTCCTTTATGTAGGAATTACAATGCTTTTGTCCTTCCTTAATAACGCTTTGTTCGCATTTTGATATTGCTTTAGATAAAGAATCAATTACTTTCTTTGCGTTATTTAGTTCATTAATATTTTCTATCATACATTCTAGAGTATTTTTGTATGTCTTTTCGTAGTCAGGCGCTGCTAAATGTATTTCCTTTTTTGGTACTTTTATTTTATACACGTAAAAAGTAGCATAATGAGACATACGTTGACTAATGTTTTGAGTAATTTAAGAATATATGGAGCATGTTCTCCCTCAGACGATAAAAATCGTTGAGGTTTTTTATCTCTTGTCTTTAAAAGTCCTAAGGAAGGAATACAAATATCTACGAATTCGTTATTATTTTTTGATGTAATCCAATATGCTTCTTCCATCTTAAGAGATTATACCATAACCAATTAATCTCCATTTATTCATTATTTGTCTTCCTATGGAGACTTTACTTCCTTTACTTGCGCAAACAGGTCTTCTTAAATTAAGAGTGATTTTATCTCCTACTTTAGCTACAACTCCTAATGTTGTTGCTGTACCTGAAGAGATTAACAAAGGTTCATTAATCTTAACTGGCTCTACTTCTACTTCTTTCTTTGTTCCTATAACCTTGTTGAATAAGTGAGGTTCAATAATCAATTGTCTTCGTGTTTCAGGCATTTTTCCAGGAGTTCCTACAATACTACCAACTAAAGAGTCGCCTTTTGTTAAATAAGGATCTAATAGTGTAGCTATTGCGATAGAACCGCCAGGTCCTTTTTCTTTGATTAATGTATTTCCGCACATTATACTCATTATCTTGGTTTTGATAGGAACCCAATTAGACCTATCGTGTTCTTTAACTTCTCTTCCAGGTCGTATTTCTACTTCTTGCTCTACTTTAAAAATTCCCTTAATTATTGCTCCACCTATAACTCCGCCCTTTAATTTCTCAATCTCTGTTCCAGGCTTATTAACGTCAAAACTTCTAGCAACAAACATTTCAGGATCTGTTTTTAAATCACGCTTAGGTGTCTGTACAAGCTCTTCAATTGCTTCTAATAACAAATCAATATTTACTTTTTGTTGAGCAGAAATAGGAATTACAGTTGGTTCAAAACCAAGTATTTTTGTAGAATATTCCTTTATTTGATTGTAATTCTTAATAGCTTCTTCCTTTTTTACTAAATCAACCTTATTCTGTACAACTATTATGTTTTTTATATCAAGAGCATTTAAGGCCATTAAGTGTTCTCTTGTCTGTGGTTGGGGACACTCTTCATTTGCTGCTATAACAAGAATAGCGCCATCCATTATGGCAGCCCCTGACATCATAACTGCCATTAGAGTTTCATGACCTGGAGCATCAACAAAAGAAATCATTCTCACTATCTTAGACTTGCTCTTGCAATGAGGGCATGTATCTTCAGTGGTCCATGAATCTGGATCTTTGCATTTGGGACACTTTTTGATTGTCAAGTCAGCATAACCTAATTTTATGGTAATCCCTCTCTTTAATTCTTCAGAATGAACAGCAGTCCATTTTCCTGTTAAAGCTTGCACTACTGTGCTTTTGCCATGATCTACATGACCGACGAGGCCTATATTTGCCTCTGGTAGAATCTTACTCATCTTTTTGTACCTCCAGGTTTTCAGCTGACTTCCAGCACATATCGAAATAATCTTGCATTTTTTCAGCAAAATTATTGTTGTTAATCCAGATTAATATTCTGTCCTTTTCCTTATCGGGTAGCTCTATTCTAACTTTTTCCTCATCAATTATGCTCATAGTAAAGCCGTAAACTGGGTAATGTCTATATTCGGCACCATATTTGCTTAGATGTTCAGCTTTTTTTATATTCTCAGGATAGTTCATATTTACTAATCTGCGAATTATTATCCCTTTTTTGAGATTTTTTACAGCTTCATCGCTAATATTTTTTAAGTTAGGAGTTGACTCGGGTTCTTCCCCAACAAAAGCACAACTCATTTTCCTAACAATTTTATGATCATCTAATCGCGCTTTAATAGCCGCTTCCTGCCCATATTGTATGGAACTTTGACTAATCATTCTTTTCTTCTGCTTTAGGAGCTTCTTCCTTAGGCTCTTCTTTCTTTTCAGCTTCAGGAGCCTTTTCTTCTTCCTTAGGTTTTTCTTCCTTTGGAGCTTCTTCCTTAGGCTTTTCTTCAGCTTTAGGCTCCTCTTTCTTCTCTTCCTTTGATTGTTCAGCTGGTTTTTCTTCTGTTTCTGCACCCAAGGCTTTTTCTATAGGCTTACTGCCTACTTTAACAATTTTACAATTTATTTGAGCAATATCAGGACCTATTTCGTTACCTCTTAGGGTTTTTCTTCTTCTTTCACCTTTTCTTTCAGGTCTGAATCCAATGCCTCCTGTAACTAAGAATCTTTTTCTTATTCTTCCAGGTATGCTGGATTTCATTGGGAAGCCTGCTAAGTCAGAACCTCCTGTGATTAAGAACTCATAACCTGTTAAACCTATTACTTCTCCTCTGAAATTATCGCCTAACCTTAAGCCTACGAACTTGCCGGCTTCTTCCTCTGAAAGTTTTTTTGAATATGTTTTCTTTGATTTCGGGTCTCCAATCTCTAATCTAACTTCTACCATTTTACTACGGTATTGAGAATTTGACTTTAAAAACTTTGAGGTTTATTAGAATTAGAGTTCTGAATAGTATTTGTGTGTATTATTTACCTTAACTTTTTTAGGTCTCAACTTTGAAAGGCTTGCTAGTATCTCCCCTTCTAAGTTGCTTAGTGTTCTGTGATCTTCTAATACTTTATAAACTGGACATGCTTTTACATGATTTTGTGAACAATATTTATTTTTAACTGATTCTAAATCCATACCTAATGACTTAATTAATTTAATTCCTGGACACTGATTATGGATATTATAAAATCTACAGTCAAAAGTCTCAAGGCTATCAGATTCTTTTCTACTATTTGATCCTCCACCTGCGCCAAATGGCATATTATTCCTCAATTTTCACTAAACAAAGAAAACTTTAAAATATTATTTAAAAGTAGTCCTATATTTTTATTAATGAGGGACCTTTCAGCGAGAATAATCGTTATACAGCGCTATTAATTTACGTTCATTAAAATACAAGTATATATTCTATATTCTAGGGGGTGAACTAATTGAGTAGATTAATTAGTAAAATAATTTCGAAAAAAGGGGTAGCTACTGGAACAATATATGGAATTTATAAAAAAGGTAGAGTGATAAAAAAATATCAAGGACCAAAAAAAGCTAAATTTCACGTTAATTCTTACGATTTAAACTTAAACATAATTGGAAAAACTAGAGATGGTCAAAGAGTGATAGGGAGTTGTATTTTAAAATATAACTTGAATCTTCCGGATTATCTCAAATCTTTAAATGAGTGTGAAGAGAGTGTTGAGGAACTTGGAGAAAAATTAAGCAGAGAGATCAGCTATGATTTATCTGGAGTAATTTCTGAATATAATAGTAAAAGCTTAGGAAATGATGATACAAAGAGGTGCTTGGAAGCTGAAATTGAAAAAAGATCTAAAATCACTTTATTAAAAAAAGGAATAAGTCCTTATAAAATTACAAGTAAATGGGAAATTTTTTCAGAATTTTCATGGGTGGGAGATTGTTTAGAAGATTTTTTGGCTAAATTAAACAAGGAAGCTGGAAATATGAGTATAAACGACTTCTTGAAAAACTTAGAAAAAGACGCAAAAAAACTAGAAGAGGACATTTTAGCTTATACTAATTACAACAGTAGATTAAGAGCAAAAACTCTTGGTAGAATGATAAGAGCTGTTGCTAGATTTTCTTCATTAAATCCTGGTATGAAACCTTCTAAGTATCTTATGAATAAAGAAGGTGATAAGATTATAAACGAAGCCAAAAGTAATGGCTTAAAATTATTGGTTGATTATGATGTCTAAGATAGATATATTTATGCAGCCTATTGAATTTGTCTCTCTAAGTGCACTACTACGCCTTAAAAATTATGTTTCATACAGGCATTATCTAAGAAAACAGAGTATTAGTAAGGAGAATTTAGAAGTTAGAATAAAAAATTCTATTGGTATACTATCCGATATACGAACTGGGACTTCATCTAATGAAAAATGGGACAAAATCAAAGATTGTGAATATGGATTGCATAAAATATCGCAATCGGACGTTGATATTACGAATAAGAATACAATAGAGAAAATAAAGGTATCTAAAGCTTCCTTTAAGGCTTTTTTAAGATTGGAAAACAATTTCAGTGTAGTAGAAAGCTCGCTTCAGGATCTTAGCGAGTCTAAGGTGGAGCAGCAAGAAATAAACGCATTAGAGCAATATATCAATTGTTTGTATACTGATTTGTATAAAGAATCTACCGAATTATTTAAGAATTTTGAAAAAAAGCATAAGGGAACTGTTACAAGTAGGAATTGTAGGAAGAACGAATTGAAAAAATCAGACGAATATGAAAAAATCAATTATTTCAACTCAGTTCTAAATGATCTGATTCAAACACCTCCAAGTTATGACCTCAATGGCGATATTATCAATAAAAATTACAAAATCAGAAGTTACCAAGATGGAATTAGATACAAACGAGGTAAGATAAATCTTGAATGTTCTTATAAGGGGAATATTCTGGATTTAGAGCATACAAAAGTAAAAAGAAAACCTAACGTAATTTGTTATGTTGCTGGCGAAATAAGCACCCCTTTTAAGGATTTTGTAAAAAAATTTAACAGACCAGATAAACTTCTTTTTTCGTACAGCATGTGTGAGGAGAAATTATATACTTCTCCTCACCCTAAATCTGATATTTATTCTAGATATTTCGATCCTAAAAAATCTCCACTTTCAGTAGAGGAGATTCTGTATTATTCTCAAATAGGAGGTGTAAAAAATGTATAATTCCATGTCTAAAAAAACGCAGCAGGCTTTAGCTGCAGTCTTTGATAACAAAGGAAAAGTAATACAGGAAATTCAAGAAGTCAAAAAAATAGTTCTCAGAAATGAACAATTAATAGAAGAATATCAATTAATGGGTAGGAATGATTTAGCTAAAAAATACGCAACACTCGCTGCAAGAGCAGAAGATAGATTAGAATACTTGAAGGAAGAAGCATCTGTATTAGATGACTTAGCTATTAACATAAGAATATCAGGAAGAGATTTTGACCCTCATAGAAAGAGAGATTACAGGAAAATAAACAGAGTCACAACAGATATAATAAATAAAAAAGAGAAGACTGGCCCTCTAGAAAGTGAGGAAAGAAACGCCTTAGAAGAAACTTTAGGTAGATTAAATAGACTTCAGGAAAGAGAGTCCAGTGTAAGAGGTGAGATGAAAGAGAGTTATTACGTTCCAGGACCTGAAATAGAAAAGAAGGCTGAAGAATACATGAAAAAAGTGAGTGCTAAAATTCAGAGTTCTCAACAAACTGCTGCTGGCTTGGAGAAAAAAATCGATGAGGAGAAAGTAGTTATAACTTAAAATGGACTCTTTTATACTTCTAAGCTTGCCTCAAAGCTATGTCAAATTAGCTAATAAAGCAGTACGGGAAAACAAACTAAAGGTTGCTAGTGCTCTATATTTCAAGGCTGCTGAATCTGCCTTAGAGGCTTATAAGAAAACACACGACAACGAAGAAAAAGAATACTTAGAGGACTTTATTAGAAATAATATAGACCTGGCTAGATATTATAATCCTGCAAAAAAAGAAGCTACGGTAAGCAAAGGTAAGAGTAACAGTAAAAAGGAGATTAAAGATATAACAGCTTTTGATATTCCTTCTAAGACTTTTGAAGATGTTGCTGGCATGCAAAGCATAAAGAAAGATATTGAGAAGAAAATAATCTGGCCTGTAACTGATCCTGAAGATTATCGTAAATATGTTGGCGGTGGATGTAGAGGAGTCATAATGTATGGTCCTCCAGGATGTGGAAAAACTCTTCTTGCTAAAGCTGCAGCTGGAGAAGCTAACAAATCAGGAAGCTCTGTAAAATTCTACAAAGTAGATCAAAGTGACATAAAAAACATGTATGTTGGTAATTCAGAACAAAATATGCGGAATTTGTTTGAAAATGCTGCTAAAAACCAACCAGCAATAATATTTTTCGACGAAGTTGATTCATTAGCAGGTACTAGAGGAAAGGACCTATCTGGTCATAGAAAAGACCTAGCTAATGAATTTAAGTCTGATTTTGACGATATTACTGATAAAACAATATTAGTCATAGGAGCAACAAATCATCCTTGGAATATTGATTCTGCATTTGTCAGACCTGGGAGATTTGAGGAGTTGATATTTGTTCCTCCTCCTGATTTGGAAGCAAGGGCTAAGATTCTTGAAATACACACTAAAGGTAGGGAAATAGACAATGAGATTGATTTCAATAAACTTGCTGGCTTAACTAAGGGTTACTCTGGTGCTGACCTTGAAAAAATATGCAAGGATGCTGGATTGCTTGCTTATGAAAGAAAGAGAAATAATAGTGAAAATAGTAAAATAAATTACTCAGATTTTCTAAAGGGGATAGAAAAAACAAAGCCTTCGTTAAAACAATGGTGTGCTGAAGTTAAGGATCAGATGATTGATGGTAGGTATCCTGATAAAAGAGTCCTCAGAAAAGGCATTTCTGAAGAATTTAAAGTTATTCTAGATGTTGTGGACCAACTAGAAGATATTTTTTGATTCAATTAATTTTATATATTTGGACTTTTTTGTTAACAATTAGAATGGAAGATAAAAATATAATCCTTATAGGTATAGTAATATTCGCTATTGTTCTAAGCTGTGTTCTATATCTTACAAATTTTGAAGTAGGCACAGGAGATATAGGTTCTGGAACTGGAACAAGCAGGCTTAGTGATATTGGAGCAACTGTCGGAAGCGTAGAAAGTATTGTAGAAGCTAATAATTTATTCGCATTAGAGTATTATTCTGAAATCAAAGACGATGGAGGAAACATATTCTTTTCTCCATACAGCATTTCAACAGCTTTAGCAATGGTTTATGAAGGAGCCAAAGGTCAAACTGCAGAAGAAATTGTAGATGTTTTTCATTTCCCAGAAGATAATGACGCTAGAAGGCCTTCTTTTGCAAGAATCTACAATGAAATAAACAAAGAGAATAAAAGTTATGCCTTAAGCACTGCCAATGCTTTATGGGCTCAAAAGGATTATACTTTTTTAGAAAGTTACCTAAAAACTATGGAGACATATTATGGGGGAAAAGTCACTAACCTTGACTTCGTAGAAGACACTGAAAATTCAAGGCAGACGATAAATAAATGGGTAGAAGAGCAAACAAATGATAAAATAAAGAATCTGATTCCTAAAGGTTTTCTTCATGATATGACTCGTTTAGTTCTTACTAATGCTATTTACTTCAAGGGAACTTGGGTTAAACAATTCGATGAGAAAAACACTAGAGAAGAGGACTTTACAACAAGTGAAGGTAGTGTAAAAGCTGAAATGATGCGTTTGACTGGAGAAGAAGCTAAATTCAGTTACGCTGAAACAGATAAATTACAGGTTCTTGAGCTTCCTTACGATGGTAATGACTTATCCATGTTAATCCTTCTTCCGAAAGATGATTTAGCTTCAATAGAGAACGAGTTTACTGTTGAAAACCTAAATAAATGGAAAAACATGTTGGAGAATCAAAGAGTAGATATCTACATTCCTAAATTTACCTTTGAAACTAAGTATTTTATGTCAAACGATCTTAAGAAAATGGGGATGACTGTTGCTTTTTCAGAAAATGCAGACTTCTCTGGAATGGATGGAACAAGAATGTTATTCATTGATTTTGTAATACACCAGGCATTTGTTGAAGTTAATGAAGAAGGCACAGAAGCTGCTGCAGCAACTGGCGTGGGAATGGCACTTACTTCTCTCCCTATAGAACAAAAAGTTTTCAGAGCAGATCATCCGTTTATATTCATAATACAAGACAGAGAAACTGGAAATATTTTATTTATAGGAAGGATGTCTAATCCTTCTTCATAAGATTTATATATCAATCTAAATTAAGATTACTCAAAAATGAATCTAAACAAAGTTACAGATGGTTTAGGAAGAGGTATAGATGATAAAATAAAACCTCTAGTAAGGTCTATATTAAAATTAGGTCTAGAACCTACTCTATCATGCGAGGGCCATAAATCTCATGGACGTCCTTACCCTTGGGTTGATGTTCATGATGCTCAAGATCTCTCTCAACTCATAAAATATATCTCTGAATGGAATAAGAATTCCAACGTTAAATGGGAATTAAGAAAGGAATATCTTCTTTTTTATGAGCCAGTTTTAGGTAAAGAAACGTTTGCTTATAGATTAAAACCTATAAATTATAACGGTACGTATCCAACATTAAAAATTTTACGAGAAAACGCTAAAGATCTTTCTAATTATTTAAAAACTAAAGCTAGTTAAAGAAATCACTTAATCTTTTTTGTTTTAGAATATTACTTTGGGTTATATATGCATCTAGAGGATTCTTCAGTTGTGTTCCAATGTATTTTAAAGCTGAATCCAGATTATTGAATTTTTGAGGGTCAGTTTTGAAAGCATTTCTAGCTGTTTCTCTTACAACCCATACGCCCATCGGGATTGTGTAGCCTGAGCTGATTTCTCTGAAAACAACAACTCTAGCTTGTCTTTTCATGTTATGCAAGGCTTCTATAGTAGCTAATCTTGCTGCGTAATAACCGCCTGCTTCTTTATCAGCATAAGCTGTTCTTCCCTTGAATGGCTCATATTCCTCTATTATTATCGGCTCTGAATATTTACCCTGATACCATGTTGAACCAGGATGCCACGCTTCAAAATTCTCATATTCCCAGTTTCCAGGAATCATTAAAATAATGAATTTATTGTCCAGGTAATTTGATTTAAATACTAGATATTCATTTATACTTGGAAAATCCCTTACTTTTTTCAGTAATTCTTTAGCAATTATATCATCCGTAGCTGTAATAGACCATCTCGTAGGAACCATTCTTTTGTCTTTTACACCTAGGATTCCTGAACTCAGAATTGTGTTGATTTTGTACACATCTTCGCCTCTATTGTACAATAAATTAGCAGATTGTGCAGCTTTTAACTCGTCTGACACTATCCTGTCAACATGTCTTGCCACTCTGACATTTCCTGTTAAATAGGCCTTCCTTAAATCAGCTACTGGACCTTCTGGCTGAGTTATATTTGAAAAGCTCACTTTATACGTGGGTTTGTTCTTAAAATGTAGCTCTACGTCCGTTGGTTTTGTAGCCAAGGCTATTTCTTGGACCATCTGTACTAATTTAGAGTACGATCTTACGCTTTCTTTGTGTTTAGACCTGAGATTTAAGCTCCTTGCTTTGATTATATCTGAATAATTCTGACCAAACCACTGAGAAGGATCATCTACTTGCGGCTTTTCCTCTAAGCTAGCCATAGGTCCTATTGCTACGTTAGGATAACCTGAATATCCTATAAAAATAGATGGCGATGGGCCGAAAAACTCTTTTTTTATTGCTTTGTTTATCGTCGGCATAATCCTATATCTTGCTAATAAAGGGCAAGGGGCATGGCCACATAAGTGTCTTGATCCTTTACAATATACACATAATTTAGGAGTTTTCATGTTGGTTAAGTGTTGAGTTAAGTATAATAAACTTTTTATTTGAGACAATATTTGAGACAAAATATGGAAGATTTAGAAGAATTGAGACAATCCTTAAGAGAAAGTTTTTCTAAGGTAAAAAAAGATATATCTACGCACGATGGCGAAATTAAGGAAATTAAGGACCTAATTTCTGCCTTAGACAAGAAAATCGACTATCTTATAGAAAACGCTAAAGAGAGGATGAGTCTCAGTAATTTT